>JBOFWE010000131.1:0-4687 GCA_051653465.1 Selenomonadaceae bacterium | reverse complement strand
GCTAGAGATTTTCCTGGTTTCCATCGGGCACAATCTTTATAAATACCACAATAAAAGACTACGTTTGAAGAACGCCGCATAAACTGTAAAAAAGCAGTTTTTATGGGGAAAGGGGTCGTATGCCCTTTTTTCAGTAATTGCCTGTTTGCTACCTCAAGATGCATAGAAAAAGGGGCTGTGGACAAAATGATTGCTCATTTTGTCACAGCCCCTTTATATTTATAATTCGAAATGGTGCATATGCCGCTCCCAGAGAACAAGGGCATCATCCACATCCTTCATCGTCAGGCCAGTGCCTATTAAATAGGAACTATAGTCTTTCGACTGATAACGAAATTGACCGTGCAGCAAATCGCCGACAAAATCTTCCCGCAATCCAGCAAAATGATTTTCGTCAAAGACCTTTTCAGCAAGCTTAATTACTCTTTCAGCAGGTAATAATTTAAAATGATGCATATGCTGCTCCCAAAGAACCAGGGCATCGTCCACATCTTTCATCGTCAGATCCGTACCGATTAAATAGGAACTAAAGTCTTTCGACTGATAACGAAATTGACCATGCAGCAAATCACCGACAAAATCTTCCCGCAATCCAGCAAAATGATTTTCGTCAAAGACCTTTTCAGCAAGCTTAATTACTCTTTCAGCAGGTAATAATTCGCTCATAATGTGATCCTCCCTCAGCTCGGCGCTTTTTCCGCCTGCAACAAATTTACAATTTTATTATATCGCATCCAGCAAGGATAGCCAAGTTATTTTCAGATTTTTTTAAATATTTTATGATTTAAGCATTTGAAAACGCTGGTATTTTCTAGCAGGATTTACAGGGAAAGAACACGAATTTTATTAAATATTAAAATATTGTCCCAAAGGAGATAAACTATATGTCAGCTTCATTTGAAAATTATACGTTTAACGGCCAGACAAAAGAAGGACTTATCCGTTGTAATGGGGAGTTTCTTTTAATTACAATGGATAAAAGCCGGCAAAACATTACGCTCGGCAACAGCCTGGAGGAAGCAAAAGAAAAATTAAAGGAACTGAACAAAGAATATATGCTGAAGGATTTGAAGTTTAACTAAAGCTACCACAATATAGCAGCTTTAAATTTCTTCGCTGCTGTATAAAAATAGTTTCGCAAAAAACTGCGTCATGATGGGTATTCACCGTCAGGGCGCAGTTTTTTTGTGAAACAGGCATTAATCACACAGCCAAGTTGTCACCTGCTCCAATGATTTTCGTGGCCGTTCATAAGGATGCTGGGCAGGATAACCGATGGCTACAGCAGCTACCAACTCATGCGCTTGTCCAAAGCAATCACTGATGGCCGGCTCGCACTGAAAGACGTCGCAAATCCAAAGGGTCCCTAAAGAATGCGCTTCAGCTGCCAGGATAATATTTTCGATGGCCGCTCCGATAGATTGCGTGTCCATCAGGCGGCGATTGGCCGAATAATCCGGCTCAAGCCGGGCATACGGATTATACACCAAAACAATGGCACCAGCTTCATGGATTGCCTGCAAACTGATGCGCAAACTGCCGATATTTTGCCCCTTAGCTTCCTTTTCCCCGGCAGTTTTCTCCATCAGGGAAACAAGGCGTTCCTTGGCCTTTTCCTGTAAGACAACAAAGCTCCAGGGCTGTCGATTTTTACCCGAGGGAGCTTTCGTTCCCATAAGCAAGAGCTCCTGCAAGAGCTCCGCCGATAAAGCCTGTCCATTAAACGCCCGGACACTGCGCCGGTTTTTTATCACTGTCAGTACATCCATAAAAATCACTCCCGTTGATCGCCTTCGTCATCTTTTCGGTAAAATTCCATCGGCCTCGCCAGTGTTTCCTTTACTGGGCAAGTAGAAACGATGCGCAATACCAACTCCTTGTCCTGGGCAGAAACGCCGACTATATCTACATCATATATAAACCGGGTCTTTTCCGTGACTGTTTGATCCAAGTCGACATGCACGACAACTTCATCATAGGCAATTGCTTTTCGTTCCAGCACCATTCGTACGGTGATATTGAGACAAGAGGCCAGACTGGCACATAGCAGCTGATGGGGACGAAATGCCTTACCGCTGCCGCCTTTTTCAGCAGCAACATCAGCAAAAATCTCTACCGGGCCATTTGTTATTTCCGTTAAATAGGTTTGCGCTCGACTTTTGGCTGTAATCATCTGAATTCCTCCTCAATCAAATGGCGATCTGCCGGCTATAAACAGTATTATACCATCCATTAATCTTTGCCGCGACTCTACGGAGCGTTTATTGAACCGGAACCAAAACTGCTATAAAATTAAGAACAGCAAGGAAAGGAGATTATATATATGGAAAACCACAAAGTGGGTAATATCATTCGAATCTTGCGCCAGGAACAGCAGCTGACACAAAAAGAACTCGCCGATACGCTTCATATCAGCGATAAAACGGTCTCAAAATGGGAACGTGGGCTGGGCTGTCCGGATATATCACTGCTGGCAACCCTCGCCGAACGGTTCAGCATTGACATTCAAAAATTATTATCCGGTGATATAGCTCCAAATGAAAAGGTAGGGGGCAATATGAAAAACAGCACGTATTATATCTGCCCAAGCTGTCACAATATTTCCTTTTGTACGGGCAATGCCGAAGTTTCCTGCTGCGGCAAAAAATTGCCAGCACAAAAACCTAGAAAGGCCGCACATACGGAGCAATTATCCGTCGAGCAAATTGAAGATGACTGGTACATTACCAGCCATCATCCGATGACAAAGTCGTCCTATATTTCCTTTGCCGCTTTCGTTACCGGTGACAAAATCCATTTCATCAAACAATACCCGGAATGGGATTTTTCCGTACGACTGCCTCGCCGAGGACATGGCCAGTTCATCTGGTACAGCACCGAACAGGGCTTACTATATCAGCTGCTGTAATCCAGCTTGCCAAGGTCCAACAGGTGCTGTTTTATCGCACCTGTTTCTTTTTGCCGCCATTATTTTACCACTGCCAAGCCTGATGTCGCAGGAAATTTATATGTGTTTCACGGATCAGCCCGATAAATATTGATTGAAAAATTCATACAAGTATTTTATAATAAGTTCATTCATCAAAAAGAGAAGGTGATTGATCTGGTAACGCAAAAAGCATTCCGGAGTTTTGAAGAACTTGAGACCCTGTTTATGCATGTAGCAAAGGAATCGCCAACGTATCAAAAAATTGCTATATACATCGAGAAAAACTATTTGCGCATTATTTTTATGACCGCCAATGAGCTGGCTGAAAAAATGGGGGTCAGCCAGGGCAGCGTATCCCGCTTTTTTATTGCCCTGGGCTATCATGGCTACAATGAGTTTTTGCGCAATCTGCAGCGCCTGGTAAGCAAGCAGCTCACGGCACCGCAGCGCCTGCAATACAGTAAGGAACATGATCTTGACAACCCCTTGCGCACGATACTCGATGTGGAACTCGGGAATATGGATGAACTCATTCAGATCATGCAGGGGGAAGATTACGATAAAATGCTGCAGGCTATTCTTTCCGATAAGCCGCTGATACTGATTTCCGCCCGCATGTCGGCAACTATCTTACCTTATGTGAGCTATATTTTGCATAAAATGCGCCCGGATGTGAGCATTGCGCTTCCCGATACCCCAGAATGGGAAGCGCTGGAATTGCTCGACCCGAAACAGGTGAATATTATCGCGGTGGCATTTCCACGCTATCCGAATGTACTCATTCAAAAATGCACCAACTTAAAGCAAAAGGGCTTTTCAATTTGCGCTCTTACCGACAGCAAATTTTCTCCAATTGTCAGCTTGGCCAGTGCCAGCATTCTTGTCTCAGTGACCACGTCGTCACTGTTTGATATTTACAGTACGCCCATCGCTTTTTTTAATCTTTTGCTTCGCGATGCAGCCAAACAAATGCCAGGACTGGAAGCCCGTATGGAAAAAATCGAGGAAATTGAACGGCGTGATGATGTATACTTCACTCACTGAACAATAATATTTCAGGAAAAGATATTTAAATAAAGTATTGCTTTTTAATAACTATGATATTATAATACATGTAAACAAGATTTCAAGCAAAGGCGCTTACTGCAAAACAGCAGTATGCGCTTTTTTTTATCCTCTGTTGAATAATATCATCATTCTATTATGTTTAAAAATGAAACTATTAGCGCAAGGAGTGGTTTCGATGCAAACCAAACAGGAAACAGCAACCAAGTACAAAATAAATTCCGCTCGGCTTATGACCCGACTGCAAGACCTGGCAAAAATCGGACAGAATAAAAACGGCGGCATCGACCGACAGCTTGCCAGCGCGCCTGATGCCGAGGCAAGAAAATGGCTGATCAACTGCTGGCGAGATGAACTTGGTCTGCTGGTAAAAATTGATCCGATTGCAAATCTTTGGGCAGAAAATCCCGAAAGTATTACCAGTAAAAAGCCCATCGTTCTCGGCTCACATCACGATACCGTCCCCAATGGCGGAATGTTTGATGGTGCTTTAGGGGTGCTTATGGCCACAGAGGTCATGCAGACCCTTTTGGAAAACCAGGCTGCCCTGGAGCACCCGCTCAAACTGGTATCCTTTACCGGAGAGGAACCAAATTCTTTTTCTGTATCGACACTGGGTACCAAGGTCCTTAGCGGACGGCTAAGAACAGAGGATTTAGTGCAGATCAAAGATCGAAGCACGGGAGAAAGTCT
>JBOFWE010000130.1:0-1008 GCA_051653465.1 Selenomonadaceae bacterium | reverse complement strand
GGGCGAGGCTCGTTGGTCCAGTCTTTACAGCAGCTGCTCGTGGTCCGTGATCGTAGCCGCACGGAACGAACTGCGCGTATGCTGGGGTTGGCCGTGGACTTTGCTAAAAGCTTTGGCCTGGCGAGCGCTGATCTTACGGAGCTGCGCCTGTTTGTCGAGTTTCGCGATATCGGTGACATCGGGGTGCCGGAAAAGCTGCTGCAAAAACCAGCTTCTTTTTCAGTGCCGGAACGAAGACAAATGGAAAAGCACGTAGAAATCGGGTATCGGATAGCACTGTCGGCGCAGGAGTTGCAGCCAATTGCCGCCTGGATTTTACATCATCATGAATGGTGGAATGGGGAAGGGTATCCTTTTGGACTACAGGGGGAAGCAATCCCCTGGATGTGCCGAATGCTGGCAATTGTTGCTGCCTATGAAGCCATGACAAGTGACCGTCCTTATCGGCGGGCAGTTGATGTGAAAACTGCCCTGCTGGAATTGCAGTTGTTTGCCGGGCGGCAGTTTGATCCTGAACTTGTTGTGCAATTTGTATCCTTTATTATGATGCGGGAAGCAGCGGACTTGTCCTAATAGGAGGAGGCTCAAAACAGCTGGCAGCCGGAAACGGAGTTGCCGGCTGTTTTTATGCCGGGGATTTTGGTGGAGTTTTTATGCAGATACTGTTACAATATTATATAGAAGGAAATTTCCCTTTTGAGGCGGTGACGTTATGTATAAAAAAGTGGCTTTAGGGTTGATAACAATATTTTTAGTCGGGCTGGTGGCTGGGGCGGGATACGTGTATTCCTATGATGCCAGAGTGGCGGATAATCTGTCGGCTTATTGTAACATCGATTTTCGCAGCCGATTTGAACCTGGCACAAAACGACTTGCAGGAGCAACCCTGGAACTGGTGGATTTTAGATTTTCATCACAGCCTTTGGAGCCCTTTTGTCTGCTCGACGTGGATGGTGAAATTTATCGCCTTGAGGCGCAGTCGGCAGAATTTAAGCCGGCACCGCGCAC
>JBOFWE010000129.1:0-29384 GCA_051653465.1 Selenomonadaceae bacterium | reverse complement strand
TCGGCGATCAGCTGGATCTGCTGGAGGAACAGGTTTTACTGGCCGCCGATCCGGCACAGATTCGACAAATCCAAAGCCTGCGCACGGATCTGCTGTTTATCCGCCGCGCGACCTGGCCCCTGCGCGATGTTTTAAGCACGCTCGAGCGAATTGACAGCCAACTGATCCACCCCCGCACCCGTCTTTATTATCGTGATATCAGCGATCACATTGTTCAGATCATTGACGCCGTCGAAACCTTCCGGGAAATCGTCAACGGACTCATGGACATTTACCTGTCAAGTATCAGCAACCATATGAATGAGATCATGAAGGTTCTGACCATCATTTCAACCATCTTCATCCCCCTGACATTTCTTGCCGGGATCGAGGGCATGAATTTCAAATTCATGCCCGAACTGGAATGGACCTACGGCTATCCCGTTTTATTGCTATTTATGGCTTTAATTTCTGTCATGATGCTGCGCTTTTTCAAAAAAAAGCAATGGCTGTAGCCTTCTTTTAGCAAAAAGCCTGCCCGTACAAACTGTACCGGCAGGCTTTTCGTTTAATCATACTGCAAGACCATTCCTACCCCAATTTCCTGCAGGTTAACAGCCGCTGCCAGCTGACATTTTGCCTGAAAATCCGTACAATGCCCGACATGCAAGACCCGAGGTTGAAGCTCTTTCAAATAGGCTTTTGTCATTTCCAGCTTTTCCACCGAAGCCTGCAGCAAATGAAAACCGCCAATAACATCCTGTATCCGGTCATCCCCACTGACCTTTTTCGCATATTCAATAATATTGCAGATCCCCGCGTGCGAGCAACCGGTGATGATCACCAACCCCTGCTCGCCTTTATAGACAAGCGCGGAATCATCCCACACAAAATCAGGTTGCCAGCTGCCCTCAGCGAAGACTTCCCCCATAGGCTCTGGCTGCTCCCACTGCCCCGGACGGGGCACTTCGCCCAAAAAGAAAAGTTTTTCGGACAGATACTGCACCTCCCGGCTGAGCTGTAGCGAAAAAATTTTCCCCAGCTCTTCACAGGTAAGCGGCGAACCGATCGCCAGATCGCCGTCCCGCTTTGGAAAAAGCGCCGCCACATGGCCTATCAGCCGCAGTTTTTTACTGTCTGCTGCCTGGGTCTGCCGCTGAGCTGCCAGATATTGCAGTCCGCGGACATGATCGTCATGTCCATGGGAAACAATGACCGCCGTCAAATCGAGCAGGTCAATTTTCATTTTTTCGGCATTTCTGAGCAGCAAATCTGAATATCCCGCATCAAATAAATATCGCTCGCCATCACATTCAATAAAATAGGAAACCGCCGGTTCCCCGCCATAGTATTGATCAATAATTGTGTTGTTATCAACAAGAACTGTAAGTTTCATGCCAGCATCCCCTCTTCATTTTCAAAAAAAAGACTGCTGCCGCAGTCTTTTTTCAATCAGCTTTTCTATTTTACCACAAAACAGCCGCCGCAACCGTCGACAGGGCCGCCAAAGGCTCCGGATAAACGCCCAGCAGCAAGGTGAAGAACAATCCGATCCCTGCAGCCAGCCGCAATGAGAGTCCAGAGACAAAGGGAGTTTGTGCTTCGGCTTTATGCATATACATCGCCTTGACGACGAGCAGATAGTAATAGACCGAGATCATTGACATCAAAAAACCCACCATAGCCACCCATAAATACCCCTGTTCGGCAACCGCCGTAAACAGGTAAAGTTTGCCGGCAAAGCCAGCCATCGGCGGAATCCCGGCCATCGACAGCAGCGAAACCAGCATCACTGCTGCCAAAAAGGGTGCTCGTTGTGCCAGGCCAGAAAAACTTCGAATAGCACTTGAACCGCTGTTTTGCTGCACAGCTGTCACCACCGCAAAGGCACCAACATTGGCAAAAACGTACAGCATACCATAAAACATCGTTCCTTTAACACCGGCAGCATTCGCCGCAATAAGTCCAGACAGCATATAGCCGGCCTGTGATATGGAGGAATATGCCAGCAGACGCTTAATATCATTTTGCCAGATCGCCGCAACATTGCCGACGATCATACTCAAAACAGCTGCCCCGCTGACAAGCGGCAACCAATAACTCTGCAACGGTGCAAAGGCTTCAAGAAACAATCGCAGACAAGCAGCAATTGCGGCCGTCTCTGAACTCATCGCTAAAACAGCCGTAATCGGAATCGGCGCCCCTTCATAAACATCGGGCGCCCAAAGATGAAGCGGCACGACAGCCATCTTAAAGCACAGCCCCGTCAAAATCAGGCTCATCCCCAGAAGCATGGCCGGACTCGCCGTGAACACCAAGGATATTTCCGCCAGCACAATGCTGCCACAAGCCCCATAAACCCAGCTGATGCCATACAGCATGGCCGCACTGGAAAGCGAGCCCAATACAAGATATTTTACGCCAGCTTCACTGGACTTCTTATTGTTGAAATTCATTCCGACCAGGACGTAAAAGCTGATGCTCATCAATTCAATACTGATAAACAAGGTCAGCAAATCCGTCGCCGAAACCATCATCATCATACCGCACAGTGCCAGCAGCAGCAGGGCATAAAATTCACCCTGATAGCCCGCCAGCCGCTCCACATAACCCAGCGAAAACAGGATACTGAGTCCGACGGCCAGTAAAAACAATTGCTTAAAAAATACCGCAAAATTATCAAGCAGGAAAATTCCCGGCATAAAATACTCGGCACGGCCATAAAGGCTGCAGGTATAAGCAAATACCCCCACCAGTCCGGCAGCGGCAAGATACCCCAGACTGCGCCGTGACATGGTCTTTGGCAATACGAGATCAAGCCCCAGAAGCAGGCTGGCCAGCATAAAGAGAGCCAGTTCACTTGTCAACACAGCAATATTCATCAGAACCAACCTCCTGTCAAAACCGGTGCAGCTTCATGTAGCTGAGAAAAAAACGGCATAAGCGGCGCTACCGTGCTGTTTATCATGCCCAGGAGCAGCTGGGGGAAAACGCCGAACAGGACGATTGCCGTACCCAGAACAAAAAGCGGCACCAGTTCTACGCCTACCGCATCCGGGCAAGCATCAAATTTTTCCTGTCGCGGGCCAAAGAGCACATTCGCCAACAAGCGCAGTACATAGAGCGCCGTGAAAATAATCCCGGAAACAGCAGCTACCGCGCAGACAGGATATACACTGAACGCACCGACAAAAATCGTAAATTCCGGAATAAAGCCGACCAGCCCCGGAAGGCCCAGCGAGGCCATGCCGGCGAGCATAAAGCCGACCGCAATATGCGGCATCTGATGGGCCAGTCCGCCCATATCCGGAATATGGCGCGTATGCGTCTTTTCATAAACAAAGCCAATCATCGCAAAGAAAAGTGCACTCATCACTCCGTGGGCAAACATATTGGCTACCGCACCGTTTATTCCAGTTACGTTCAAGGCCGCAAACCCGATCAGGACATACCCCATATGTGATACCGATGAATAACCGATCACATACTTAAGGTCCTTCTGTACCAAGGCAATGAAGGCAGCATACAGCACATTGCCGACAGCAAGCACAGCAATGACTGGTGCCCAGAACTTTGCCCCCAGCGGTAAAATCAAAAGGCCAATCCGGATCAGACCGTAGCCGCCAATTTTTTTCAGCACCCCCGCATGAATCATCGAGACAGCGGTCGGAGCTCCCGCATAGCCGTCTGGCGACCAGCTGTGAAAGGGAAACATTGACAACAGGGAACCAAACCCCAGCAGCAGCAGAAAAAAGGCTCCAATCTGAAAGCCTTCCGGCATATTGCCCAATAAGTTCGCCTGGGCCAGTGCCTGCATGTCAAAGGTGCGCTGACCAGCCGGATATGCCTGAAGATACAAGGCAATAATTCCCACCAGCATAAACGCAGATCCAATCAGCAGATAAATTGTCAGCTTCATGCCGGCGTATTCCTTACTTACCCGTTTTGTCGAGCCCCAGATCAACACCATAATGTAGATCGGAATGACCACCATTTCATAAAACAGCAGAAAAATAAACAGATCGGTCGTAATAAAGGTCCCGGCCACACCGGTCAAAAGAATCAGCAGTAACACAAAAAATTCCTTTGAGCGCTCACGTATGTTCCAGGAAGAAAATACCGCTGACACTCCGATCAGTGTCGTCAACAGCAGCATCGGCAGGGAAATCCCGTCGACTCCCAGGGCATAGCTGACGCCCAGATCTTTAATCCAAGGAAGCCGTTCCACAAACTGCATGCCACCAGCAGAAAAATCATAGACTATATAGGCATAGACAGCCAGCAACAGGGTCAGCGATGTTGCCACGGCCGCCACAATTCTTATCGACTGCACAGCCTTCCGCGGCAGTGCGATTAAAACAAAAATAGCCAGCAACGGTATCAGCAAAATTGCCGTTAATAAAGGAAACTGATTCATTTTAATAAGCACCTCGCTGTAAAACCGCCACAAATATCGGACTTGAAAAAACAACCCAAGCCGCGATCAGCATGATGGCAGTAAAAATCACCACTCCATATTGCTGGAGCTGTCCAGTCTGAAAGCGCCGCAAATCATCGCCAAGATGTCCAACGCTCCAGGCCAGACCATTAACCAAACCATCGACGCCTTTGATATCAAGCCAGTAAAGAATTTTACCAATACCATAGACAAACGTCCGATTCAGCCAACCATAAAATTCATCGATATAAAATTTATTGTAGCTCAGAGTATAGAAAAATCCGAGTTTAAGCGCCAGCTGATCCGGGGAAACACTGCGGCGGCCATAGACGAGCCAGGCAGCTCCAAGCCCCAGCAATGATACAAAGGTCGAAAATGCCGCAATACCAAGATTCAGTTCTTCATGCAGGGCCGGACCAAAACGGACCCATTCACCAAAATGCGACATATATCCCGCCGCTCCACTGACAACGGCCAGCACGCTGAGCACGATCATCGAAAAGCACATAGCCGGACCGGCCTCATGGGGGATATTCCCCTGTTTTTCCTGTCCGAAAAAAGCCACAAACAACAGCCTGCCCATATAAAAGGCCGTCAGCAGTGCCGTCAGTACAGCCATTCCATACAACGGGGCACTGACATGTGCCGCAGCTGCCAAAATTTCATCCTTGGAAAAGAACCCGGCAAACGGCGGTATCCCGGAAATCGCGAGGACACTGATGGTCATCACGGCAAAAGTAACCGGGAGCCGACGGCGCAGCCCTCCCATGGCAAAAATATCCGTCTGCCCATGAAGCCCATGCATAATGGCTCCGGCACCAAGAAAAAGTGCTGCCTTAAAAAAAGCATGCGTCATCAAATGAAACATCGAGGCCGTCACACTGCCAACCCCAAGCGCCAGCATCATATAGCCAAGCTGGCTGATCGTCGAATAGGCAAGAATCCGCTTGGAGTCCGTCTGGGACAGCGCTACCAGAGCCGCAAAGCAGGCCGTAACGGCCCCGATCCAGGCAATAACCTCCATAACATTTGGCAACAGGCTGAAGAGAAAAAACACCCTGGCTACCAGATATACGCCGGCAACCACCATCGTCGCCGCATGAATCAAGGCTGATACCGGCGTCGGACCTTCCATTGCATCCGGCAGCCACACATGCAGCGGAAACTGCCCGGATTTACTGAGCGGCCCCATAAAAATAAGCAGCGCCGCTATTGTGAGCAAACTCATTCCGCCCGCCTGTACATATAATGGAAGGATTCCCGCTAACTGCTGAAAATCCACCGTACCAAAGACCACCTGCAGCAGCAAAATCCCGAGCAAGAGCCCAAAATCGCCAATCCGGGTTGTCATAAAAGCTTTTTTAGCCGCTTCACGCGCCGAAATCCGATCAAAATAAAAGCCGATCAATAAGTAGGAGCAGAGGCCGACCAGCTCCCAGAAAACATACAACTGTACAAAATTCACCGCAAGCACCAGTCCGAGCATGGAGGCCGCAAACAACGACAAAAACGCAAAAAAGCGGGCAAAGCCGTCATCACCTTCCATATAGCCGGTCGAATAAACCTGCACCAGCAACGAGACCAGCGAGACGACCATAAGCATCATTGCCGTCAGCGGGTCGAGATACACCCCCATCGATACAAAAATTCCGGCAATATCAAGCCAGGGAACTTTCTGAATCCAAGGCTGCTCGACCGTTATTCCTCCGCCAAAAACACCATAGCCGACGCCAAGTGCCAGCAAAAAACTCGCCAGACTCATGCCAATCGCCAGCCCGGCAGCGGCCCGCGGGCAGCGCCTGAGGAAAAAACCGATCACCACAAAAGCCACAAAGGGCAGCAGTGGAATCAGCCAGGCATGTTGTACTGCATACTGACTAAACATATTTATTCACAACTCCCCTACCACCGCATACGATTCAGCTGTTCGGCATCGACCGTATTGCGATCATGATATATACGAAATACCAGTGCCAGTCCAACTGCCAGTTCGGCAGCCGCAATGGTGATGGTAAATATGGCAAAAACCTGACCGGTCATCGCTTCCGGAGTGATAAACCGGGAAAAAGCTATTAAATTTATATTGACGGCATTTAGCATCAGTTCCATACTCATCAAAATGGCCGTAACATTGCGCTTGGTCAGCACCCCGTAAAGGCCGATGACAAATAATACCGCGGCCACAAACAAAAAATGTTCCAATCCGATCATTCTTCCTCCACTCCTTTGGCCAGCAGTACGGCGCCGATCATCGCCGCCAACAGCAGTACGGCTGCTATTTCAAACGGCAGCACATACCCGGTCAGCAGCACATTGGCGAATACCGTAAGCTTTGCCGGTTCCGCCGGCGAATAGCTCCACGGCGTATAAACAATGACCAGCGCCAGCAGGGCCATAAACACAAAGCCCAGCAAGGCCGCTGCCCGGCCGCGATTATTCGCCAGACTTGTTTCCTCCATCCGGCGCCGATGCGTCAGCATAATCGACAAGATAATAATAATCGCCACCGCACCTCCATACACCAAAATCTGTACCGCTGCCAAATAATCCGCCTCCAAGAGCACATATAGGCCACTGACACCGATAAAGCAGAGGACAAGCAGCAAGGCTGCATGCATAATGTTCGTCTTACGAACAACGCCCAGGGCTGAGACAATCACCAGGGCCGCAAACACATAAAACGAAGCCGTATAGATATACTCACTCATCATCCTTTGCGCCTCCTTGCGAAATTTTCAGGCAGTCCACATCCAGCTGTTCATGAAAATAACAGGAGTTCTCATAGTTTTTATCCCAGGCAATCGCCTTGGTCGGGCAGGCCTCCATGCAAAGATTGCAATACAGGCAGCGCCCGGAATGATAAATGTATTTCGTCAAATGACGCTTTTTCGCCTCATCCATCATGGACTGCAGCTCGATGGCCTGGTTCGGACAGGCCATCGCACAGAGTCCACAGGCAATACATTTCTCATTATCGAGAACAATATCACCGCCGCGAAAACGTGGTGACATTGGCAGCTTTTCTTCCGGATATTGTACAGTCACATTTTTGCCGAAGCAGTGTTTAAGCGTGACCTTCATTCCTTTTAACAGACCTTTCCCCAGCATAATGTGCCTCCCTAATTCAATGTTTTAAAGATATATATGCCAATACCGGTCAGCATTATATTGCCCAGGGCAAGCGGCAACAATACCTTCCAGCCAAAGGCCATCATGTGATCAATGCGAAAGCGCGGAAAGGTCCAGCTGATCCATAAGAACAGGTATACCATAAAGCCAATCTTCAGGAAAAACCAGGCCCAGCCAGGCAGCCACGGCCCTGCCCAGCCGCCAAGAAACAACGTGGCGGCAATCGCTGACACCGCCAGCAAATTTGCATATTCCGACAGATAAAACAACGCCCAGCGCATGCCGGTGTATTCGGTAAAAGGTCCGGCCACCAGTTCCGATTCGGCTTCCACCAAATTAAACGGCGCCCGGTTAATTTCAGCCGTAGCCGTAATCACATATAAAACAAAGGCCAAAGGCTGCAGACAGATAAACCATACACCCTGCTGCTGTACGGCAACAATATCACTGATGCGCATCGATCCGGCCATCATCACGATTGCCAAAATGGCAAAGACCATCGGAACCTCATAGCTGATCATCTGCGCTGCCGTGCGCATGCCGCCGATCAGCGCATATTTGCTGTTTGAAGCCCAGCCCGCCATAAAAAACGGTAACGTAGCCTGCGAACTGAGCGCTACCACATAAAAAACACCAATATTGACATCGGCAAAAATTGCCTGGTTGTCAAACGGAAAAACGGCATATACACCGGCCGCAGGAATGAACAATAAGATCGGGGCGAGAATCCAAGCCCATTTGTCAGCACCACACGGAATAATATCCTCTTTGGACATGAGCTTGATCATATCCGCCGTCGTCTGCAACAGGCCCATCGGCCCCACACGATTCGGCCCGATGCGCACCTGCATATAACCGCAGATCTTGCGCTCAACATAAACAAAGATCACGGCCGCTCCGGAAATCACGCCAAAAATCGCCGCCACCCCCGCCAAGGCCATTGCTAGATCCACCCAGAACGCTCCGGGCAACCAGGCAGCAAGCAGGCAGCGCAGCCATTCTAGACCTGTATTTAAACTAACTATATCGTTCACGCTGATTCCTCCTTTGTTCCCTCAACAATCCACTTCACCCATCAGCGGATCAAGTACCGCCAGTACCGCAACAGCATCGGCGATCATAAGTCCACGGCAGACCTTATCAAGCATCTGGAGGTTAATAAACGACGGGCGGCGGACATGGACACGATATGGTTTCGGGGTACCGTCACTGACGATATAGTAGCCAAGTTCCCCGCGGGAATTTTCAATACGGTGATACACATCCCCAGCCGGCGGCTTGATCATCCTTGGCACTTTAGCCATAACTTCACCCGCAGGCAGTTGCTCCATTGCCTGTTGAATGATTCGCACACTCTCGGTCATTTCCTGCATTCTCACCGCGTAGCGGTCAAAATTATCGCCTGTTTTCCCCAGCGGAACCGAAAAATCAAAGCGGTCGTAAATTCCATAAGGTTCAATCTTGCGAATATCATAATCCACGCCGGATGCCCGCAAAAGCGGCCCGGTAAGCCCTAAAGCCAGCGCCTGTTCACCGCTGAGCACCGCTATATTTTTCAGACGGGCCTGCAAAATTTCATTGCCCATCAAAATATTCTCATATTCCGCCATCATAGCCGGAAACTTGTCGATAAATTTCTGCAGTGCCGGCACAAAGTCCGCCGGCACATCCGCCATGACGCCGCCAATGCGGATGTAATTGTAGGTAAGACGGGCACCCGACACCATATCAAATAAATCAAGAATATCTTCCCGGTCACGAAAGCCATAAATCATGGCCGTCGTTGCCCCTAGATCAATCGCCAGCGAGCTCATAAACAGCAGATGACTCGCAATCCGGTTCAGCTCAGCCATAATAACCCGCAGGTATTGCGCCCGTTCCGGGACCTCAATCTGCATAAGCTTCTCCACCGTCTGACAGTAGCCCAGATTATTCCCCATTGCCGATACATAATCCAGCCGATCCGTGTAGGGGATAAACTGCGGGTAGGTCCGGCTTTCCGCCAGTTTTTCAATGCCACGGTGCAGATATCCCATTTGCGGCACAGCCTTGATTATTTTTTCTCCATCGAGTTCCAGTACCACCTGCAGTACACCATGTGTACTTGGGTGCTGTGGCCCCATATTTAATATATACGTTTGTGCTTTTGGCATACCGCTCACCTCTTCTCTGCTCTTGCCGGTGCTTGAAAGTCCTTGCGCAGCGGATGCCCGCTATAATCATCCGGCATTAAAATCCGGCGCAAATCCCCATGACCCGTAAAAAAAACACCTAAAAGATCATAGACTTCCCGTTCCTGAAACTCTGCCGGCCACCAGTGGGTGACCGAAGGCACGATCGGATTTTCGCCTTCGCACCGGCATTTGACGACGATTCCCTGCCGTAGTGCCGGGGAATACAGATGATATACCACCATAAAATAGGTTTTATAGTCAACCGCCGTCAGATTGCTCAACATCGAAAACTGCCAGTCTGCACCGTATCTCAATTCTTCCATCAGTGCCGGCAGTGCCGGCGGCGCTATCACGACCGCAGCCTGCGCACCATCAGCTGCGATTTCAAGTTGTTCCGGAAACTTAAGCTGCAAGGGCTGCAGCCGTTCACCATCTAGCCATTGATCATTCATCGCTCGTTTTCCTTCCCAGTTCAGGATTTTGAATCTTCTTTTTCAGTTCCAGCATTCCCTGAATTAAGGATTCTGGGCGCGGGGGACACCCGGGAATGTAGACATCCACCGGAAGGATTTCAGAAACTCCCGGCACAACAGAATACGAATCGGCAAACGGACCGCCGCTATTGGCACAGCTTCCCATGGCAATGACATATTTAGGCTCTGGCATCTGATCGTACAACCGTTTAAGCGGGCCAGCCATTTTCCAGGTCAGCGTTCCGGCTACAATCAACAGATCCGACTGGCGCGGAGACGCCCGGAACACCTCATAGCCAAAGCGCGACAAATCAAACCGAGCCGCAGCTGCAGCCATCATTTCCATGGAACAGCAGGCCAGTCCGCAGGAAAGCGGCCAAATCGAATTGCTGCGGGCAATATTTAAAAATTTATCGACGGTTGTCGTAATAAAATTTTTTTCCAGCTCCTGATTATTTACTTCCATTCCAGAGCCCCTTTCTTCCAGGCATAGACATAGCCCAGCAATAAAATAAAGAGAAACACAAACATTTCAATCAGCGCAAACAACCCGAGCTGTTGATATTCTATGGCCCATAAGTATAAGAACACCGTTTCAATGTCGAACAGGATAAAGACCAGCGCATACAGAAAATAGCTGATGCGAAACTGCACCCAGGTTTCTCCCACGGTATCCACACCACATTCATAGGGTATCGCTTTTTCCGCACTTGGCTTTTTCGGGCGGATAAAAAAAGCCGTTCCCAAGGCCAGCAGTGGGAACAGCAGCGCACAGAACAACAGCAGACCCACATTTGCAAACTCATGCAGCATTTTACCAACTCCTCTTATAATGATTCTTTCGAAATGTATAC
This sequence comes from Selenomonadaceae bacterium, assembly GCA_051653465.1. Taxonomy (GTDB): domain Bacteria; phylum Bacillota; class Negativicutes; order Selenomonadales; family Selenomonadaceae. The sequence goes on along the minus strand of JBOFWE010000129.1, from coordinate 18,337 downwards.
TTTCACCTGTATATTTTATCGATAAAAATGACCATAGTGTCCTTTTTTTGAAAACCTTGTTTTTTCACACAAGACAAGCCTTTCATTTTTCAAACACTCCTCATTTGTATAATACATTTTTTTGTATATATTGTCAAAATATGAATTCATAACCATTATTTATCACTTTTATTTTCCCAGGCCTTTGCCGGGAAATAAAAAACGCCGGCCCTGAAAAGCACCTGCCAGCTTTATAAAACCATGCCGGAATGCAGTTTCCGCAGTCCGGCATGGTTTTTATTATTTTAAAAGCTTCTTAATAATTACCCGCTTGTAAATCCTCTATTTCAGCATCGCCAGCATCGTTCCAGCCGCTACGGCCGTCCCAATAACCCCGGCAACATTAGGCCCCATGGCATGCATCAACAAAAAATTCCCCGGATTTGCCTGCTGCCCGACAATCTGACTTACGCGGGCCGCCATCGGTACGGCCGATACGCCGGCCGAACCAATCAGAGGATTGACTTTTCCCCCACTGGTGTAATACATGACTTTGCCAAGTAATACGCCGCCGGCAGTTCCTCCTGCAAAAGCAATCAAGCCAAGAACAATAATTTCTATCGTCTGCAGATTTAGAAAATTTTGCGCTGACATCGTCAGTCCTGTGCCCAAAGCCAAAAAAATGGTCACCATATTAATCAGTGCATTTTGCGCTGTATCTGATAATCTTTCGGTTACGCCTGATTCCCGGAACAGGTTCCCCAGCATCAGCATCCCCATCAAAGCGGCAATCGGCGGCAGCAAAAGACTAATCACAATCGTCGTCACCACAGGGAAGGCGAGCCGTTCAAATTTTGATACCGGCCGCAATTGATCCATCACGGTCTCACGCTCTTTTTGCGTTGTCAACAGTTTCATGATAGGCGGCTGAATCAACGGCACCAGCGACATATAGGAATACGCAGCCACGGCAATCGCGCCGAGCAGATGTGGTGCCATTTTGATTGTCAGATAAATGGCCGTTGGCCCGTCCGCCCCGCCAATAATGCCGATGGAAGCTGCTTCTTTCACATTAAATCCCAGCATCATCGCCCCAGCCAAAGATACAAACACCCCAAACTGCGCGGCTGCGCCCAATAGCATTGTTGAGGGATTGGCAATCAATGGCCCAAAATCAGTCATGGCTCCGACGCCAAGAAAAATCAGCGGGGGAAATATTTCGTAATTTATTCCGTATAATATGGCCTGCATGACACCCGGCTCTTCCATAAACCCAGTACGAGGAAAATTAGCCAGGATACAACCAAATGCTATCGGAGATAACAGCAATGGTTCAAACCCTTTGCCAATCGCCAAAAACAGCAGCACCAGCCCTACGGTAATCATCACCGCATTGCCGGCTGTAAATCCGGCAAAACCGCTATCGGCCCAGACAGACTGCAGGGCCACAATAAACGCGCTGAATATATCCATTTCCATCTCCTCCTGCCTTTATTTCCCCGATTATTCCAATGTCAACAAAACCTCACCGCTTGTCACCGCTTTGCCAGCGGTTATAAATAATGATTTTATGACGCCGTCTCTTGGGGCCTTAATTTCATTTTGCATTTTCATTGCTTCAAGAATCAGCAGGTTATCGCCGCGCTTGACGGTCTGACCTTCAGCTACTTCAACCGTCAGAATTTTCCCCGGCATCGGCGCTGAAATTTTTTCACCCTCGCCGATTACAGGCCTCAGCACCGGTTCAGAAACCGGGGCTTCCATTTTTTCACGGCTCGCAACCGGCACACTTGGCTCCGGCTGCTGTTTGTCAGCGTGGGAACGCCCGGAAGAAATTCTCTCTACTTCTACTTCATGACATACTCCGTTTAAGGTGATTCTGAATTTTTCCATTCCTAGTGCCTCCTCTTAATTGTCGGTTTCTTCATAGGCATCCTTCAAGTTCTATGCATTGCCTGCATTCTGGCTGCCTGTGTCCACTTCTTACACTCGGCCGGACGAATAGAAATAATATCTTCCGGATGATAGCCGTATACAGCCAAAGCTGCCGCAATTAAAACAAATGTCTCCTCCTTCGTCGGTTCGTTTTTTTCCGCCACTACAGTTTCCTTCTCCACCGGAAGCGCTGGCGGTAATTCCTTGGGCACAAGCTGTTGTTTCCGGGTAGGATCCAGCACATGAAGCAGCCGTATCAACAGACAAAGTCCATAAAGAACAGCAAATACGATGGTCATATTAATCAGCATAATAACCAGGGGGTTTGTTATTAAAGTTTCCTTCATTTTTTCACCTCCTCATTTGTCACGCTGCTGGTGCTGAATAAAAATCAATGAAATAGCTGCTTTCCCCGAAATACCCGCATCCCTGCCAGTCTTCCGTTTATTAAATATATGCATTTTTCCAAATTTTCACTCTAATTATACCCTTTATATATTATTTTTTCAATACACAAAGGGTATAAACACCAAGTCCTGCCGGTTTAATTACAATCCGATCGATTGCGCCGACGAAAGGGAAAGCGCAATTTTGTCTGTGAAATAATCACCGCCGCAAAAACAAAGCTAAAGCCGATCAGCATCGGCATGGTAACCGTTTCACCATAAAAACAAATGGAAAACATTACCCCAAAGACCGACTCCAGGCTCAGAATAATCGCGCCAGCCGACGGGTCTATATATTTGAGGCCAATGCTCTGCAAGCCCAAACAGCCCGCCGTGGCGAAAACCCCTATATAGACAACTCCGGCAATATCCGCCAGCACATACTGCTGTGGCAGTCCCGCCTGAAAAAAGACAAGCATTAGCCCCAGCCCTGCCACCACGCTCAGCTGCAAAAAGGTCATAACAATCGGATCTCTTTGCTGACAGGCCTTGGCAATCAGAACAATTTCAACTCCCGTCAGCAATCCGCTGAGCAGTGTGTACAGATCGCCGCGAAGAATCTCCAGCCCTTCATTGAGGGATATCAGACCAATCCCCACCAGGCAGAGCGCTGCGGCCCCAAATTCAAACCGGTCCGGGCGGGAGCGTCCCAGCAGCCAGTAAACAAACGGCACTACCACACAGTAAATAGACGTCAGAAACGCACTTTTCCCCGGGGTTGTATCGAGTTCCAGCCCGTAAATATGCACGCCGTAAGCGGCAAAGGTTAAAGTCCCCAGGGCCAGTCCCCATTTTATGTACGCGCGATTGATCAAGCCCAGCCGCCGCCCGCACAAAAAACCAAGACAAACCGCCCCTACCGCAAAGCGCAGGGCCAGGATATGTGCCGTTGACAGCGAAGTTGTTGCATCTTTTATTATGAAGAAAGTGCTGCCCCAGATAACTGCTGCCAGCAGCAAGGCCATAGAATATATCCGCTGTTTTTGCTTTGCCAAGTACTCACCCTCCTGCACAAAAAATAAATGCAGTACGGCCAAAGCTACGGCTGCACTACATAATGACTTGTTTCTTTTCTTTTTATCATAACAACCGGTTTTTGAAAAGTCAACCGCAGCAACCGCCTGCCTGCTTCACCTCAGCCGAACAGTCAAAGTCCATCCCTAGAAAACACAATTGGCTTACATGTCCATTTTCATCCATTCCAAAAGTACATAGATATAATTTCAAATAAACAACCGCCAGATATTTTTCCGTCCCAGCCTAATAAACAGGCTATATTTCATTTTAGCAGCAACGTCCACACAATCACTTGTCCTTTTTCAATGGACAAAACTTGTTGTTTTTCAATTATTTATTGACTTTTTATAGGTAGTCTTTTATAGTTTATTATTATCCACAAAAACTATAATGGTTTTAAGTTTAAATAAGTAGGATTAATCAGTATAAAGGAGTTTTATTTATGGCATCAAACAAAAAAAGCCTTGGCCTGGCATCGCAAATTTTTCTCGGGCTTATCCTTGGTATTATCTTTGGTTATCTTCTCCCTGAATACGGAAAAATGCTCAAACCGCTCGGCGATATCTTCATCCGCATGATCAAAATGATTGTTGTTCCGCTGATCTTCAGTTCCCTCGTCATGGGTATCGCCGGCACCGGTGATTTCCGCAAACTCGGACGCCTGGGGGCAAAAGCTCTGCTCTGGTTTGAACTGGCAACAACACTCGCTTTGATCGTCGGCCTGCTGGTCGTAAATGTCTTCCAGCCTGGTGTCGGACTTACGGTAGGGGCTGCTTCTGCAGATGCCGTAACTGCTGCTGCGAGCAAATCCATCAGCCATCTTGACATGTTGATCAATCTCTTCCCGACAAATGTGATCGACGCTATGGCCCGTCAGGACATGCTTCAGATCATCGTATTTTCCTGTTTCTTTGGCATATCAGCTGCAGCCATCGGCGAAAAAGGACGTCCGGTCACGAACCTCGCCGTCAGCGTAGCCGAAATCATGTTTCAATTCACGCATTATGTCATGAAAGTGGCCCCGATCGGCATCTTCGGCTCCATCGCTTATACCGTTGGAACCTATGGGCTTGGCATGCTGCTCCCGCTCGGCAAACTGATTTTCTCCCTCTATTTCGCCCTGATTTTCTTCCTTGTTCTCGTCATTATCATCGCCTCTTTGACTGTCCGGGTGAATTTCTTCCACCTGATCCGGGCCTTAAAAGAACCGCTGGTTCTCGCTTTTTCTACTGCCGCCAGTGAAGCAGCGCTGCCGATTGCCATGAATAAGTTGGAAAAATTCGGCGTGCCAAAGCATATCACAACCTTTGTCCTGCCGCTCGGCTATACCTTTAACCTTGACGGCTCAACGCTCTACAGCGCCCTGGCGGTTGTCTTTATCTCCCAGATGTATGGCCTGCCATTCCCGCTGGAAACACAGATCTTAATGCTCATCACCCTGATGCTTTCCACGAAAGGAATTGCCGCCGTTCCCGGTGCTTCCCTAATCGTCATTGCCGGCACGGCTGCTGCCTTCGGGCTGCCAGTCGAGGGCATCGCCATTATTCTCGGCGTCGACCGTATCCTCGATATGGCCCGCACAGCCTGCAACGTCACCGGAAACTGTATCGCCGCCGTCGTGGTAGCCCGCTGGGAAAAGGAACTGCCCGATGAAGTCCTTCAGGTTTCCTATAAGCAAAGTTACAACGATTAAAAAAGAAAAAGATAGGCGAACCACCCGCAGGTGGTTCGCCTATCTTTTTTATTTTACAGACACCGGCATCATATAGGTAACAACCTGTTCCCCATTTGCTTCCGCCACATTTGGCCCCTTATATTTTTCCCCTTTACTGCCGGTAACAGCGCGTACACTGCTATTTTGTTTGGCAGCTTTTGCGGTCTCAACGACGAGCGTATAATCACCCCGCATCAGATATGCACCAGCCCGGCTGAACAGCTCCGTGGAAAAACTTCCATCCTTAACCGTCACTTCATATTCTCCGGCGTAATCCAAAGAACCCGTTCCCAGCAGCTGCACCCGCAGCAATGTGCCTTCCGGCAAATTCGTCTTGCCGACAACCCGAACCTTGCGAACTTCGTACAGCGGCTCTACTACCATTTCTACACCGTCTTCAAAGGGTGGAACTACCGCCTGTTCATAGGCCTGCGAAGGTGCGCTCGCTCCGTTAAGGGCAACCGCGGTCTTCGTCTGTTCATTCCACATCCATATGGCCGCTGCAAACAATACTATGGAGCCGATCATGATTATCATTTTTTGATACTTTGTCATTTTTCTACCTCCAAAATTTTCAAGACTTCTCTCCACTCCGAGCAGAGCCCCGTGCCCTATCCAACAAGTCATTGTTTAATAAAACACATAAAAATTACAAAAAGATACAGCTATTTTATTATATACGCTCATTTACTATTATTCAATACAATCCGGGTTTGCCCGGCAAACTTCAAAGCTTCCCCCTGGCAAGTGAAATAAGTACCCCACAGCTGCAGCTAACAGCCAGGACAAGAAAAATTTCGTGAAAAGCCCGCATCAGCGACGACAGATAATCCGGCGACAGAGCATCGACGGTGTAAACCGCAAGCAAAACAGTAACCAGTGCCATGCTGACGGCTTGTCCGCTCAGGCGCATAACGGACAGAATTGCAGCTGCAACTCCATAATTTTTTGCCTCTACGGCTCCCATAATCGCATTGCTGTTCGGCGAAGAAAAAAACGCAAAGCCGATACCGATAAACAGCAGATTCCCACTAATCGCCAGTAGAGAAGATTCTGGAGTCAGTCCGGAAAAAGCAGCCAGGCCAAGAGCTGTCATTGCCATTCCGGTCGACGCCACCAACCGCGGCTGAAATTTATCGGACAACGATCCGGCCAGCGGGGACAGCAGCGCCATCATCAGCGGCTGCTGCAGCAAAACCAGGCCAGCAGTCGCCGCATCAAGACCACGAATCAATTGCAGATACAGCGACAGCAAAAAGCTCAGGGCAAAGGTTGAGCTGTAATGGAGCATAGCGGCAAAATTCGACATAGCAAACACTGTATTTTTAAACAACGGCAAGGCAATCAGGGGATGTGCTGTCCGTTTTTGCTGAAATACAAAACCCACAAGCAAAACGCCCCCCGCAGCCAGCATATATCGGGCCATACCATGATCTGCACAAGCCGACAATCCATAAATCAGCAACACACTGGCTGCGCAGTAGATTATGCTTCCAATAAAATCCAGCCTGTCACCGGCACTGCCATACCATTCCCCTTTGACTTTTGCAATCGCAAGCAGGCTGAGGACCAGCCCGGCTGCTGTCAGAAAAAAAATCATCCGCCAGCCAAAAAACTGAGTAAGCGCTCCACCCAATACCGGCCCCAGAGAAAGTCCAATATACGTTGCCGCCGCAGAGTAGCCAATAACCCGGCCTCGATGCTGCGGCTGACTGGCCGACACCAGCATCGCCATGCCCGTGCTGAAAATCATGCCCAGAGAAATCCCCTGCAGCAGCCGGAAGACAATCAGCATTTCCACCGAAACAGCCAGTCCGCAGGCAATCGTCGCCGCCAGCAGTGCCAGCAATCCCATTCGATACAGAGTCTTTCGCCCAATGACATCCGCCAGCTTGCCAAACGGCACCAGTACTGCCACTGAGCCCAGCAAAAAAATCGTGACAATCCAGCTCAGATGCTCAGCCGGTAGGGAAAAGTCATTAGCCATAGCAGGAATTGCAATGTTGATCGAACTGCCCATAAACGGACCAATAAATGAAGTTATCAGTACCGCTGCGAACACCCACTGCGATTGTGTCATCTTTTTCCCCCCGCTTCATGTTTACATATAGTTCCATTATACAACAAGGTTTAGTAAAGCGCTAAAAAAATACGCTGCCCGGACGTTCCCGGGCAGCGTATTTTTCAGTTGCAGCAACTAGATTAAACATTAAAGCGGAAGTACGTTACATCGCCGTCCTGCATTACATATTCCTTACCTTCAAGGCGAACCTGACCCTTTTCCCGGGCTGCTGCCGTGCTGCCAGCAGCAACAAGCGCCGCATAGGATACAATTTCGGCCCGGATAAAACCGCGCTCGATATCCGAATGAATTTTCCCAGCCGCCTGCGGTGCTTTTGTCCCGTGCGTAATCGTCCAGGCACGGCACTCCTCAGGCCCGGCCGTCAAAAACGTCATCAGCCCCAGCAGCTTAAACGCGGCTTTGATGAGTTTATCCAAGCCGGATTCTTGCAAGCCCAGTTCTTCCAGGAACATTTTCGCATCGTCGCCGTCAAGTTCGGCAATTTCCGATTCCACCTTGGCTGAAATCACCACGACTTCAGCCCCTTCTTCTTTGGCATAAGCCTTTACCTTTTGAACATACTCATTTTCCATTTCCGCTGTAGCAACTTCATCTTCGGCTACATTGGCGATGAACAGCGCCGGTTTAAGCGTCAGCAGATTCAGATCACGGATCAGCAGCAATTCCTCTTCCGTCATTTCCACCCGCCGCGCCGGCTGAGCCTCCTCGAGCACAACCTTAATCCGGTTGAGCAAGGCCTCTTCTGTTTTCGCCTCTTTATTGCCACTCTTTGCCAGCTTCACCAAGCGATCAAGGCGCTTGTCCAGGCTCTCCAAATCGGCCAGACAGAGTTCTGTATTAATGATATCTACATCGCGCAACGGATCAATAGACCCCTCGACATGCGTAATATTTGCATCAGCAAAACAACGCACCACATGTGCTACCGCATCAACCTGCCGAATATGCGACAAAAACTTATTACCAAGGCCTTCCCCTTTTGCGGCACCCTTTACGAGGCCTGCTATATCAACAAAGCTCACTGCCGCTGGCAGGATTTTTTTTGATTTGTAGATATCAGCAAGCACTGCTAAGCGTTCATCCGGCACATCAACAACTCCGACATTTGGCTCAATCGTACAAAACGGATAATTAGCCGCTTCCGCTCCAGCCTTGGTAATCGCATTAAACAATGTGCTTTTGCCAACATTCGGCAGCCCGACAATCCCTACTTCTAAATTACTCAATTCTATTCCACCTTATCTTTATTTACTCTTATCAGATAAAACATATACATAGATTATTGTAGATGATACCCCGCGTAAATGCAAGTCGGCCTGGCGTCATCATAGGCAGTGCTTCTTCAGCGGCAGGTAAAACCTGCCATTTATGCCCTGTATAATATTTTAAAAAAATTACTTCGATATTCGTTGTTTTTTATCATTTTTTATCATTTTTCATATTATAAAGAATTTATTACCATATATATCTTTTTTACAATTAATATCTTTATTTTTCTTAAACATTCATTGAGTCTTTCTTTTATTTGTCCTTTCTAAAAATACATTTTTATCAAATAGGGAAGGGTTCTTCTGCCACTGCGTCGAAGGCTATCCTGTAAGCGCTTTCTGGCGTCGCCTATTACACACAACAAAAAGGAGGTAGTTTTATGATTTTTTTTGGTTGCATTATCGTTATCCTGACATTTGCGGCTATTATTAAGAAAATGGAAGCCCGTATGGTTTTGTTTGCCGCCGGCTTCATCATGTGCATTGCCGGAGGAACAACACTTGCCGCCATTGAAGTTTTTGCTAAAACAATGGTTCACAGTTCGCTTGTTCCAACAATCTGTACCGTCATGGGTTTCTCTTATGTCATGAAACTGACAGAATGCGACAAACATCTTGTCACTTCTATTTCCGGGGTCATTACCCACAGCAAGTTCATTTTACTGCCACTGGCCGTATTGCTGACCTGGTGGATCAATATCGCCATTCCCAGCGCTGCTGGCTGCGCCGCCGCTGTTGGCAGTATTCTGATCCCAACCCTGATTTCAGCAGGAGTCCATCCGGCCATGGCCGGCAGTGCGGTTCTCGCCGGCACCTGGGGGAGCGCAATCAGCCCCGGAACCTCCCACAATCCGTTTGTTGCCGAATTGGCAGGAACCGATGTGATGACCGTCATCATGAATGAGACCCCCGCTGCCGTCATCGCCTCCTTCATCGTTATCATCGTCTTGATGGTAATTGCATCCTGGCGCAAGGAAGGCCCCAGTGAAGAACGCCGGCTCGCCTATGCCGCACAGCTCGAGGAGGGGCACGCACAAACTATCAAGGTCCGCCCGCTGCATGCCATTGTGCCACTGGTTCCCTTGGTAATGCTGGTTCTCGGTAGCAAACAAATTGGCATCCTGCCGCTGGTCGACGTACCGACCGCAATGATTGCCGGCACCCTTTTAGGACTCGTCGTTTCTTGGGCGAATCCACAGGAGGTTACAAAAAAATTCTTTGACGGAATGGGCAGCTCTTACGGCAGCGTTATCGGGCTAATTGCCGCCGCTGCCGTCTTCACCCAGGGAATGCAGGCCGTCGGACTGACCGGTTCCCTAATTGATTTGATGAAGGGGTCTGAATCGGTAGCCAAATTCGCCGGTGCCTTCGGGCCGTTTATCATCGCTATTCTTTCCGGCTCCGGCGATGCCGCCGCCCTGGCCTTCAACGGGGCCATTACCCCGCATGCTGAAAGCTTTGGTATGACAATTATGGATCTCGGGTCCCTGGCCCAAATGACCGGTGCCATCGGACGCTCAATGTCTCCAGTGGCAGGAGCGGCCATCATCTGTGCCGGTCTGGCGAAAGTCTCCCCGATAGAATTGTCAAAACGCAATGCTCTGCCCATGCTCGCCGGCGTTATCGCCTTTATGCTGCTCTTCTAATCGGTCACAAAAGACATTTCGCTTTACCACTCTATCTATATCATATGCCTGACAAGGCAGGAGGTTTCTATTATGATCAATAAACAACGTATTCTGAATGATTTTTTTGAACTTGTCCAAATTAAATGCTCCACACTGCAGGAACGCGAAATCGGCGATCTGCTGACAAAGCGACTGCAGGAGCTTGGTTTTTCCGTAACGGAGGATCAGGCCGGCAAAAAACTCGGCGGCAACTGCGGCAATCTGATCGCCACTCGCCAGGGAAGCATTTCCTCCGCTCCTAAGTTGATGTTAACGGCGCATATGGACTGCGTTGAACCCTGCAGCAATATCCGACCCCAGCTGAAAGACGGACTCATAACCTCTGATGGCACCACCATCCTCGGTGCCGATGACAAAGCCGGCATTGCCGCAATTTTTGAGGCATTGCACTGCCTAAAGGAACAAAACATACCGCATGGCGACCTGCAGGTCGTATTTACCGTCGCTGAAGAAGGCGGTGTCAACGGCTCCAAAAACATGGATCACAGCCTGCTCAAAGCCGATCTAGGCTATACCCTCGATACCGGTGGACATCCCGGAAAAATCACCTGCCGGGCCCCCGGTCAGGATAAGATCTTTGTCAAAATCCAGGGAAAATCTGCTCATGCCGGCATCGCCCCGGAAAACGGCATTAACGCCATTTCTGCCGCCGCCCATATCATCACCAAACTGCCTCCGGCAAGAATCGATGAAGAAACCACCTGTAATATCGGAAAAATCAGCGGCGGCGGCGCCACCAACATCGTCCCCGACCTTGTCGAAATTGCTGGAGAGTCCCGCAGCCGCAACAAAGAAAAGTTGGATGCACTGACCCAAAAAATCTGCGATATTTTTAAAACCGGGGCCAGTGAGACCAATACAAAAATCGAGGTAGAGGTCCGGCATTCCTATGATCCTTATGTGCTGCCGGCCGATGCCCCCGTCATTGCCGTCGCTGCTGCAGCCGCAGAAAAGCTCGGATTCCCGGTAGAAATCGTTGAATCCGGCGGTGGCAGCGATGCCAACTTCTACAACACCTACGGCGTGCCTTGCGCCGTCCTCGGTGTCGGCATGACCAATGCCCATACAAAAGAAGAGTCCCTGCTGGAACAGGATCTCTACGATGCCGCCGCCCTGACAATGCAAATCATTCAAGAGGTTGCTGCCCGTTAATTTTCTTCTAAAAAAATAGGAGCCCGCAAATGGGCTCCTATTTTTTATGTATGTAGTTTTTTAATTCGCCTGACTAAGGTCTTCGGCCATCTTCTCCACACTATGTGAAATATCGCTCAGCACACGGCTATTTTCCGATAGCTCTTTAATCACTGCCGCCTGCTCCATATTGACCGTTGATATCTTCGTGATTTCTTCATGCATCAGGGAAATGGAATCGCGAATCTTCAGCAAGATCTTTGTAATCTGTTCCGCTGATTCTGCACTGTTTACCGCAAGTTTTCGCACTTCTTCCGCGACCACACTAAAGCCGCGGCCTTGTTCCCCCACCCGGGCAGCTTCAATTGCGGCATTGAGCCCCAACATATTTGTCTGCGCCGCCACCGATTTGATGAAATTGATCACATCATCTGTCTGCGTCACCTGTTCATGCGCTTCATTCACGGCTGTTTTCAAATTATTCCCCCGGCCAGCAAGCTCTTCCGCCTGCTTATAGATGCCGCTGAGCGACGCTGTCATCTCGCTGACGGAAGCATTCAAATCCACTGCCATATTGCGCAGATTTTCCTGTTCCTCCAGTGATTCATGCAGTGCTACTGCGCCGACGACCTCACCGTTTTCAAGAATAGGCAGACTGATCGCCACATACGACACACCATAAATTGCTTTATCAACCTGCGTCACAATTCGCCGTTTTTCGCGCATGGCCTTAGCCACAGCCGTGCCCGCTTTTACTTGCTCCCCGACAACAACCTGGTCCGCTATTTCCGGAATGGAATTTGCCGCCAGCCATTTTTCACAATCCGCGACCACCATGCCGACCTTGTGCCGCATCAGTTGCGGCAGTATAGGCGTTAACTGTATAAAAGCTTCCAATATAGATGATTCTGCCATATAATCTTACACATCCTTTATCTGCTCTTTATAATCGGCCTGTACGGCTTTTGGGCACAAACAGCTACTGCTCCGGCACAGCCAAAGGCTACAGGCTACAGGCTCGGCCTGTATTTAATAATATTCTTGTAAATTTCAGCTTTCCCTGCTGAAAAATTTTTTTTATAAAAAAACAGGCTGCTATACCTATACCTGTACAGCAGCCTAACCTTTTATTCATAGGCGAGCTTAATGCCCGCCTGTTTTAACATTTCCTTGACGCGAAGGACATCGGCCTTGCTTGCCGCCGGTACGCCCTCAAGTGTATAGGGCATCCCCAGTTCTGCCCATTTATACACACCGAGAACATGATACCCCAACACGTCCACCTTCAAATCCACGCAATCCAGCGACGAAAGCAAGCGGATCAGACTGTTGATTTCAACTTCATCATCGGTATACCCAGGAATCACAACATAGCGAAGGGTGACCGGCTTACGGCTGGCAATATAGCGCAAATTCCGCAGAATTTCTTCATTGGTGGCTGCCAGTGTCAGGCGGTGATGCAATGGATTGCCCACCGCCTTTAAGGCAAACAGAACATGATCCGTGTACGGCAAAACCTTAAGCAAAGCCTCCGGTTTACAGTATCCCGCGGTGTCCAGCACGGTATGGATCCCCTCCGCCCGGCAAAGGCGAAACACTTCCGCCACAAAATCCGGTTGCAATAGCGGTTCGCCACCACTGATTGTCAGCCCACCACCTGACGGCTCATAAAAGCTCCGATATTCCTTAAGATCGCGAAGTACCTCCGCCGCGGTAATCTGCTTTTGTCCCTGCCCCCAGGTATCAGGATTATGGCAAAACGCACAGCCCAGGCCGCAGCCCGACAGAAACAGCACATAGCGTATGCCCGGTCCGTCAACTGTACCAAACGTTTCTTTTGAATGATACCAGCCCTTCATGCCAGCACCTCAGACAACTTCATGGAAAGTGCGGTTAAGCACTTCCAACTGATGGTCATGGCTGAGTTTCACAAAATTAACAGCATAGCCGGATACGCGGACCGTAAGCTGTGGATACTTTTCCGGCTCCTTCATCGCCGCAACAAGCAATTCACGATCAAAAACATTGACATTGATATGGTGCGCCTTGCAATTGGAATACCCATCAAGCATTGCCGTCAGATTATTCACCTGCACCATTTCATTTTTCCCTAGTGCTCCCGGAACAATGGAGAACGTGAAGGAGATTCCATCGCGGCAGTCGTCGTAGGAAATATTGGCAATCGATTTCATCGCTGCCAAAGCTCCGTTTGTATCGCGACCGTGCATCGGATTGGCCCCCGGTGCCAGTGGCTGTCCGGACGGGCGACCATCCGGTGTAGCCCCTGTTTTCTGTCCATACATGACATTTGATGTAATCGTCAATACGGAAAGCGTGTGCTTTGCCCCGCGATAAGCCGGATGTTTGCGAAGTTCCGTAATAAATTCATGCGTAATTTCCTTGGCCAGGCTGTCCACCCGCGGATCATTGTTGCCGAATTTAGGGAAATCACCCTCGACGACAAAATCTGTCGCCACGCCGGCTTCATTGCGAACCGCTTTGACTTTAGCGTATTTAATCGCACTGAGTGAGTCAACCGCCACCGAAAGTCCAGCGACCCCAAAGGCCATAACCCGTTCAATCTGGCTGTCGTGTAATGCCATCTGCCCAGCTTCATAGGCATGACGGTCATGTGAGTAATGAATGGCGTTCATCGTATTCACGTAAAGGCCCGCCAGCCAGGCAAGAACTTCCGAATACTTCGTCCGCACTTCAGCATAATCGAGATACTCTCCCTGCGGCAGCTCCATAACCGGAGCCAGCTGCTTATTCGTCTTCTCGTCCTTGCCGCCGTTAATAGCCAAAAGCAGCGATTTCGCCAAATTCGCTCTGGCACCGAAGAATTGCATCATCTTGCCGAGCTTCATTGCCGATACACAGCAGGTAATTCCATAATCATCCCCGTAAACAGGGCGCATGACTTCATCGTTTTCATACTGAATGGCACTTGTTTTAACTGAAATCCGGGCCGCAAATTTCTTGAAATTTTCCGGCAGTCTTTCCGACCAAAGCACGGTTAAATTTGGTTCCGGTGCCGGACCCAAATTGTACAGGGTATGGAGCATACGGAAGGAACTTTTTGTCACCAGTGACCGTCCATCATCACCCATACCACCGACGGATTCCGTGACCCAGAGGGGATCTCCGGCAAAGAGTTCATTGTATTCCGGCGTCCGCAGCATGCGGGCCAAGCGTAATTTGATTACAAACTGGTCGATGATTTCCTGTGCGCCCTCTTCTGTCAGCAAACCGGCTTCCATATCACGCATAATGTAAATATCGAGGAAGGTCGACACCCTGCCGATGGACATCGCAGCTCCGTTTTGTTCCTTGATCGAAGCCAAATACCCGAAGTATATCCACTGCACGGCTTCACGAGTATCCTTCGCCGGCGCACTGATATCAAAACCATAGGAGGCAGCCATCGTCTTCAAATCCTGCAAAGCTTGAATCTGCTGTGCCAGCTCATCGCGACTGCGAATGGTTTCCTCGATCATCGGATCGCCAAAGATCTGTTCCTTATCGGCTTTTTTCATATCGATCAAATAGTCCACACCGTATAAAGCAATCCGGCGATAATCACCGATAATACGACCGCGTCCATAGGCATCCGGCAAACCGGTAAGCAGCCCCAAAGATCTTGCCCGGCGCATTTCCGGTGTATAGAGAGAAAACACGACTTCATTATGTGTCTTAACATATTTGCTGTAGATTTTCTCAATCTTCGGATTGAGCTTATAGCCATAGGCTTCACAAGCCTGCTCCGCCATACGCAGTCCGCCGTTGACAATCACGCCGCGGCGCAGCGGGGCATCCGTCTGCAGACCAACAATCACTTCGTTCGCCTGATCAATATACCCAGGCTTATGGGAGATTGTCGTTGAAACAATCTCCGTATCCACATCGAGCACGCCGCCCTTTTTATTTTCCTCAGCTAATAATTCTGTACAACGCTGCCATACAGCATTGGTTTTTTCTGTTGCGCCAGCCAAAAAACTGTCGTCGCCTTCATATGGTATATAGTTTTTCTGGATAAAATCCCTTACATCAATTTTATCCTGCCAAATTCCCTGGTTAAATCCCTGCCAATTTTTCATCTGAATAGCCTCCTCAAAATATCATAAGATAAAACAACCACCTGGAACAAATGGATACAATGCTGTATGTTCATCTGCCCAGGCGGTCGACACTTATGTACGCTTTGCAGTCCCCTGTGGTAATCCACGTTTCCGCCAGTTCTGCCAAACGCCCTGGTATTCATATCGCCTATTATATGACTAGAAAATCTTTTAGTCAAGATAATATGATCAAGTTTTAGTACCAGGTTATAATTATTTTGTTTTTGCTATCATAAACATCATTAATAACAGCTTGTATGTCATTAGTACCAGATATCAAATACCACTGCTAAAAACAGTTTGTTTCAGCTCCTTTGTTTTGCCCTGTCATCAGCGGGCTAAAAAACGACAAAAACCGCCTGGGCAATTGATAAATTTGCCCAGGCGGTCGGCATAAACAAATACAGTCCCTCGTGGTAACCCACTTTTCCGCCAGTTCTGTATCCTCGTTCTTATTTAATTACAACTTAATTATACGTGAATTCTTTTTCCCTTGTCAACAAGAATAAATTCCCTTTTCATCCAGTTTTTCGATGATGTGTCCGCCGTTTTAAAAAAATCAGCCATGGCTTGATCGATCACCAGCATATTTTAATTAACACTTTTAATTATGAAAATCTATCTCACCTATAAATAAATAATATTAAAATTTATTATTTTTTTTGCTGTTATCCGCCAAATCTCTTACGTGTTATAATCTGGTATAAAGAAACTATTCTTCCGGTTGCTTCTTTTCTATCACCACCTTGACCATCTTTTCAAACTTAGGCCTTGGCAGCATCACAAAATGGCCGCAGCCCTGGCATTTCAAGCCAAAATCCATGCCCGTGCGCAAAATCTCCCATAAGCTGCTGCCGCAGGGGTGTGATTTTTTCATGCGTACAATATCGCCAACCTCATATTTTACTTTTTCCAAGTCTTTCCCTCCCCGTATCACAAATTTTTATGAGCATGCATCCCCTAAACAATCTTTAAAGGAGCTGTTTCTATTGAAAATAACGGCCTTACAACTGCATTCCGCCCTCGGTGAACCGAAACACAATCAACAGCACCTGCTCCGTCTGTTTGAGCAGGCGGTACCGGAAATGCCGGACGTCATAGTCCTGCCGGAAATGTGGCCGACCGGCTTCTACCCCAAGCCAATTGGTCCATTTTCTGACATCCATGGTGAGCGAACCCAGACACTGCTCAGCCGGCTGGCCAAGGAATACAGCGTCAACATCGTCGGCGGCTCAGCTGCCGTTTGCAATGGCAGCAAAATCTATAACCGCAGCTACACCTTTGACCGCAGCGGCAGTCTGCTTGCCACCTACGACAAAATCCATCTGTTTTCCCCCAGCGGCGAACCGCAGGCCTTTACTGCGGGCAGCGAAATAACAACCTTCCGTCTTGACGGTGTTCTGTGCACCATTGCCCTCTGCTATGACCTGCGCTTTTGCGAACTGATCCGGGTCCTGGGGCTCACCGGTGCCGACCTGTTATTTTTGCCGGCTGCCTGGCCCCCCCAGCGTCATAGGCAGTGGCAAATCCTGCTGCAGGCCCGCGCGATCGAAAATCAGTTTTTTGTCGCCGGCATAAACGCTGCCAGCTGCGGCGGGAATTCGCTGTTCATTGATCCCTCCGGTAAAATCCTGGCCCAGGCAGATGCTGCCGAAAGTCTGCTCACCGCTAACCTCGATCTCAGTTGCCTGCCAATGGTCCGGGAATCAATAAATATCGCGGGGGACCGGCGCCCGGAACTCTATAAAAAAATAAACAAGGCCTTATTCAGCACCTAGGATGAATAAGGCCTTGTTTTTCTGCATTTGACCAGCTGTAAATTCAGCCAATCTGCACGGTATGGATCACCTTAAAGCCCTTGTCTTCAAGCCGGCCGGTCAGCGATGGTGCTGCAACAAAATCACCGCGGATTACAATTTCATATTTCCCATCTTCTTTTTTACAGGTAATCAGACTATCGATATTTAACCCCAGCTCTGTAAATATTTCGGCAATTTCCTTTACTGTGCCGGGTTTATTCTGCACTTCAAGCGTAAGGCGTGTCTTGCCATCTGCCAGACCCATAACATCGACAAATGTCTTGAAAATATCCGTTTCTGTGATGACGCCGACAACGGCTCCAACACTACTGATAACCGGCATTCCGCCGATTTTATGCGTACACATTAACAGTGCTGCTTCCTCTATCGTCGCATCGACGCTCACTGACACCACGTCTTTCTGCATGATATCGCTGACACACATCTTCGCCAAAAGAGAATTTATTTCATACTTTGACAGCGTCGTTGCCGGCGATGGCGCCACCTTCATGATATCGCGATCACTTAAAAAACCGACCAGTTTCTCGCCTTCAACAACCGGCAAGCGGCGAAATTTATGTTTTTTCATCAGCAACGCCGCTTCATCCACTTTGGTGTCCGGTGTAACCGTAATCGGATTTTTTGTCATTCTATTAATTATGAACATATTCCTGCGCTCCTCTCAGCTTATCTGCTACTGTTAAAATTCGTTCCCGGCAGCAAAATCCCTTTTTTACCTTGCAGCTCGGCGAAAAATACAGCTGTCTCAGCCACCCAGATACGCTTTTCTGACCTCTTCACTGGCCGCAAGTTCCTTAGCATCCCCCTGCAGCGTAATCCGGCCTGTTTCAAGCACATAGGCCCGGTGGGCTATAGAAAGCGCCATGTTGGCATTTTGCTCAACGAGCAAAACCGTGGTCCCCCCCCGATTGATGTCCTGAATAATTGTAAAAATTTCTTTAATCAATAGCGGCGCCAGTCCCATCGACGGTTCGTCAAGCAGCAGGAGCCGTGGACGGCTCATCAGTGCACGCCCCATGGCCAGCATCTGCTGCTCGCCCCCGGATAAGGTTCCCGCTTCCTGTCCCTTTCGCTCTTCAAGGCGAGGAAAACGGCCAAAAACCATTTTCAAATCCTCCGCAATGCCAGCCTTATCCTT
>JBOFWE010000128.1:0-6283 GCA_051653465.1 Selenomonadaceae bacterium | reverse complement strand
CAAGTTTTAGGTGCTGCGTACTTGGCATATCTGGGTATAGGGGGGATTCGGTCGTTGTTTCAGGCACAAAAGCTGGCGATTACCACGGAAACTGAGCCTCCGGTAGAACCCAAAAACTTATGGCAGGGTTTTAAGAATGGCTTTTTGTGCAACTTGTTGAATCCTAAGGCATTTTTGTTCTTTTTAGGGATTTTTTCGCAGCTCTTTTCTCCGGACACGGCTAAATGGATCGAATGGATCTATGCTTTCGAAATTGTTTTGGCGACGAGCCTGTGGTTTGTTTTCCTGTCGGTATTTATTTCCATCGACTTTTTCCGGCGGATATATGAGAGGACACAGAAGGCGATCGATGGTATATTTGGCGGGATTTTGATGTATTTTTCTTGCCGGATTGTCAAAGATGTTTTTTGATAAAACGGTTCTTTTTACGAATGTGTAGAAAAGGATATAATGAATATGCAGACTTTTTGATCTTTGGTGATTGGGTAATCTTATCAAAGGCAGTGCGGCATATGGATAATATAGAAATACCCTATAGGTATGCCATTCGAATGGTTTTCCTATAGGGTATTGTTGTATAAATTATAGATGTTGAGCGTTTATTTTTAATATGGGCTGTCCTACTTATGGACACTATGGAGACTGGGGGCGTTTCTTTTTGGGCAAGCAGGTTATTTTTTATATAGCGACACAATCTTTTTGGAGATTTCATCTGGATAAGTGCTACCAAACCAAAGACGGCCTCACTCCGCATGCGATATAGAGTGAGGCCGTCTAAGTTGCCGGAAGGTTACCGGTTTTTAGTTTTTGTCTGTTCTTGGGGGCGTTGTCGGCAGCAACGGCTGCGTTTCGTTATTTGTGTGCTGATGGCGGATCGCCCGGTTTTTCTACATGGTGTTTGTCATGGTGCGGTGCGGGTGGTGGTGGATCGCCGGCATCGAAACAAGGCGCGTGGTGACGCGGTGAGGCTTCTGTCGTTGTTGCCGATAAACCCAAGGCACCAAACATAATTGCAACGCCCAGGGATAATGACATGAGTTTTTTAATCGTGTTTTTCATATAGAACACGTCCTTCCAGTGAATGTATTTCTTTGTTGTATTTAATATAACAAATATTTATTTGAAGGCCATAGGAAACAAATTTGATTTTACTTTGCGTGAGCCATGCTTTCGGGGGCTTTTTTATGCCCGGAAGGCAGCATGCAGGGTTGCGGTGTTCCTACTGCCAGCGGCTTAAAATACACAGCAAAATAAAGAAGCACCCCTCGGGAGTGCTTCTTTATTTTGGACATTTGGGAAAGAACCAAATATCCTGAGTCTTGATGATTTTTTTGTGAATGAATCTTGCTAAGCATTTTTATTATAGGGGCGGAGTCTTTGAAAAATCTTTGAGTTATATAATTTATACAAAATTGCAAGGAGACAATATGACTTGCGACTGTTTTGACCGGGTTGACCATTTCATATTGTAAAATATAACAGATAATATTGTGCCTATCGATTTTATTTACATTTAAATACAGTATAATATAAAAAGGACGGGTACTGCAAAGCCTTAAATTTCTAGGGGGAGTGAAACTATGGATAGATCAGATATTGATTCAATAGCGGGCCGGTTTACAGCTGAGGCAAAGGGAAATTATATTTTAGACCAAGACGCTCTTGGCAAAGAGTTTGTTGGGTTAAAGCTGTTTGAAGCCCCTTTGCTGGCGGTTGGCGAAGCTAGTGACCCGCTGTTTTTGGAGCTGAAAAAAGATACCGGAATCGGTAAGCATTTTCTTTTGCCGGCAGAATGGATGCCGGCGGCCAAGAGTGTCATAACGTTCTTTTTTCCGTTCACGGAGACCGTTCGGCTGAGCAACCGTAAAAATAAAGCATGCCCGTCCCCGGAATGGCTGTATGCCCGGATCGAGGGTCAACGATTTATCAATCAATTTATTTTGCAGCTGCAAAAAGAGTTGACCGAAAATGGGTATGAAAGTGTGATTCCTTCCCTGGATCAAAGGTTTTGGAATAAAACCGAATACAATCCAAGTACAGCACATCCGGAGGCTTCCTTTACCAGCAATTGGTCGGAGCGGCATGTTGCATTTGTTTGCGGTCTCGGGACATTCGGCCTTTCCAAGGGATTGATTACGGCCAGGGGCATGGCTGGCAGATTTATTAGTTTAATTACTACTTTAAAATTGACGCCGAACAGGCGTGACTATACGGATACATATGAATACTGTACGAACTGCGGGGCTTGCATAAGACAATGCCCGGCCGGAGCAATTGCAATGGAAAAAGGGAAAAACCATGTAATTTGTTCAGCTTTTCTTGATGAAACGCAAAAAAAATATGCCCCCAGGTATGGCTGCGGGAAATGTCAGACCGGGGTTCCTTGTGAAAATAGAATTCCGCGGAGAATATAATATATTTTGGGGCATCGTATTATGTGAAGGAGAGAATGTGCCATGAAAGACTATTTTTATGTTGCAAGTTGTGTATTTACGGAAGAGGAGCCTGCATTAAGTGAGAAAATACAGCAGTATGTACAGGCCCGATTTGCTATGCCCGTTATTCGCTGTTGTACGCCGCAGTATAAAGTAAACGAATTTGAGCAAAGAATGCCGCAATGGTATCGAGCCCAATGGCAGGCAATCCCGCATTTTAAGGAATATCCAAAGGGTAGTATGATGGTTTCGATTTGCCATAATTGTTCCGCTGTCTTTGAGGAGCAATATCCTGAAATCGAGCGGCTGTCCCTGTGGGAACTGATTTTGCAGGATGACACCTTTTCCTATCCGGATTATCACGGCATGAAAATGACCGTGCAGGATTGTTGGCGGTCTAAAGAAAATCAAGTCGAGCAACATGCGGTGCGAGAACTTATGCAGCGAATGCATATAGAATGTATAGAGTTAGACGAAAATGGTGAGCAAACAAAATTTTGCGGATACTCGCTATACCAGCCACAGCCGGCACGAAATCCTAAATTAGCGCCGAAAAGATTTCTGGCAGGGGCCAAGGGTTTATTTCAAGAACATACCAGTGAAGAAAAGCAACAGAAGATGAAAGAATATTGTCTGGCAATTCCAACGGAAAAGGTAGTGGCCTATTGTCATTATTGCGTTCGTGGCTTGAATTTAGGCGGAAAACAAGGCATTCATTTGGCCCGGCTGCTTTTTGAACCGGAATTGATTTGAAAATTTTAGGTTTAGGTACTTGGGGGTTTTTAAAATAGATGCCGGCCAAGTCCGCGTATATATTTGTGTAAAGCGTATTTTGGAAGGGCAGAATTTTTTGCTGCCTGCATAAGAAGGCCCGGTCATCTATAGAGAATTGATGGCAGGGCCTTATGTTTTTGATGAGATGGGAAGAGGATTCATGGCGGCGGAATTTATAGAGATCACTCGAACACCATAGTAGATGGAGAATTTGCTATGATAATTGTAAGGATAGCGCTATCTTATAATTTAAAATAAAGGAAAGCGAGTTGATCTCTATGGGAGAGTTTGTATTTCTACAGCCAACAGGAGAAAATGAAACGGTTTTTGCAAAAAGGATAGCCTCGAAAGACAAAGATTCAATTGCTGCGGCCTGTGATTTAGTGAAGAAATTTTTTGCTGACAGAAACGATATGGAAAAAATTTTGCATATTGGTGTAGGGGTCGGCAATCCGATGTCGTGTTTCGGAAATCCATCCATGCCGGATACGGCAGCAAAAGAAAAAATGATACTATCGCAAATGCAGCCGGGGTTTCTTCGGGAAGCTGCTGGTAAAGGAATGGCGGTAGCGGCGATTAATTTTAATGGTGTGGAAAGTAGCTCATCCATACAAGATAATATGTATACGCTGAATGTACAGGCCAGGTTTCCTTTAATAGGAATTAATGAAAAAGAGGCTGAGGAGAATAAAGCCTTGCAAAAAGTAGCTGAAATAAAAGCCATGGCGGATCGGTTTTCTATTATGAATAGCGTCTCAAATTTTCATTATCCGCCGTTACTTCTTTTGGCAAGCCTGTTCGTGCCGGAAGGGAAGATGACAAAAAGTGCATATTTATATTCTTTTGCTGAAACTGGCGAAGCTTTTGCCTTTATCAATCCTAAACTTTATTGGAATAGAAGGAGCTTTGGCGGGTATAAAAAGAATGTAAGTAATGACTTTTCTGATTTGGCAACGGTATTTGATGGCGAAGAATAATCGAGGAAAGCTTTCTTTGCCACAACGTATATAGTTTTTAGAGAAACAGGTCCTTTGCCATAGCGGGACCTGTTTTCTAATCGGCAGATTGTAAACGGAAGCTTGATAAATGAATAAAAATAGTAATCAATTAGCATCGTGTATACTTTATCAGTAATGATTAATCAAAGAGGTTTTTTTACTTTTTCAACGAACTAATAGGTATTATCAGTTGATAAAGGCTGCGGAAATTATATTTCGTGTTATTTGAAATCAAGTTGGCAACCGATAGGGTCAATACCGGAAATGATTCTTTACATAACATATATATTCAAAAAACTGATTATTTGGAAAATTTAAGCACACTGCAAGGTCGGCACAGCTTCTGTGAAAAATAGATTCAAGATAAAAATATTAGTGATTTTTGTAACAAACAATAAAGAGGTTACCATATAATAACCATTAAAGACAATTTCTTTATGGTATTATCATAGATAATTAAAATAGTTATACCAGTAGTTGTTGCTTGCTTACAACATAATATATAGCTGTGATCCTTGCTCGTTTAGACGATGTAAAATTAAATTTGAGGAGGCAGATGGGTATGACGGTTGGGAAAAAGATAGCAGCGGGGTATATTAGTATTTTGGTTTTTATGATACTGGCCAGTATTTTTGGCATTTATTTTGTTACAAAAATGAATGACTTGTCAGAAACAACAAGGAATTCTTATTTGCCGTTATATCAGAAGACAAATAAATTAGCACAGAATTCAGGCTTAAAGGTGGCAGCTGTCCGGGGATTTGTTATTACGGGTGAGAACACTTATGTCGATGATTTTTATGCATTAGATAAAGAATCCGATGCGTTACTGGAAGAATTAGAGGCCCAATCTGTTACTGAAGCAGGTAAGCAATTCGCCAGAGATGCAAAAATTGCAGCGAATAAATATCAAGAAATTTTTGAAAAAAAAGTGATTCCGGCAAGACGAGAAAATAGGATGGATGATATTATTAAGTTAATGAAATCCGAACTGGCACCAGCTGCGACAGAATCGAGAAATATCATTGCAAAATATATCGATTTTCGCAATAACCAGATCGAAGGGGTTCTCGATAATAGCATTGCCAATGGCTATACCACGAAATATATTTTGATTATTTTTACGGCTATTGCAATCGTTTGTTCGGTTTTAATTGCATATTTTGTGATTCGCGGGATTGTGGTTCCCTTGAAATTAGCCGTAGAAGATTTAAAGCGCGTGGCAAGTGGTGATTTTAGTTTTAAAGTCCCGGAGCACTTTTTAAAGGGGCAAGACGAAATTGGTGATTTAGCTCGTGCGACTAGCACGATGATTGATAATATAAGTGAGATTTTGCAAAAGGTAATTACTTCTTCGCAGACCTTAGCAGCATCTTCGGAAGAATTAACCGCGAATACGGAGCAATCAACAGCGGCAGCGATTCATGTTGCTGAATCCATTACAGATGTATCAGGACATGCTGAATTGCAAACAACTGCCGCCAATGATGCAGAAAAAGTTGTGGAAATAATGTCTGATCGAATGAAAGAAGCGGCTGTGCATGTAAGTGATGTATCAAATTTGACCAATAAAACGGTAACTTCAGCTCAAAGTGGAACGAATATCATCCAAAAAGCGGTAGCGGAAATGGGATCTATTGGAAATTCAACAACGGTTGTTTCGGAGGCTATTAGCAAATTAAATATTAAGTCAGAAAAAATAGGGCAGATTCTAGATACTATATCAGCAATTGCGGGACAGACTAATTTATTGGCTTTAAATGCAGCGATTGAGGCCGCAAGGGCTGGGGAACATGGAAGAGGATTTGCTGTTGTCGCCGAAGAAGTCCGCAAGCTGGCCGAGCAATCACAGACTGCCACGCAGCAGATTAGTGGCATTATTGGTGAAATTCAGGACGATACAAGAACCGCTGTTGAGGCAGCGGGTGTAGGGTTGAGTGATGTCAAAGAAGGAACAAAAGTGGTGCATGCAGCAGGCGATATCTTTAAGGAAATTGTCGGGCATATCGACGAAGTGACCCGGGGTGTCGGGAAAATAACCGAGATGATCCAGCAGATGGCGCAGGGAAGCTCCGC
>JBOFWE010000127.1:0-5892 GCA_051653465.1 Selenomonadaceae bacterium | reverse complement strand
TCATGCTCGAGATAATCTATCCCAATAAATTTTTTTCTCCAGGCCACCTGGATTGCGCCTGTGGCCAGATGCTGCATTTGCTCTTTATACTTGCTCTTTATCGAACCATATTTCGGCATGATCAGCCGGACATCCACGCCCTGTCGGCGCAGTTCCTTGGGCAGGGAACCAGCGACATCGGCCAGTCCACCGGTTTTTGCAAACGGCACTGCTTCTGATGCTGCAAAAAGAACTTTTAGCATTTGCTGCAAGCCTCCTCTTTACTGGTTATTTACTTGCTTTTTTCTTATATTCAGCGGCCGGCTTCACGGCCTTTTTAGCACTTACCTGTTTTTGGGCTTTGGCGCGTGGGGTTTTCGCCGTTAGAGACTGTCCCGCCTCTTGTCCGGCAGTCTTTTTTGCCCCCGCAGCTGTTGCCTTTTTTCGGGAAGATTTTTTTTCTGTCAGCGCCTGTTCACGACTATTATCGGGCGTATCCATAGCAGACACTGCCACTTCGCCAGCCTTTTTCCGTCCTCGGGCTGGCGATTTTGTCTTCGTATCGGTCTTTTCGGTCTTTTTTTCCGCCGACTTTCGCCGCGGCTTTTTTGCAACCGGCTCAACCAAGTCAACCTTCTCGGTCCCACTTGTTTGACGCCGCTTGCGTACCGGCAGCTTTTTTTCTACCGGCAATACCTCCGGCAATCCGCCCTGCCAGCGCAGATAAATTGTCGCCAACGGCGGCAAGGTCAAAACCAACGATTGCGGCCGATCCTGCCAGGCAATATCCTCCGTTAACAGTTCTCCGTCATTTCTGACATCCGAACCGCCAAAGGCTTCCCCGTCACTGTTAAACACCTCACGGTAAATGCCGCTTTTCGGCATGCCAACCCGGTATCCGTTTCGGACTTCCGGAGTGAAATTGCAGATTACGATAAGGAAATCCTCGGGATCATCCGCCATACGGCAAAACGAAAGGATGCTGTGCTCCGTATCACTGCAATCAATCCAGGAAAATCCCGCCCACTCAAAATCAACCTCCCACAGCGGACGAGCAGAACCATAAAAAGCATTCAATGCCTTTGAATAGGCCTGCATCTTCTGATGCATTGGATACTGTTCTATTAGATGCCAGTCAAGACTGTCATCGTACTTCCATTCGATAAACTGGGCAAACTCACTGCCCATAAACAGCAATTTTTTCCCCGGATGGGCCATCCAATAGCCGTAAAAAGCCCGCAGACCGGCAAATTTCTGCCAGTAGTCCCCTGGCATCTTGCCAATCAGGGAACACTTGCCGTGAACGACTTCATCGTGTGACAGCGGCAGCACAAAGTTCTCAGAAAATGCATACATCAGGGAAAAAGTAAGCTTATCCTGATGATACTTACGATAAAAGGGATCCAGGCTCATATACTTCAAGACATCATTCATCCAGCCCATGTTCCACTTGTAATTAAACCCGAGTCCCCCCATGTAGACCGGCTTCGATATCATCGGCCAGGAGGTCGACTCTTCGGCAATCATCAATGCTTCCGGCTGATATTTGAAGATGGCCGCATTGAGCTTTTTCAGAAAGTCCATCGCTTCAAGATTGCCGGAACCACCATATTTGTTACGCTCCCAATACCCGCCATCGCGGCCATAGCTTAGATACAGCATATTGGCCACCGCATCAATGCGCAGACCGTCGATATGATACTCGGTAAGCCAAAACAGCGCATTGGAAATCAGAAAACTCTGCACTTCGGTCCGTCCGTAATCAAAGTTCGTCGTACCCCATTCTCCATTTTCCGCCCGACTAATATTATCAGACTCATACAGATTCTGCCCGTCAAAATGCCGCAGGCCCTGATCATCTTTGCAAAAATGCCCCGGCACCCAATCCATAATGATGCCAATCCCATTTTGATGCGCATGATCGACCAGATATTTAAAATCATTCGGTTCACCGTAGCGGCTGGTAACCGCATAGTAACCCGTTGCCTGATAGCCCCAGGAACCGTCAAACGGATGCTCACAAAGCGGCATAAATTCGATATGGGTATAGTTCATCTCCTTGACATAGGCAACCAGCTGCCGGGCAGCATCGCGATAATTAAGATACCCTCCATCCGGCGTCCGCTTCCACGATCCCAGATGCACCTCATAAATCAAGATCGGCTGACCATAGGAGGGACTGGCATGTTTTTGAGCCTGCCATTCCTCATCAGACCACATATAATTTGCCATATCATAGACGCGTGATGCGGTCTGCGGTTTTTTTTCGGCATAGAAACCGTAGGGATCGGCTTTCAAAATATGAGGACCGCCCCAGGAAGGCTCGATCGCGTATTTATAGACGGCTCCCGGCACAATGCCCGGCAAAAAAGCCGTCCACACCTCGCCGTCCTCAAGGCGCTGCAAGGGGTTGATCCGGGTATCCCAATTGTTGAAATCACCGACCACACTGACAGCTTTTGCATGCGGTGCCCAAACGGCAAACCGCACCCCGTTCACTCCAGCCTGTTGCACGCAATGAGCGCCAAGCAACCGGTACGTATAGTAATTCGTTCCCTGATGATATAAATACAAATCAGTTTCATTGATTGTTGAAATTTCCAAGCTAAGACCTCCCGCGGCATAGTATTCAGCTGCTGATCAAGTACTCGTCAGTCAGGGCATTTTTATCGGGCTGATCCGCCAGATATCCTGTGCGTATTCAGCAATTGTCCGGTCACTTGAAAAACGACCGGAATTGGCAATATTGATCAAGCTGGACTTCAGCCAGGCAGACTGGTCACGATAACGCGCTTCAATAGCCAGTTGGGCCTGCTCATAGGCCGCAAAATCCTTTAAGACAAAAAACTCATCATTGCTGTTAAAGATGTTGTTATACAGGTCATTAAAGTTTGCACTACCATCAGCGGCAAAAAATCCGTTGATCAGCTGATCCATAACCGTGTGTACAGCCTCATTCGCATTGTATTCGTTCCAGGCCGAATAAGAACCGTTTGCATAATACTCCAGGACCTCCTCGGCCTTGAGCCCAAAGATCACGCAGTTATCATCGCCGACAGCTTCATGAATTTCAACATTGGCACCATCAAGCGTCCCCAGGGTAATAGCACCATTCATCATAAACTTCATATTGCTTGTACCGGAGGCTTCCTTCCCCGCGGTCGAGATCTGCTCACTGACATCGGCTGCCGGAAACAGCATTTCCGCCAAAGATACGCCGTAGTTTTCAATATAAACCACTTTCATGCGATTGCGGACCGATCGATCACCATTTACCAGCGCCGCTACTGTATTGATCAGCCGGATGGTCTCCTTGGCAATATGATATCCCGGAGCTGCCTTACCGCCAAAAATAAAGGTGCGTGGCAGCATCTCCAGCTTCGGTTCCGCCTTTAGCTTGTTATACAGGTGTAGAATATGCAGGATATTCATAAACTGGCGTTTATAGGAATGTATGCGCTTGATCTGGATATCAAAGATCGAATGCGGATCGACCGTAAGCTTATAGTTGCTCTTAATGAACTTCGCCAGATCTGTTTTACGACGATACTTGATAGCTGCCATTTCCTGCAAAAACGCTTCATCCTCACTTTGCTTCAACAAGTCGATCAAATGCTGCGGCTGCGACTGCCATTTCGGCGAAATAGCATCATCGATTAGTGACGACAATTCCGGATTGGCCCCAATCAGCCAGCGCCGATGGGTGATGCCGTTAGTTTTATTGTTGAATTTCCCCGGATAGTATTCATTAAATACACGCATGGTATGATTTTTCAGAATATCCGAGTGGATTTTGGCAACGCCATTGACGCTGTGACTGCCGACCACGGCAAGACGGGCCATGTGCACATAGCCATCCTGCAGAATCGAACATTCGTGGATGCGGCTATCATCGCCCGGATAACGCAGCTGCACATCATCAAGCAGCCGCTGATTGATTTCCTCAATAATCATATAAATTCTCGGAAGAAGCGACTTGAACATATCCACCGGCCATTTCTCCAAAGCCTCCGGCAAAATTGTATGATTGGTATAAGCCATCGTATTGACCGTGATTTTCCAAGCCTGGGCCCAGTTCATCTTTTCCTCATCAAGCAAAATCCGCATCAATTCGGCTACAGCCGTAGCCGGATGCGTATCATTGATGTGAATGACAATTTTACTGGCAAAGTCCATCATATCCATTCCGGTCTTCTTATAATGGCGCACAATGCTCTGCACCCCAGCCGAAACAAAAAAGTACTCCTGAATCAGCCGCAGGCGCCGCCCCTCTTCCGAACTGTCATCCGGATAGAGGCAGCGCGTTATATCTTCAATGGCCTGAGCCCGGCGCCGTTTTTCCTGAATATCCTCCCTCGACAAGCGGGCATAATCCGAAAAATCCTTTTCCACTTCGGCATTCCACAGGCGCAGATTGTTGACCGTATTATTGCGATAGCCGACAATCGGCACATCGTAAGGAACGGCCATGACCGTTGAATAATTTTCATGTACCGGCTCCAAGGTTCCGTCCGGTTTTTTCACAACATACGCATTACCGCCAAAACGCACATTAATCGCCTTGTCCGTCTTACGATACTCCCAGGCAAAGCCATGTTTCAGCCAGTTGTCGGGGATTTCTACCTGATACTTGTCAATGATTTTTTGTTCAAACAGACCGTATTGGTAGCGAATGCCGCAGCCGTGCCCGGCGATCCCCAAAGACGCCATGGAATCAATAAAACAGGCAGCGAGGCGTCCCAACCCACCATTGCCCAGGCCGGCATCCGGTTCCTCCTCGAACACCGCATTCAAATCGATGTCAAGATCCTTCAAGACCTCAGCAAAGACCTCTTTTATATTCAGGCTGATCAGATTGCTATTGAGCAGCCTGCCAAGCAAAAATTCGATGGAAAAATAATACACCTGCTTTTCCTGGTGATCCATATAGTATTTATTTGTCTTGATCCAGGTATCGCTTACATACTGCCGCACGACACTGGCTACGGTCTGATAGACTTCGTTTGGCGTCAGTTCATTTTCTTCCTTGCCCCACATGATATGGGCCGTCTGCACAAAACGCATCTGCAGATTTTCTTTCAAAACTTTATCGATTACCAAATACATTCACCCTTTCCCCAAGTTGTCCATCTTAAAGCAGGGTTTCAAATAAGCCTTGCGGCTGGAACTACAGCCGCATTTTCACCGTCAAATCACTACACCCTTCTCAACAATCAACGGATAGTTAGAAGCCCCTTTGAGCCATTTTCCTTGTGTAATCACGACATTTTTATCACAGATTACATTTTCAACCAAAGCATCCTGCTGCAAATCACATTTTTGCATAATAATGCTGTTTTTCACTTTTACTCCCTTGCCAATTTTCACACCCCGGAACAAAATGCTGTTTTCCACCGACCCTTCAATTACACAACCATTGGCAATCAGCGAATTTTTGGCATCTGCATCTTTTTTGTACTGCACCGGCGGCTCATCCTTCGTCTTTGTATAAACACGCTGTTCAGAGGTAAACAACTCCTGACGGATATGCGGCTGCAGCATGTCCATGCTCGCCCGATAATAGCTGCCCACCGAGTTTATGTGCGCAACATAGCCATCATGACAAAAACCGTAAATGGAGTACTTATCCTGAAACCGCATGATGCCGTCGATCAAAAAATCGGACCCGCCGCGCTCATAGGCACGCTTGATCAGCTCAATCAGGAGCTTGCGCTCCATCAGGTAAATCCCCATAAAGGCCTTGGTATCCTCGTAGACAACCGGCTGTTTGGCAATATCCGTCACCATTCCATTTTCCGAGGTTTCAATCACCGTCCCGCCGGCCACGTTTTCCTCTGGCTGCAGGCTGTATACCATGGTGATATCCGCGCCTGTGTTCTGGTGAAAGCGCAGCACCTTTTCAAACCCCATATT
>JBOFWE010000126.1:0-1397 GCA_051653465.1 Selenomonadaceae bacterium | reverse complement strand
GCGGGTACATCATGAAAATTTCAAAAAGCGACGCGTTATTATGGTTTGACTTTTTTTCACAATTACCAGAAGATGCGGAGTTAACTATAGAGCAGGAAGAGATTATTTATGCGGTCTTGGCGCAGATTGAGGAAGCGGTTGATCACAGAAATGATCTGCTTATGGCACAAATCCCAAATTTAAAGACACTGGACAACCGTACTTTTTTTGTCGGCCGGGAAGAAAAATTCTCGCAGGGCTGCCGCTCCTGTCTGACGGGAACCGGGCTCAGTGCCATCCGGAAAACGAACCGCTGTAACCTGGAGTGCAAGTTTTGCTACAACTACGGTGAGCTGGATAAGATTCATCCGATCGGTGAAGGCATGTGGGATATCGGCGGTACGAAATTTTATGAAAAGGACATCGACCTGCTGCTATCCATCCATGAAAAACCGACGGGGATTTCCTATGTTTATTTGGAGCCGTTCATGGAGATTGAAAAATACTATCCGGTTATAAAAAAATTCAAGCAGGCACAGATTCACCAGCATATGTATACCAATGGAACCTTGGCAACCGAGGAAAGTCTGCGGGCCTTAGGAGAAGCCGGACTCGATGAAATTCGCTTTAATCTGGGGGCATCCAACTGTGCCGATTCTGTGATTGAAAATATTGCCCTGGCAAAAAAATATATTCCGCATGTCGGCATTGAAACGCCGATGACGCCGG
Organism: Selenomonadaceae bacterium; assembly: GCA_051653465.1. GTDB lineage: Bacteria > Bacillota > Negativicutes > Selenomonadales > Selenomonadaceae. The sequence continues at coordinate 689 of JBOFWE010000126.1, read as the reverse complement.
AGTTTTTTAAGATGTTTTTCCGCAAGCAGCAGGCAATTCTGGCAACTAAAGTCGATTTTATTAATTGTGCCGAGCTGCATTTGAATGAAAATAATATTGGCAATTATTACGGTGAAAATATGTATATTGCCCGGCAGGGCTATGTTTCTCCTGTTTGGAGCCGGGAACTGACCTTGAAATTTATGAAAATAGCGGTGGAAGAAAATTGGGATCTGGCAGTGCATGACTGCTCCAACCATACGAAGTTTGCCCGCAGTCTCAATCTGAGCAGCAAATCGGGAATGTGGTTTGGCGCCAGCAATTATGCCTGTGAATTTCCCGCTATCCCTTATGAGATATTTATGCCAATCCTCAATGATGATTCTTTTGCTTTTTTGCAGGAAGAAGAATTGCCGGAAGCATATAAGCCTGAGATTCTGCATATATAAAAAAACAAAGCCGCTGCCGGAAGATCCGGTCAGCGGCTTTTGCTTATGTGGCAGATTTAGTTGTCGATTGTCTGGTCAGCTCGCCAGTTTGTCCAAGGCACTGGAAACTGCTGCGGCTTTTCCTGCTGGACATATCGATAAAACAGCCTCAGGTTTTGTGCCTTGCGGCGGGTTTCGACCGCCAGCCAGTCTGTGCCGTCAGGCTCTGCCAGCAGGTTGGTGCCGCCGAGCAGCTGCTCGCGTCGGACGATGGTTTCGAGC
>JBOFWE010000125.1:0-8273 GCA_051653465.1 Selenomonadaceae bacterium | reverse complement strand
AAACATTCGCATTTTAATCCATTAGAAACATTTGATATATGTACTAGCTTTCCATTATGTAGAGCATAACTCATATGAAACTGTTTTACGGACATATTTGCAGATTCCTTTCCGATTTTCATAAATTATCCAATATAATATCCCAGTAGTAATGACACCTTCGCTACCATACTTTGCACCGATTGTGGCTCGTCGGCAATTAGGATTTGAACATAGCCAAGCAACGCGCCTTGCAAGTTCATCTTTCGTTTTTTGGATAAAATCATCTCTATTAGACATAACTAAACTTCTGCCCCCAAAGCTCAAAATTCTCGTCAATTTTATTACACATGAGAATAAGCATTACGAAATTCTACCAGCAGTTCATTGAGTACATGACCTGCTTTTAACCTTTTAATAATCTCATCTCTCGATCGTTTATTCTCTGCCTCAATCCAGCTATACTTTTTAGAAAGCTGTTCGACTCTTTTTATCATATCTTCTTTCTTACAATAAATAAATGATATAAAATCGTCTTTCTCTATCTCATCCTCAAATATGAGGATAACTTCATAAAGCCTCTCACATGCATACTCCGCTTCTTCGCTATCTTCTCTGAGCAAGAATTTATGAAGTATATATGAGATATCATTCTTTAGATAATACTTAAAAGAGTAAGTAACATCCCCTTTGTCTTTATCAAAGCTTAAAAATCCCCATTTAGGCACCGTTGTCATAAACCGGCCACTGTCTAAAATGACAATTTGACTCCCGTACAAACGCGTCTCAAAATATTTTATATTTACAAAACTGTAATAAACTGAGGAATTATCCATTGCATATGCATAAAATTCGGGAACTCTTCGTTCGTCATCTTCTTCATCCTCAAATGCGATAGTATACTCTGGGTTATATTTGTTATAATAAAAGTCTTCTTCTTTAATCCATTCTTCTTTATTCTTCATTTTCTTTATGAAGCGTTCCAACGGAACTGTAGTTAATCCAAACCTTTTTTTCCATAAATACTCTGTATGGTCAATGTCAGCACTTTTATCAATATCGGTATTCGTATCACAGACTCTTGTATATATATGATAGGCCCGTACAATCCGCCCCTGATCCTTATAATCTTCTACTAAATAATAGGGAGTATCCGCTGTGTTTTTAACTATAATTACATCGACTTCATGGTCTTGAATAGTGAGAGTCCTTAATTCGATACGAGGACGAATACCTGAAACGAATTTTTTACTTTTTAACTGATTTATAATTTGCTGCTGATTTCTACGCCCTGGATCAGATTCTACACCGATAATATTACCAGTTTTATCTACAACTCCATATATAATATAAGAGTCTCTATCAGCACGATTATTTGCCATACAGATAACATCGTGCAACAAATCAGCAGTATTGGAGTGATGCTTTTCTTTGAAGTCCCAATAATCATCTTCTCGCCCACTCAAAATCAAGTTTTTAATTTCCTCTTGCAGTTCGTATATATTCATATAAACTCTCCAAAAAATATTATACATATATCATTTTAAAACCTGGTAAACAACCTGATATACGCTCAATAAGTTAATTACTATCCTTAAATGTTTTACTTTTGCATAAATAGAAAGAAATTCTTACTAATTCTATTCTGTATATCGAACCACCTCTTGAACATCACGAATATCAAGCCAGTTTAAAAGTCTAAGCAAATAATGACCATCTGGTGTTGTTTCGCCACTTTCCCATTTTTGATATGTACGGACAGTAGCTCCAATTGCATCTGCCACTTCTTGTTGAGTATATTTCAAACGGTTTCTGTTAAATTTCAGAACCTCATAATCAAATTCCATAGTTTGTGGTCCCGCATAGATTTGATACCAGCAATCATCCTCTCCCTCGTTGTTATAGCAGTTGAGCGCATGAATTATAGTGTTAGGTGTGAGTTCAACGAATAGGCGGCCTCTACTTGACTTGTCTTGCGAACAAGTGATATTCTTTGCGTTTTTTACTCGCAGTCCAATCCATTTCATAATAGGCTGTCCGTTGCGGTCGCAGGGAAAAGTTCCCTCAAAAGCAATCCGTGTTCCTGTCCGCCAACTTACTTCGCCTATCCCAATCTCGCCAATTTCATAAATGATAGGGGGAAGCCCTATCTTCTCTAATACTTCGTTATAACTTGTTATAAAGCAGTTCGGCAGATAGTCTTTACTTCCTAATTCTTCACATATTTGCAGATAATGTTTCCATTGAAAAAATATCTCTGCATTGCCTACATGATGTGTTTGTCCTACCAAATAACAGAATATATCGTTCAACGATAATTTCTTTTCATAAAGCATATATTCAAGTGCTTGATATAACTTCTCTAATGCCTTTTCTTCTTTATCCTCTCGAATAATTCCTGAAATAAGGCAACCCAAATCTCCAACCCGGTTATCTGAATAATCACGAACATAGAAATAGAAGGGTATTCTACGAATAAAGTCCGCAACAGGTAACGGCTCATACCCATATTTATCATCCAACCAGTTTGAATAAGAAGCAGAGCCATCACGCCCAACTCTTTTATCGCAGTATGAAAAAATCTCGTTTCCTACTATTGAATGCATATTGAGATATTTAATTAGCTTATCCCTATCAAAGTATTTCTTATCAACATACTCCTCAATAATATTCATATCAGTTTTTGCCAACATATTAAGCACCTCCTACTTACATCCATCATAATACGAATTTTTTGGGTAATCAAGACGTTGATTTATTCGTAAAATTTTGTCGTGAAAATAGGACATGATAGGTAATTTGTTTTTGCACACTAAAAATCTGCATAATTCCTACCTGTTAAGACGTGTTCTCACTATTAGCACCTTCATACTAAGAAAATTGCGCTGCTCTTGCACATGTTCCGAGAATGCCATACTCTTCCCCCGACATTTGTCATTTTCCTCATCAGATTCCTGAGCCAAATCCTCTTGCGCTTCTTCAGTTAGCACATCTTCATTTAGTTCTATTTCATAATATTCCACTGTTTTTTCCACTTTCATCGCGCTTCCCCTCCTGCTTTTGGTATCTTTTTTATCATAATTTCGACCTTTTCCTCGTCAAATTTCAAACTCAAAACATAGGCATTGTCATACCAAATAAGCTCGTTATCTTTGAATACGCCTCGATTGGTCGATATAATTCTTTTCCCATTTTCAATAAACTCCACCCTCATTCAATCCACATCCTTGACCAGCACATTGATTTTCCCTATAAAAAAATATTACAAGCCGAATTAGGTGTCCATTATGGACCTCCAATAAAATCAACGTATCCTAAGCAAAAGGGAAAAAATCGGTCGTTTTTATACGATAATTCTGTGATACCCCACCTACCCCAAGATTAAATTTGCCTATAGTCAAGCAGGTGTCCATAATGGACACCTTAAATTCCAGACATTTACATCGAGCTCTTTTCATCCTGTTCTTTTTTAAATTTTGCAAGAAACGCATGAAACGGACTATTTTCAGGAAGTTCAAATTGCTTGGCTTCTTCTTCCGCCTCACGTTCCAGAGCAGCGATTTGCTGCCGCTCTATTTCCGCCACTTTCTCTCGCATGGCAGCCTTCTTTTCTTCCTGAAGCTGCTTAAATGCAGCTGGAGCATCAACATATCCCTCCCTCAAGGCCGTATGGAGCCAACCAGCGGGATTGTTTATCTTTCCTTTCTGCAAAGCCTTTTTAAGAAGTTCCCATTGCTGTTCAACTGCATCAACACCGTATTCAGCAATAAATTTCTTTGCAGTAGCAAGCGGAATACCATAGCTTGGCATTACAAAAAATAAACTTTCCAAAGATTTTTTTTTATTAACCATATTTCCAACAACAGCAAGTTCCTCACTTCTGTTTGTTGTTGTTTTTTCTGAGAATTCTCTGTTGTTATTCTCTGGTATTGGTGAAGACAGATTGTCCGATTCCATAAGGACAAAATGACCGGATGGATCTGGACAACTGGTCCCTATGAAACAGCCATTTTGAGCATGTTCCGCCAAAGAATCCGGCAAGCCTTGATTTTCCTCATAAGGACAAATTGTCCCTATGGACTGGTCACTAACGGAAGCATCTCCCATATTATCTGCAGCACCTTGATTTCCCTCATGTGGACATTTTGTCTCTATGGATTCGTCACTAACAGATGCATCGCCCAAAGTACCCGTAACCCCTTGATTTTCTTCATGTGGACAATTTGTCCCTATGAACTGGTCACCAACAAAATCATCATTTTCCTCCGGCACATCTGGCTCCGATTCTCCATGTTCTTCCGTCTCCGCCTGCTCCTTTTCAAGCCGTTCCAGCGCAACATAATCAATCGTGTACCACTTTGTACGATCATAGCCTTTTTGATTGTAGTTGCCGGAAATAACCAAATTTTGCTTTTCCAAATTTGAAATCGTCCGTGATAAAGTCTTCTGTGACCAAAACGGAAATTGCTTTGACCAGTCTGCCATGGTGTTATACACCCATTGCCGACCATCGATAATATTTTTACTGCGATCTACCCAATAATGCAGCTGTTGTATAAAAAGCGCTTCATTCAAGCCAATTTTTACTGCAAGGCTGGGAAGGCACATCAATGGAACTTCATTAATCAATAATTTACTCATTTTCTTATCTCTCCCAACTGCAGATCATTATTCATTCATGGTATTTGTGGCTTGAAAGCTTTTCGAATACTCACAGGACCGATCACAATCATTACAACACACTTCGCATTGATCAGAACAACCAACGCCGTCTAAATAAGCCAGGACATCTTTTATTACCTTGACACGTGCCTGCCACTCCCGGCACTTTTCTTCTGTTTTCTCAGCAGTTTCTATAGCAAGCCGTTGTTCAGCGTCTTTTAGTTTTTCAGCAATTTCCTGTTGAAGCCACATTTTTGCAGAAAAATCTTTATCTGTCATTTCTTGATTTTGTATAGACGGCATATTATTAATCACATTTTCTATACGATTCACACCGTTATTTTCATCTAGCTCCGTTTGCTGATCTTGACCAAACAGTTTTGTCTGGCCCTCATCCTCTAATTCACATTCTGTCGGGCTCTCTTTTACAACAGGAGTAAAGTCATTTTTAGGCGCAACGACTTTTTTCTTTTCCTCTTTTACCGCCTGTACCGTAACTTCTTCGCCCCGATCCTTAATCGCCTCAATTACTGAATTTTGCTCTTCTTTATCCATGCTTGCCAGTTCTGCTGCAGCCGTAGCTGTAATATTTCCGGCATCAATCTCCACCTTAACTTCCTCTGAAACCTTCCGAATGGCTTCTTTACGCTGCAAGGAAGTCTCCGAAATGCCAAGGATATTGGCAAAATAAGGCCGAAATTTACCATCAATATTTCCAGCTGCCTTCTGATAATCATAAAGTTTCTTGATGATGGGCTTAATCAGTGCAATTTCATCGGCTTCCTGCGAAGGAGTCAGATTTCTGCGCTGCCCTTTATTCGGAAATACAATATTCAACGTTTCCATTTCATCGTCCGTTATAGCATCCTCAAAATCATTGATGATTTTCCGTGTAATGGTCGGGACCATAGGATTATCTGTCATGCCTTTTTCCAAACGATAAAGCTGTGCCAAGCGGCGGCGATGGCCGCTGGTAATCATAAATCGGCCATCCTCCATCGTCTTTAAAATAATTGGCTCTATATTATGAGTAAGCTGGATCATCATCGCCAACTCTTCAATATTATTCAGACTATACTTTTCATTCTTAGGATTCGGCACCAGTTCATGAACGTCTCGCATGATGATTTCTTCCGTAGTCTTAAGGTCATTAGTGCTGCCCTGTCCCGGCCCCGGCTGAGAATTTTTATTTAAAAGCTTTGCAATTAGGCTTGCTGACTGTTTTTTCATGGTTTTATTCCCCCGCTAAAAGTTCTTTTAAAAATTGGACAAGATCCCGTGCAAAGCCACAATTGGGCGAATACTCGAAAATAGATTTTCTTTCTTCTGCCGATGCTTCCAGCTTATCTTTCGTGTAACGAATTCTTGTTCTAAATAAGGGAAACTGACTTCTTAACAGGTCGATACAACGGAACCCATGCGGGGTAGAAGAAAATTTATTGAGAAGGCAGCCACGAAATCGCAGAATAGGATTATATTCCTTAATTGCTTCTATATAATCAGCCATCTGTGAAACGCCACGAATCCCATAAATATCCGGTGTCGTTACAATAATGACCTCATCACTGGCTACCAAGGCATTGATAACGGAGGCATTAATTGTTGGAGGGTTATCGATAAGACATACATCATAATTTGCAGCAACCTTTTCTAAGGATTCTTTTAAAATGGTCTGCTGCACAATCTCTTCATCTTTTATGACAGCCACGTTAGCATCCAACAAAGCGGCACCGCTGGCAACAATGTCAATGTCCGAATAACGCGTAGGCTGAATAACTTCCTTAATATCTGCCTTGCCTAAGAGGATATCTGCCAATGATTTTTCCGGATCTGCATCAAAGAACTGCGAATCATTGCCTTGATCATCATTATCTATAACCAGCACTCTTAAATCGCAGCTTTCTGCCAGGGCATACGCCATATTAACGGTAATCGTTGTTTTGCCAACGCCGCCTTTTTTATTGATGAACGAAAATGTTTTCATAAATTTTCAAGTCCTTTCGCTTAACTTTTCTATACAAATCAAGCGAAAATCTGCTATAATAAATTTTAAGGAAAGAAATTTGTTTATAGCAAATTTTCACGTCAAGCACTATCAGCGGCTAACTGATAGTGCTTTTTTCATACCTAATTTTTCATCAACCTTTAATCCTTACTAAGGCACCCTCCAGCTTCATATCCGGACGTGCCGTAAAATAATAATCATCACTATATTCAATGGACGTTGGAAGCCAAGTCATCCATTCTTCTTCATCTGAGAAATACGGTGCATAAACCTCACAACTACTGCCACAGGTAAATTCAATATCTGTTTCCTCCATTTCAAACCTACCGGTAGAATTACGAATTAAGCGTCCTTTCTTGCCAACGGGGGCAAGCATTCGATTTAAACGCCAATCGCTTTCACCAAAGTAACTATTTCCCAAATCCAGCAAATGCTTCACATAGGTACGCTCTTCTTCTGTTGCATTTTGGGGATCAAACTCGTCTTGAATCCATTCCAAATCATCAACGAGTTCTCTAATAATTGGAGCAGCCTTTTTAAATCGTTCAATCATGCCTTGTCTTAACATTTCTTTTCCTCCCTTTTTCAAATAAAAAAGACGCCCAATACGAATATTGAACGTCTAATAATAAACTCATTATTTTATTGTAGAATCAAATTCTCTCGACTGACGAAATAGCATTTTATTGTGTATACTCATACTAGGTTGATAACTACCGAGACATTGATGTAGTCCTTAACTACCTTTTTGCGCTCAAAACCATCCTTTTTTACAAAGATGCAATGGCGGTAGAAGTAGCGGAAATTAAGGATTTCTACATAGTACGGCGTTGTATCAACGCTACACACTCGACGTGGCTCGTCATCGGGAACATATCCACTGGCTGAATCTTTACCGTCTTGTAGCCCAGGCAGTCGAGGATTTCGAGATCACGAGCCAGGGATGCCGGATAGCAGGATACGTAAACGATGCGTTCCGGGTTCATGGCGGCGAAGGTTTCGAGGACCTTCGGTGTACAGCCGACGCGGGGCGGATCGACGACGATGACATCGGGTCTGACGCCGTCCTTGTAGAGCTCCGGCATGACCTGAGTGGCATCACCGACGATAAACTCGGCATTTTTCACCTGGTTATCGATGGCATTCTTTTTCGCATCATGAATTGCCGCATCGACGATTTCAATACCGATGACACTTTTTGCCTTTTTCGCGAGGAAGAGCGAGATCGTTCCCGTTCCGCAGTAGGCATCGATTACGGTTTCGTTGCCGGTAAGACCGGCGTATTCAAGGGCTTTATTGTACAGGACTTCTGCCTGTTTGGTGTTGACCTGAAAGAACGACCGGGCCGATATATGGAAATTCAAGTCGCCCAGCTTGGCTATAATCGTGCTTTTTCCCCATAGATGCTTGGTAACATCGCCGAGAATCATGTTGGTCTGGCGCTTGTTGATGCTCTGCATGACGCTGACGAGATTCGGGATGCGGGCGCGCAGTTCATTGATCAGTTCATGGGCATGCGGCAGGACCGGCGTTGCCGTAACGAGCACGACCATCACGCCTTCTTCGGCAATACGGCCAACCACATGGCGCAGCACGCCTTTATGCGCCTTTTCGTCGTAAACCGGCA
>JBOFWE010000124.1:0-1266 GCA_051653465.1 Selenomonadaceae bacterium | reverse complement strand
AACCGTTGCGGAATTTCTCGAGTGGTGCATATACTATATTTTCAGGAATTGCCAGGGCCAGCGTTGCCTGCAGTGCCGGAACCCGCTTAAAAAAGACGATTTTGCTTGTTTCCCCGTACATATAGCGCGCGATCCCCTGATCCTGCTGCTGTAAAAGGCGTACCGCATCCTTGAGATCTTCACGGACATCGAGGGAAAATACATTTTTCGTTAGCAGAGATTGATCCGGATGCGCCAGAACCGTGCCGCTTTCATTGAGCAGATACGCATAGGATCCCTCATACATATCCGCCCACTTCATTTTATCGAGCAGCCTAGCCAGCGGTAAATCGGTGGCCACGACGCCATAGATTTCACCGGCTTCATTGCGGACTGGCATGGCAATGGAAATTGCCATCTGTTTTTCAACGAGATCAAAGTACGGAGCCGTAATTGTGATCTTTCCTGTTTCGATTGCTTCCTTATACCAGGGCCGCTGTCGCGGATCATAGTCAGCCGGCGGTTGCCAGCCACTGCCATCAACAAATAGCCCGGTAACCGACCCAAAATACATATCCGTCAGCTCCGGGTCAGTCTGTTTGTAACCAGCCAGCATATCAGCTGAAATCTGTCCGCTCTTCATAACCTGACTTAGATTATACCAGCTTATCTCCAGTAATTTCTGCTTGCTGCGCAGATTGCTGTCCAAAACCTGCGCCTGTTCAATTACAGTGGTTGACATTTTCTCTTCAATTTTTTCCGTCAAATATTGCTTAAAAAAATAGTAACCAAGGATTGCCGCCACAAGCATCAGCAAAGCTATCACTCCACTGAAAACCGCCGTCATTTTCGTCTGAATGCGCATACTTGCTCCCCCTTAAAACCCTTTCAATTAAATCCTGACAACTGCTATTTTGCGGTAATACCAGCAAGTGAGAACAGCCCTTTATTTTCTTCATAAATATCAAAAAACTGCTGGGCGGACAGCGGGCGGCTGACCAGATAGCCCTGTAAACAATCACAATTAAGCTCGCGCATTGAATCAAGCTGAGCCATGGTTTCAACCCCCTCGGCCACCACGGCCATATTAATCTGATGGGCCAGTTCGATAATCGTGCCGATGATTGCCGCGCCATGCTCCGTAATTCCGACCTCCTGCACAAAGGACTTGTCAATTTTCAGCACATCGATTGGCAACCGGCTCAAATATGTCAGTGAAGAATAGCCGGTGCCAAAATCATCGAGAGAAATATGCATCCCCATCTGTCGCAATTGCTTTAGTTTTTT
>JBOFWE010000123.1:0-8193 GCA_051653465.1 Selenomonadaceae bacterium | reverse complement strand
AGACCCTTTTAAGGGTTAGTTAGGTAATAGATGCAAAGTGGCTTGAACAAAGAGAAAGCCCGCACTTTTAGGTGCAGGCAAGTAAAAGAGCCTTATAGGCTCGGTACAAGCCGCCTGTTTTACAGGCGGTCTTGACTAAAAGGAAGAGGATGGCTGCTAGCAGCCATCCTCTTCCTTTCCTTTTTTACTGCAAATCTGCTGTTTCAGGCAGGCTTTTCTTTTTTTTCTTGCCGAAAAGAAGACCTATAACAGGACCGATGATATATTCTGCGACCAGAAAACAGCCAATAAGCGAGAATATTGAAATCAGCACATATTTCAAGGCGATGTTCATATTAATTTTCTGCAAGGAGTAGGCCATAGGCAGGAAGATAAATGAGTGAATAAAATAAATGGTGTACGAGTTTGCGGCCAGACGACGCCATAGGTAGGCATCGCTGTCAAAGAAACGTTTAAAAAGAGCGATCAGGGCAAACGTGCTGGTGACAGCCAGCAGGCAGTGGGTCAGTGCGTGTCCGGCTTTAAATAAAACCGGGACATCTGGAACCATCGTAAAGCTGACGCGATAAACCAGAAAGACAACGAGCATTATAGCAGCACTTACAGACCAGGGCAGCAGGCGCGGCATATAACCGTTGTCAGTAAACCAGCCCTGCTTCCAGGCATGGACGCCGAGGAAAAAATAGCAAAGATGCAGGATCAGCCGTACTGGCTGAATGCAAAACAAGTAGCCGATGGGCATCCAGGTGTCACACCAATAGGTAAGATTGACTGCAAAGAAGGAGACGGCAGTCAGCAAGGTGAAGCCGAGCAGAAAGCCGGCAGAGGGGGAGGTTGGCCGGGCGGCTTTGGCTAAACTCGCCGGACGGATCAGGTATACAATCGTGAGCAGAAAGAAGAACAGGGTCAGGATGCCGAGAAACCAGTAATGACTTTGCTGGTAAAAAGGCCCCCAGAAACCGTTGAGCCAGAAGTCGAAGTATTCAGGTGCTGGCGGGGCTCCAATATGTGTGACAAGCGGGCTGTAGGCCAGCAGGGGAGCGAAAAAGACTACGCCGATTCCCCAGGGAAGCATGATGCGAACCAGTTTGTTTTTCCAAAATTTTACGGCTCCTTTTTTCAGCAGAATCATCGGGGCGAAATAGCCGGCGATTAAAAACATGATGGGCATAATATAGACATCTGTTTCAAGGACGAAAAGATCGAAAAAAAAGTTTTTCTGCGTGTCGTTTACGTACCACCATTGGAGATCCCAGGTAGTGAAGCCCATGGCGATATGGAATATAACCATCAGCAGGATAATGCCGGCACGCAGGTTGTCAAAGAAATACAGGCGTTGTGTATTTTTATCAGGTTGAGTCATATAAATTCCTCCAGTTCGTATTTTTCAGCCGTGACCAGCTACATCGTACTTCAACGGCTGGGACAAGACAAGAAAAAGAAAGTTTTAAATTTTAAGGCTGCTTGAAGGCTGCCTTGATGGGTAAAAGATTTGTACTGATTTTTTGAAAAAAGCGCAATAAAATTTGAAAAAATAACGGATTCGCGGTATAGTAAAGAGATATCATTTTACGGCAGCGGCGCCAGGTATAGCCGCACCAATTGAATTTTTGGGGAGAAGAAAAATCATGTTAGAATTAAAAAATGTGTGTTTTGAAGTCATTCAGGATGAAAAACCAAAGCGAATTTTAAATAACATCAACTTAAAGCTTGAAGATAATAAATTCAGTGTAATCACCGGCCCTAACGGTGGGGGGAAATCGACGCTGGCCAAGATCATCGCTGGCATCGAAAAACCGACGGAGGGCAGAATTTATTTTAATGGTACGGATATTACGGATATGGGGATTACCGAACGGGCCCGGGCGGGCATCAGCTTCGCTTTTCAGCATCCGGTCCGCTTTAAGGGCATTACTGTCCGCGATCTGATTCAGCTGGCGGCCGGACAGGTAAATGCTGAAAGTGAACTCTGCACCTATCTGGCGGAAGTCGGTCTGTGTGCCAAGGATTACATTAATCGCGATGTCGATGCCTCACTTTCCGGCGGTGAACTGAAGCGGATTGAAATTGCTACGATTTTGGCCAAAAAGAATACCAGTCTGGCTGTTTTTGACGAACCGGAAGCCGGAATTGATCTGTGGAGCTTTCACAAATTGATTGGCGTTTTTGAGAAAATGCATAAGCAGCAGAATTTGTCGATTTTCATTATTTCGCATCAGGAACGCATATTGAATATTGCCGATGAGATCATTCTCGTTTCGGGGGGAAGGATCGAAAAGCGCGGGTCAAAGGATGAAATTATGCCAGCACTGCTGGCGGCAGCTGATACCTGTAAGTATTACAAAACGGAGGATGCAGGCAAATGAATGAAAATCAAAAACACCTATTGGATGAAATAGCAGATATCTCAAAAACTTCGCTGCAGGCTTATAACATCAGGGCAAACGGTCAGAGTGTGGAGCGTGCCTCAACAGAACATATCGAGATCATCTCTAAGACAGATGTTTCCGGCATCGATATTGTGATTAAGCCGGGAACAAAAAATGAAACGGTGCATATCCCGGTTGTCATCGATTCGTCGGGATTGTCTGAACGTGTATACAATGATTTTTACGTGGGGGATAATTGTGATGTTTTGATTGTTGCCGGCTGCGGTATTCATAATGATGGCGAAGAAGCTTCGACCCATGACGGTGTACACGCGTTTCACGTAGGGAAAAATTCCAAGGTGCGCTATGTGGAACGTCATTACGGTTGTGGAACCGGCAGCGGCAAGCGCAATATGAATCCGGAAACGATTGTGGAGCTTGCCGATGACAGCTATATGGAAATGGAGACGACACAGATCAAGGGTGTAGATTCTACCTGGCGCCTGACGAAAGCTAAACTGGCCGATCGGGCGGCATTGATCATCAAGGAAAAACTCTTTACCCATGGGGACCAGATTGCTGAAACCAGCTTTGAAGTCGATCTAGCCGGCAAAGACTGCCGGACGAATGTGGTTTCACGGTCCGTTGCCAAGGATACTTCTAAGCAGAGATTTTTAGCGAAGATGTATGGCAATAATAAATGCTACGGTCACTCGGAATGTGATGCGATTCTGATGGATCAGGCTGATATATCCGCTATTCCGGAAATTTCAGCACATCATCTCGATGCCCAGCTTGTCCATGAGGCTGCCATTGGCAAAATTGCCGGGGAGCAGCTGATGAAACTGATGACTTTGGGGTTGACGGAAGCTGAAGCGGAAAAGCAGATTATCAACGGCTTTTTAAAATAGTTTTTGAGGTAAGGGGTGAAGACTTTGACACAAATCCATAAAGCGATGACGATTGCCGGTTCTGATGTTAGTGGCGGAGCCGGCATGGAAGCCGATTTAAAGACGTTTGAAGAGATGGGTGTCTACGGAATGACGGCGCTCACTGTTATTGTGGCACAAAATCCGGAAAATTCCTGGTCCCATGACATATACCCGATTGAACTTGCGGTCATCGACAAGCAGATTGATACCATCTGCCAAGGAATTGGTGTCGATGCCATGAAGACGGGCATGCTCGGTTCGGCGGCACTGGTAGAAATGATTGCAGCGAAGATCAAGAAATACCAGTTGAAAAATGTTGTAATTGATCCGGTTATGGTTTGTAAGGGGATCGATGCAATTATGGTGCCTGAGGCCGCAGCGGCAACGAAAGAACTGCTGGTGCCACTGGCGGATGTCATGACCCCCAATACGCTGGAAGCGGCATATCTTGCCGGCATGAACTGCGTCGACACGCTCGATGAGATTAAAGAAGCCGCCGCCCGCATTCAGCAAATGGGGGCAAAATGCGTAATCATCAAGAGTGGCAGCCGCAATGAAGCCGCAGAAACGCTGGATGTCCTGTTTGACGGGCATGAGTATGTCGTCAATAAGAGCAAAAAAATTGTGGGGGCATTCAACAATGGAGCCGGCTGTACCTTTTCGGCAGCGATAACTGCGGGACTGGCAAAGGGCTTGCCGATTGCAGATGCAGCTGCGCAGGCCAAAGCGTTTATAACGCAGGCACTGCAGCAGTCCTTCAGGCTCAATGAATATGCCGGGGCGCTCCGCCACTGGTCGCACCGTGCCTGATAGCAGAAAATGAAAATTCGCCAGCTGGGGGGAGTCCCCTTGTGGCGTAGGAGCAGATTCAGAGGAATCTGCTCTTTTTATTGCATGTAATCACCTCGAATTCTAGTACGAATTTCAGCGGTACGCGTTTTTACGTATCGCTGTATTATTGTAATGCAATTTTCGTGCCATAGTTTTAATCGGCCGAGTTTCCTTTAGTATGGTCATAGTCACTTTTAGAAACAAGCTAAAACACAAAAATCCCGGTAATAATTCCCCGCTGACGGGGAATTATTACCGGGATTACCGAAAAACAATTTTATGGACTGGGGATAATTCTGGCTAAGGTTGTATTGCCGCGTTTTTGCAGGTCGGTTTTCAACTGGTCAAGATAGCTGAAAATCGGTGTCAGTTTGAGTCGCAGACGAAACCGCAGATAGGTGTGAGAGTTTCCGCCAAAGACTGGAATGCGGTCGAGGGCATACTGCGCATCGTCATGATCATCACGGCCAAAGTTTACGGTGAAGGCACCGCGGTAACCGGCAGCTTTTGTCTGGGCCATAATTTTTGGATTGTATGTGCCGCATGGATAAGCGATATAATTGACCTGCTTGCCAAGATGCCATTCCAAAGCGGCTTTTGATCCGGCGAGCTGTTGCTGCAATTCTTCATCGGAGGTTGCTTCGATCAGGTTCATATGGCTGAGGGTGTGGCTTTCAAAATCAATGCCGTCACGCTGCATGAGGGAAATTTCATCCCATGTCAGGTATTTTTCATAGGTGCTGACATAATCCGAAATCAAAAAAATGGTAGCTGTCATTTGGTATTTTTTTAAGATGGGAAAAGCGTTAAGGTAGTTGTCCTTGTATCCGTCATCGAAGGTGATCAGTACAGGATGCGCTGGCAGGGGCGCGCCGCTTTCCAGATGGTCGATCAGCTGATCCGGGGAGATTGCCGTATAATTATTGTCAGACAAATATTTCATCTGAGCTTCAAATTGCTTGGTGGTGATCGTCATGGCATTATGGTCAACATCGTTGATCTGATGATAATTTAATACCGGTACCCCTGAAACCGGGGTAAAAGAGATAATTATAACAGCTAATAAAGATAGTGCTGCAAATATAGCAGCTATAAGTATCCCTTTTACAAAAAAATTCTTGTGAAAATAAGGCAAAATAATACAACTCCTTTGTTGTTAAAACCCATGGCAAAACATATGCCTAAGAAAAGAATATATAGCAAAGCGTCATGCTTGTCAAGTGGCAGTGTACGGGATCTTTCTTGTGTTTAGAAAGGGAACGCTTTATAATAGAAAGCAGAGACTGAAAGGGAGTAGAAATATGACGAGAAATGATGTATGCTGGTGCGGCAGTGGCCGCAAATATAAGAAATGCCATTTGGCTTTTGATGAAAGACTGGATGGAATGAAATTTGACATCTTCAAAAGCCAGAGCAGGCCGCCGAAGAATATTATAAAAAATGAACAGGATATTGAAGGGATAAGGAAAAGTGGTCGGATCAATAATGCTGCCCTTGACCTAGTGGGGGCGCAGATGAAAGCCGGTGTGGACACGGCATCGCTGGATGAGTTGGCACATGATTTTATTATTAAAAATGGTGGAATTCCAGCTTGTCTCAACTACGAGGGCTATCCTAAAAGCATCTGTGTATCGATTAATGATGTTGTCTGTCATGGTATTCCGTCGAAAAAAATGATTTTAAAAGAAGGCGACATCGTCAATGTCGATATTACAACGATTCTTGACGGTTATTATGCGGATGCTTCCCGGATGTTCATGATCGGAGAAGTTAGTCCGGACGCTCAGCAGCTTGTCAGAGTGGCTAAGGAATGTATGGAACTTGGCATTGCCGCCATAAAACCATGGGGCTTTTTGGGGGATATTGGAGCGGCGGTGCAGGCCCATGCAGTTGCGCATGGTTATTCGGTGGTAACAGAATTGGGCGGTCATGGCGTAGGCAAGCATTTTCATGAGGAGCCATTTGTTCCCCATGTCGGTGAGGCCGGAACGGGGATGTTGCTCGTGCCGGGCATGGTGCTTACGGTTGAGCCGATGATCAATGCCGGGAAGTATAAAGTTGTTGTGGATAAAAAAGATAACTGGACGGTGACGACCAAGGATCACTCGCTTTCGGCGCAGTGGGAAAAGACAGTGTTGGTGACTGAAACCGGAATTGAGGTTTTGGCAGATTAACAGCTGCGTAGGACTAAATTTTACCATTGACAAGATGAAGTAAAGTGGCTATACTATTAAAAGTAACGCGAAGAAATGACTCTGTAGCTCAGTTGGATTAGAGTATTTGACTACGAATCAAAGGGTCGCAGGTTCGAGTCCTGCCAGGGTCACCATTTCTTTTCTTGCTGTTTATTTACGGTGGCTGTGGTGAAGCGGTTAACACACTGGATTGTGGCTCCAGCATTCGTGGGTTCAATCCCCACCAGTCACCCCATAATTTAATGCCTATATACGACCGGTGTGAATGCCGGTCGTTTTTTATTGCTTTGTTTATAACCGGAAGGTATCTTATATATGCGGAGAAAGAATTTTAATATTTTCGAAAATTCTGCTATTATATAAGAAAGCAAGTAACTTGCAAAAACAGCCAGATAATAAAACGACAGTATTGTCTGGTACAGGGAGTGAATGAAAAATGGCAGAAACAGGAATGGTAAATCCGGTCGGGATGCTGTTTTTAAAGATGGGACTTTTTTTTCTCGTCGTAATCGTTTTGGGGTACCTGCGGATCAGACAGGTTGACGCCCGGCGGGAAGTAAAAGCAGTGACGGGATCGATCCCTTTGCCACAGACCGCCGAAACGAATCATGCGGAAGAAATTGATGGCAAGACACTAGCCGCGCTCTTGACGACAGCGATTATGGCTTATGGCTATAAGGATGTAAAAATAAAATCCATACGAAAAATTGGCGAAGCCTGAGTGCGTGGAGCCGGATGGGGGAGGAAGATCAATGCGCAAGTTTAAGGTCAGAGTCGAAGGAACCGATTTTGAATTGTTTGTGGAAGAAGAACGAAAAATACCATATATTGCAACGCAATACCGACAAAAGGATTGGCGTGAAATTTCGTTGGATCGACAACGTCGTTCCCTGCGAAAATAGGGAATTATATCTTGTTTGACAGGGATAATGAATTGTTGTAGTATAAGCACGTAGGAATGTTTTTGTTAGATTCTATATTTGGAACAGGTGTCCGCAAGGACTTAATAGGGAAGCCGGTTAAAGACCGGCGCGGTCCCGCCACTGTAATGGGGAGCAGCCTCGAAACGATGTCACTGGATTTTTCCGGGAAGGCTCGAGATCTGCGAGGAACCAAAGCCAGGAGAACTGCCTGTTTAACGATCACCGTTGACCCGCGAGCGATGGGGAGGGGATTTGTTCATTTTGCCATGGATATGTCAGTAATGGGCTTTTTCTTTTACGGGAAAAGCCCATTTTTATTTTGTAAAAAAGGAGGCGACAAAATGCACGCTGCGTTTGGCGGAGCTTTTGCTGCAGACAGGAAAAAAGCGATTGTTCTCGCAAGTTTTGGTACGGCGTTTAAAGAATCACGAGAAAAAAACATTGACAGTTTTGAAGTCCTCGTTAAAGCGGAGTTTCCGGAGTATAGTGTACGCCGGGCGTTTACATCAAAATTCATTATCCGCAAACTTGCCGGGCAAGGGATTCTTGTTGACAGCTTGGAAATGGTGCTGAAAGATTTAAAATCCGGCGGGTATCAGGATGTTGTGATTCAGTCGCTTCACCTGACCGCCGGGGAGGAATATGAAACCAAGATTTTAAGGGTTGCCGAGCAGTACCAGGATGTTTTTTGCACTTTGCGGGTTGGCCGGCCGGCGATGATGAAAAGCGCAAATGCGAGTTTCGAACAGGAGACAGCTGATTTTATGAAAATGAAAGAGGCGCTGCAGCAGCAAATGCCTGCTCTTGAAGCCGGGCAGCACATTGTCTTTATGGGACACGGCTCGCCGCATCGGCATAATCCGGCGTATGAAAAGTTGCAGGCAGTATTTGATGCGGCTGGAGTGCCCGTGACCATCGGGGTCCTGGAGGAAAGTGATTCCCC
>JBOFWE010000122.1:0-1035 GCA_051653465.1 Selenomonadaceae bacterium | reverse complement strand
TCAGATAATCCTAAGGATTGGCCTTATGTAGGAAATAACCCGCTTGTGATCAAGGCTACGGGACTTGCCGATTTCCGCCAGAATCCAGTGGTAAGAAAAGAAGACGGAGAAGCTGTTTTGGCAGCGGTGCAGAAATATGATTTTCTGAAAAACTGTTCCGTTATATTCCTGCAATAAGAGGCGTGTTAGCGGGGGGGTTGCCCAGCTGATGAAGAATCTCTGGACTCGGCCAGCATGTAATGCGGCCGGATATATACAATTCCCATGTGTTCCAGCAGGCGGGTAATACCACGAATCGAATAACGATAACCAAACTCGCGGAAGATGTATGTGCCAATTAGTTCAGCAGTCCAGTTGTTTTTTTCGCATAAACCAACTTCGGCCGGCAACTTTTCTAAAACAATGTGCTTTAGCTGTTCCTGCTGGGCGGGCGAAAGTCTTGAGGGGCGACCGGGAATTGATTTTCCGGGAAGTCCCTCAAGACCCGATTGCTTGTAAGTTCGATTTATATTGGATACTGTAGCAGCCGTCATTCCGATTACTTGCGCGGTTTCCTGGCATGTTTTTCCAGAAAGAAACAGATAGAGGGCACGCAGTCGTTTCTGCACGCGAGGTACGGTCTCCTGACGGAGTGCATGCTTAATAATCGCCAATTCCTGTGGCGTTGCTCGCATTTTCATTTAAGAATCATCCTTGTCTCAATTTTCATCCTTGTAAAGCCTATAGAATTGTATCGTTGTTTTTGGAAAAATCTTAAACGAAAAGAGTAAGTTAATATAAAATACGGGATAAGCAAGCTCAAAGTTGTTATTAATGCAAGAAAAAGTAAAATAGCCTAAGTGAAAAAGCAGATCCGTTACGTTTTTATGGCGGATCTGCTTTGTTATTATCTATTAGAAGGCGAGCAAAGAAACCAGAATAAAATTGTTGACATAAATAAGATGTACTAAGTTGTTTGTAGAGGATGACTTTTTGCCTAAATTATAGTAAAATTAGTAGCAATAGTTAATTAAAGGCGGAAGCGTGATAGCATCG
>JBOFWE010000121.1:0-2795 GCA_051653465.1 Selenomonadaceae bacterium | reverse complement strand
CCTTGCTCACACTGGCAGGAGTGTTCTTTTCCCGGGATTTGCTGGTGCTGATGGAGACTCCGCCGGAAATTCTCGATATGGCCTGTTCTTTTATCGTGGTGATTTCCGGCGGCATCGGGGCCTTGGTACTCTTTAATATGCTGGCCAACCTGATGCGGGCCCTCGGTGACAGTCGGACCCCGTTGTACTTTCTTGTATTGGCCAGCTGCATCAATGTGGCCCTTGAGGTCTTGTTTATTCTCGTCTTTGCCTGGGGAGTTCCGGGGGCGGCGCTGGCGACGGTATTGGCCCAGCTGCTCTCGGGGCTTTTGTGCCTGTTTTATATCAGCCGGCGTTTGCCGTCACTTCATATCGGGCGCGAAGACTGGCTGGCATCAAGGAAGGTGCTTTGGCAGCATTTGCGCATCGGACTGCCGATGGGGCTGCAGTCATCAGTGATTGCGCTGGGGGCGATTGTGCTTCAGGTAGCGCTCAATCAGCTGGGGCCGACGGCGATTGCCGCTTATGCAGCGGCGCAGAAGGTGGATGCGATTGCGATCATGCCGATGATGTCGTTTGGGATGACGATGGCGGCTTATACCGCGCAAAATTTCGGGGCGCAGAAGATCGCCCGCATCGAGCGCGGGGTCAGGCAGTGCATTTTTATGTCGGTATCATTTAGCCTCTTGATTGCCGTGTTTAATATTAGTCTGGGGTCTTCGATCATGCATCTGTTTGTCGGTGATGGCCAGCAGCAGGTCATTGATTACGGGCACACATATCTGGTTGTCAATGGTGTCTGCTATTCCATTTTATCGTTCTTGTTTATTTACCGCTATACCTTGCAGGGGCTGGGGCAGAGTGTCGTTCCGACGATTGCCGGGATCATGGAACTGTTGATGCGGGCAGGAGCCGCGTTTTTGCTGGTGGATATGTTCGGCTATATCGGCGCCTGCTTTGCCAATCCGCTGGCCTGGGTGGGGTCCTGTCTGCCGCTGGCAGTCGCGTACTATCTGACACAGCGCAGCCTGCGCCGCTCGTATCCGGAGCGGCTGGTGGAGTGAACATAAAAACGCTGGTATTTTTGCCGGCGTTTTTTTTATGGTAAAAAACAGGAAATTGTCTTTAGAATACCGAATAGGAAATTATGCTTCATAGTTTTATTAAGAAATTAAAATTATGGTGGAGGGTGAAGTTAAATGGAGTTAAAGCGTGATTCGTTTAAGGCATATGATATCCGCGGCAAGTATCCGGAGGAAGTCAATGAGGATCTGGCTTATGCGATTGGCCGTGTTTTTGCCGATATGCTGCAGGCGAAAAAAGTAGCGGTGGGTCATGATATTCGATTGTCCGGACCGTCCTTGCAGGCGGCGCTCGTTCGCGGGCTTAATGATGCTGGCTGTGATGTTGTCGATATTGGCCAGTGCGGCACGGAGATGATTTACTTCGCGACGGCGCATTTAAAGCTTGATGGCGGGATCATGATCACGGCCAGCCATAATCCGCGGGAATATAATGGCATGAAGCTCGTGCGGAAACAGTCGCGTCCGATTAGCAGTGATACGGGGCTTAAGGATATTGAAGAACGCGTGCTCAGCGGCGATTTCCCAGCGATGGCCAGTCAAAAGGGTGCGGTTGAACAGGTCGATATCATGCAGCCTTATGTAGAACATCTCCTTACTTATGTCGATGTAGCAGCCTTGAAACCGCTCAAGGTTGTGGTTAATGCGGGCAATGGCGCTGCCGGACCGATTCTTGATGCGCTGGAAAAGCATCTGCCCTTTGAATTCATTAAGGTTCATCATGAACCTGACGGCAGCTTCCCGAACGGCGTGCCGAATCCGATTTTATTGGAAAATCGTGAGGCAACAAGCCGTGTGGTCAGGGAGCATGGCGCTGCTGCCGGGATTGCCTGGGACGGGGATTTTGACCGCTGCTTTATGTTTGATGAACAGGGCGGCTTTATCGAAGGCTACTATATGGTCGGCTTTCTCGGTCAGGCGTTTTTACAAAAGCAGCCGGGATCAAAGATCATCTATGATCCACGCCTGACCTGGAATACGATCGAATTGGTCGAGCAGGCTGGCGGCATTCCGGTGATGTGCAAGAGCGGACATGCTTTTATCAAAGACCGCATGCGCAGTGAGAATGCAGTGTACGGCGGGGAGATGTCAGCGCATCATTATTTCAAGGATTTTTCGTTCTGTGATAGTGGGATGATTCCTTGGCTGTTAGTGCTGGAACTCGTTTCCCGGGCCGGGAAGCCGTTGTCGTCGCTGATGCAGGAACGGATGGATCGTTTCCCGATCAGTGGAGAGATCAACAGCACGGTTAAGGATGCCGCTGCGGTGATGAAAGCAATTGAGGAAAAGTATGCTAACGGCGGCGAAGTGTCAAAGGTTGACGGGTTTAGTGTAGAATATGAAAACTGGCGCTTTAACCTGCGGTTGTCAAATACGGAACCGGTGATCCGGCTTAATGTTGAGGTGCGCGGGGACAAGGCCCTGCTGGCAGCCAAAACAGAGGAACTTTTGGCGATTATCCGCGGGTGAAAAGGATGGGAATGATTTTATGAAGAAAATACGCAAGGCGGTTATTCCGGCGGCAGGACTTGGCACGCGGTTTTTGCCGGCGACCAAGGCTCAGCCGAAGGAAATGCTGCCGATCGTCGATAAGCCGGCGATACAGTTTATTGTCGAGGAGGCAATTGCCTCCGGCATTGAGGAAATTTTGATTATTACGGGGCGCAACAAGCGGTCGATTGAGGATCATTTTGACCGGTCGCTGGAACTCGAGCTGCAGCTTAAGGAGCAGGG
>JBOFWE010000120.1:0-1652 GCA_051653465.1 Selenomonadaceae bacterium | reverse complement strand
CCCATATCAAGCACGAAAACCTCACCGCCTTTGGCCATGGCTCCCGCCTGCAGGACGAGCTGGCTGGCTTCGGGAATTGTCATAAAGTAGCGGGTCATTTCCGGATGGGTTACCGTTACGGGCCCCCCGCGCAGAATCTGTTTTTTAAACAGCGGGATCACGCTGCCACGGCTGCCGAGGACGTTGCCGAAACGCACGGCCACATAACGTGTATCGCTGACCTGATCCATGCTTTGAATAAACATTTCAGCGATGCGTTTTGTGCAGCCCATAACATTGGTCGGGTTGACAGCCTTGTCGGTTGAAATCATAACGAAGGTTTCAACGCCAGCGCGGTCGGCTTCTTCGGCAATAACTTTGGTGCCTAAGACATTATTGCGGACGGCCTCTGTTGGCTGCCATTCCATTAAGGGGACATGTTTATGGGCGGCGGCGTGGAAGATGACCTGTGGCTTAAAGTAGGTTAAGATATCACGAATTCGTTCACGATCCCTGATATCGGCAATAATAGGGACTTTTTTAATTTCAGGATAGGTAAGTGACAGCTCATTGTTTATTTCATAA
Organism: Selenomonadaceae bacterium; assembly: GCA_051653465.1. Classification (GTDB taxonomy): domain Bacteria; phylum Bacillota; class Negativicutes; order Selenomonadales; family Selenomonadaceae. Next base: position 1,088 of record JBOFWE010000120.1, on the reverse strand, counting down.
ATGCTGTTTTCTCCTTTACCCAGCAGCAGGAGCTTGCGCGGCCCCATTTTGGCAATCTGGCGGCATATTTCAGACCCTATGGATCCGCCGGCACCCGTAATTAAAACGGTTTTGTTATTGAGATAAATGCTGACCGCTTCCTTATCGAGCGTAACCGGGTTTCGGCCGAGCAGATCTTCAATTTTTACCGGGCGGAGCTGGGTGATATTCATATTACCATCAATGAATTCATACACACCGGGAAGGATTTTTAATTCACATTTTGTTTTTTTGCAAAGGCTGATGATTTCACGGATAATATGTCCTTTTACCGAGGGCATGGCAATAATGATTTCTTTGACGTCAAGTTCTTTTGTCAGATGCTCAATGTCATCGCGTGAGCCGAGTACTTTTTTGCCGAGTAGAACCTGCCCTTTTTTCTTGGGCGAGTCATCGATGAAGCCGACAATCGTCCGATTGCCGGTATGATATTCATTGATTTCCCTGGCGATAACAGCACCGGCATCGCCGGCACCGACGATCAGGACATTGTGCTGGCTGCTGTCGCCGTTATGATTGGACTGGATTTTTAAGATGAATTGCAGATAGCAGCGTAAGGAAAACCGCGAGATACCAACGCAAAGAATGGTTAAGAGCAGTGAGAGGATTTGTATACTGCGGGGAATCATAACGTCAATCAAAAGCAAATAACCACCCCAGATAGCTGAACTGATACAGAGCGAAATGACAATCGCTGCCAGCTCGCCGATACTGGCATAGCGCCAAATCCTGGTATAGAGCTTGAAATATTGAAGGAACGCCAGCCGAATGAAGATCAATGCGGGCAGCTGTTGAATTAGAGTTTGTGCATAAAATTCGGGCAGGATATCATCAAAGCGAAGATAAAGGGCGGCAAAGGCAACAAATATAATGCTGATGATGTCTATAGCGGCTAGAAAAGCGGGTAAAAGCATACCGTACAAAATAATACCTCCTAAATATATAGGGAACAAGAATAATATGTGCCTATTATACCATTTTTTTGTGCTAGGTGCATTGAATTGTAAGAGCTTGGCTGACAATTTTGCTGACATTTTACGGTTATCGCG
>JBOFWE010000119.1:0-2900 GCA_051653465.1 Selenomonadaceae bacterium | reverse complement strand
TCCACGGACATCTTGCGGGTACAAGGAATATCGCCATAGAAATAATCGGCATGCGTTGTTCCACAGGGAGGAATCTTGCGTCCCAGCTGCGACCAGATCGTGGCCCATGTCGAATGGGTATGGACGACACCGCCAATATTTTCAAATTCCCGGTATAAAACGATATGGGTTGCCGTATCCGAGGACGGTTTTAGTTTACCCTCTTTTATATTCCCCGCAAGATCCACTACCACCAGATCCTCGGCCTGCAATTTTTCATAAGAAACACCGCTGGGTTTAATGACTACCAGCCCCTGCTGTCGATCAATCCCACTGACATTGCCCCAGGTATAGGTAACAAGCCCTCGGGCGGGAAGTTCAAGATTGGCTGCCAATACTTCTGCCTTTAATTTTTCCAACATAATACCGCTCCCTTCTCAAACAAACAGTTTACTCAGGCGCATAAAGGTCAGCCGGTTTCTTATATAAGGAGATAACTGCAGTGTTTTTTTCAGCAGCTCTTCCCCGATGCCAATCTGCCGGAGCGTCATCACACAGCTGCCGGCGCAGAGCAGTGCTTCAATCTCACCGACGCTCGGCAAATCATCAAGCACAGCTAAAATTTCCGGCAATTTCGCTTGTAAAACCTTCAGATCAACGGCCGCCAAAGGATCCGGCGTATTCTCCTTGAGAATTGTTTCATACATTCCCTTTGCGCCAAAATACTTTTTCAAGACCTCGGTCTCCAAGCCCTGATAATGATCCACCACCTGCATTCTTCCCGCCCGAATTTCCTCTTTCATATGCTGATAGGTCGATACCGCCAATCGCAGCCCCACCGAAACCTTTTCCCCATGATAGGCATCAATCGTCGGATTGAGAATTTCCATTTCCCACAGATGCGACATATGGTGTTCGGCACCAGATGCTGGTCGGGAATTGCCCATCATCTGCATGGCCAAGCCAGATAGAAGCAGCCCATACATCAATTTTTCATAGGCTTCCGCTTCCCCGCCGCGCAGAGCATCCAGCGAGGTGGCTACGATATCCACGGCATTTTTTGTCAGTGCAAAAATACGCTCACAAAGATATTCCCCCGTCAAAATATGTGCAATACGCCAATCCGCAAGAGCGGTGTACTTGCCAAGCAGATCAGAAATCCCCGAGGCCGTCAGTCGATACGGCGCTTTTGAAAAAATACTGCTGTCAGCAACCACGCAGATAGGCGAGCTTGATGAAAAACTCTGTTTAAAACCATACCAGGTCATAGCCGCTACAGTTGATACAAAACCGTCTACACTGGCCGCCGTAGGCACGGCAATAAATGGCAAATTTTTCTCATGGGCCACATACCGGGTAATATCATGAATAGTTCCTGAGCCAACTGCCAGCAGCAGATCTACATCTGCCGGCAACTGCAAACCAACTTTCTCCACAGCTTTTTCATTGGCATGCAAATTTTCGGCTGAAAGTTCTATACAGCCGCAGCCAAGCATTTCCACAACTCTGCTTCCGGCTGCCTTAAAGGTATTATTATCACAGATAACCAGCGGTTTTTTATAGTTAGCATATCCAGGTTGCTGTAAAAGCTCCGGCAATTTTTCCAAAGCATTCCTTTCTATAAAGATGTCTTGCACCAAAATTGCATGTTTCTTTCCACAGCCGCAGGGCTGGCTGAATTCATTGATGTCAATTTTCATATTCCGATCTCCTCACCGTTCTATTTTATGATTTCCTAAAATATATTGTCGCCACTGATATACTTTAGCAATTTTCATGCCAACAAAATGCCATAAAAAAATCAGTCCCACAGCCTGTCAGGTACGGACTGCACCCCCAAAGCATACATTTTGGCCAATTGCTTTACATTTTGCAAATCACATATACAAAATGTTTCATCAGAGCAGAAAATCTGTTTGACAAACAGGCCTTAAATTATTAAGCTAAAGCAAGAAGTACCCGACCTGGCTTGGCCAAGAATCCAGCAAGGAGATTTTGTATGATTATTGAAATAGACAGCCGCATTGCCGAAAACCTCTCGAAAACCGACCGCCAAATCGTAAAATTTATCAATGAGCATGAAAAAGAACTCCCCAAAATGTCGATTGTCGATATTGCCTTTGAGACTTTCACCTCCCCCTCCACGGTTTCCCGGGCTATCCGCAAATGCGGCATCAACGGCTTCAATGAGCTGCGCTATAAACTGATGCAGCCAAATGAAAACAAGGATCTCGTCAGCATCAACGAGATCATGAACAAATCTTTGATTGAAGCAACCAACGTTCTCGAACGGATATCGCTGGCGGATATCTTAAAAATTGTAGATGCAATCCGCGCCGCAAAAAACAGCAAAATCTATGTTTTTGCCCGCGGCCTTACAGAGCATGTAGCCCAGGAATTCAGCCTGAAACTCGAACTATTGGACTACAATGTGACCCAGACCGGTGACCCCAATATCATGCGCAGTGTCAGCAAAAATCTGCGGCAGGAAAATCTTATCCTCATCTTTTCCTTAAACGGACAGACGCACGAACTCATTGAATCCGCCCAAAATGCCAACCTTGTAAATGCCACAGTCATCACCTGCTGCTGTTCGGATAAAAGCCCGTTACTGGAATATTCCACACATTACCTGATTGGCTATAAACACAGCCATGTGTCCATTAAGGAATTTGAAGTCACTTCCCGCGTACCACTTTATATCATCTCCCGCATCATCATCGATTATCTGGCCGAACAGAGCAAAACTTGAAAAATCATCACCATACATAACGTGATAGATGAAAATCTTATTTGCAAAATGCGAAAAGATTTTCATCTGTTTTTATTTTATGATAAAGCCATAAAGGAAACCGATCCATCAGGATCATTATCCAGGAGGTTTTATTATGAATAAATTTTTATCAACCCGTCAGATGCTG
>JBOFWE010000118.1:0-2605 GCA_051653465.1 Selenomonadaceae bacterium | reverse complement strand
CGTCTTTTACTTGCCTGCACCTAAAAGTGCGGGCTTTCTCTTTGTTTAAGCCACTTTGCATCTATTACCTAACTAACCCTTAAAAGGGTCTTCTAATTCTTTTACACTTATTTTATCTATCATCTGATCTGCTTTTTCTTGCTCTCGGATATATTTCGCTATTGTTGCTTCGTTAAATCCTACCGTACTTACATAATATCCTCTCGACCCAAAATGTCTGTTCCCCAAATTTATACTTCAAATTTGCGTGTCGATCAAATATCATTAATGCACTTTTCCCTTTTATATACCCCATAGTATTTGCTACACCAATATAGCTTATTTTCGACTTTCAAACAACATTCACCACGGACTTTCCAATAGCTCGTATGATAATTTCTATCTATTATAATTTCCCATTATTTTCAAATAAAATCTAATAATAGTGCATTTCATAAAAATTATCCACATGTAAAATTTATCTTTACATACCTATGCTGTATAATTATAACCTTTATTTCTAAAAATGTCAGTAAAATTGTTCATTAGTGCTTAACACAATTTGTAGGTTTACAATAGATATGTTACAAAAATAGAAAAGAGAAAACATCCTCATTGTGTTATGCTTAAGTTCTCACACACAAACACTCAACAAAAGGATGTTTTCTCATGAAAATCATAACACAAGATATTAAATTTCGTCTATCTATTCTTTCCTTCGCTGAAAAATTCGGCGTTACTAAAGCCGCCATTAAATACCGTACGAACAGACAATTTATTTATCGCCTTAAACAACGCTATGACGGCTCAGCTCAATCACTTTTGCCTAAATCCAGACGGCCTCATTCTCATCCTAATCAACATACAGATGACGAAATTACCCTAATCAAAAATATGCGTCGTCGTAACCCCCATGATGGCTTAGTCGTCTTTTGGATCAAGCTCCGTCTTCGTGGCTATTCTCGCTCTGTCACAGCCCTTTATCGTTGTCTCAAACGTTTAAACCTTCAAGTTGTAAAGCTTCCTAATCCTAAATATGTTCCAAAACCTTATAAAAAAGCTTTGTTTCCTGGAGAAAAAGTGCAAGTTGATGTCAAACATGTTCCTTCTGCCTGTATTGTTGGTGACGCTGCTGGGCAAAAAATGTATCAGTACACTGCCATTGATGAGTGTACCCGATTTCGCTATATCGCCGCTTTTCAAGAGGCAAATACCTATTCATCTACTATATTTTTAGAGCAGCTTCGTAAACGATTTAAATTTCAAATCCATTGTGTACAAACCGATAATGGATTTGAATTTACCAATCGATTTGGCAATACAAAAGGCGATAAGAAAACTCTATTTGAAACCAGTCTTGCAACTTTTGGCATAGAGCATAAAAAGATTCGCCCATACACTCCAAGGCATAATGGCAAAGTAGAGCGATCCCATCGAAAAGATAATGAACAATTTTATGCTAAATACAAATTCTATTCTTTCGATGATTTTCAAAAACAATTAGCGGCACATAACCGAAGATATAATGCATTTCCGATGCGTCCGCTCAATTGGAAATCACCCAAAGAGGTGCTTCATTCTTTTTTATCCAAAATGTAACATATGTTTGACAAACCTACAATTGTTCATTAGTGCTTAACACAATTAAATGCACCATATACAAAAAGATGTTATAATAGGCACATATAATTTTAGTTCGCTATATATTTAGGAGGTATTACTTTGTACGGTATGCTTTTGCCCGCTTTTCTAGCCGCTATAGATACCATCAGCATTATATTTGTCGCCTTTGCCGCCCTTTATCTTCGCTTTGATGATATCCTACCCGAATTTTATGCACAAACTCTAATTCACCAGCTGCCCGCATTGATCTTCATTCGGCTGGCGTTCCTCCAATATTTTAAGCTTTATACAAGAATTTGGCGCTATGCCAGTATCGGCGAACTGGCAGCGATTGTCATTTCCCTGTGTATTAGTTCAGCCATCTGGTGTGGTTATTTGATTTTAATTGACGTTATGGTTCCCCGCAGTATACAAATCCTTTCACTGCTCTTAACCATTCTTTGCGTTGGCATTTCAAGGTTTTCCTTACGCTGCTACCTGCAATTCATCTTAAAAATCCAATCCAATCATAACGGCACTGACGATCAGCACAATGTCCTAATCGTCGGGGCCGGTGATGCTGGTGCCGTTATCGCCAGGGAAATCAATGAATATCACACCGGCAATCGGACGATTGTCGGCTTTATCGATGACTCCCCCAAGAAAAAAGGCCAGGTTCTGCTCGGCAAAAAAGTACTCGGCTCACGCGATGACATTGAGCACCTGACAAAAGAACTTGACGTCAAAGAAATCATTATTGCCATGCCCTCGGTAAAAGGGCATATTATTCGCGAAATCATCAGCCTTTGCAAAAAAACAAAATGTGAGCTAAAAATCCTTCCCGGTGTATATGAATTCATTGATGGTAATATGAATATCACCCAGCTCCGCCCGGTAAAAATTGAGGATCTGCTCGGGCGAAACCCGGTTACGCTCGACAAGGAAGCGGTCAGCATTTATCTCAATAACAAAACCGTGTTAATCACGGGTGCCGGCGGATCCATCGGGTCTGAAATATGCCGCC
>JBOFWE010000117.1:0-1003 GCA_051653465.1 Selenomonadaceae bacterium | reverse complement strand
GGCAGCGGAGTGACGCTCTTGCTTGACTGTGAAAAATTGCTTACGGAAAAAGATGAAGCAATGCTGCTCAATTTATAAAACAGGAGGGGAAAATAATGAAGGGTTTTCAAAATATAAGTTTGTGCAAGAAAATTGTTGGGGCCTTTATGGGAATCTCAGGTATCGTTTTACTGCTCAGCATTACGCTTATTTACAATATGTATAATATTGACGATCAGTATGGTAATTTAAATGAATATACTGGGATAACAACGCGCAGTGCCTCGAAAATGGGCATGGCCTTTAACGAGTCGCGTGTATTGTTCCTCAATATTCTTGCCAGTGAAGACCGCACGGGTAATTTGGAGCGGATCACAGAGCTTAAAGAGGCCGATGCCAGGGTTGCGGAAAGCCATGCCACGATTTTGGAACGTGTGAAAACAGAACAGGGACGCCAGGAACTGAGAACCTTCAAGGAAAACTGGGAGAAATACAAAGCTTTGCGGCAAAGTTGTATTGATCTTGTGATGGCAAATCAGACAGAAAAAGCCTGGGCTGCCTTGCGCCAGGGGAATGGCGAAGGTTTGGCCGATGGATTGAATAAGCAGGCACTGGGCTTTATGGATCTTGTTGATAAGGTCTCGGTGAAGGAATCGGATGAACTAAGCTCGAAAACACGGAGTGCCATTTTCATGATGATCGCAGTTTCCCTGCTGGTGGTTGCCGTGTCGTTTGTGATTGGGATCTGCATTTCCCGCTATATCAAGAGCACTATTAATTTGCTGATAAATGGGGCTGAGCGGATTGCGGAAGGCGATCTGACCAAGGCGATTGACCTTGACAGTACGGATGAATTTGGCCGGCTGGCCAAGGCCTTTGACCGGATGAGCAAGAATGTAAACGATGCGATGGAAAACATCCATTCGGCGGCCGAACAGGTGGCTGCCGGGTCGAAGCATGTATCGGAATCGAGCATATCCCTCTCACAGGGAGCCACGGAGCAGGCCAGCTCGGTAGAAGAACT
>JBOFWE010000116.1:0-13911 GCA_051653465.1 Selenomonadaceae bacterium | reverse complement strand
CACAGAGCTTTTCTGGTGATTCTTCCGGCAAAAATAAGATAAAATCATCGCCGCCAATATGACCGATGAAGTATTTGGGGCACAGCTGCCGCAGACAACGGGTCAGAAGGCTGGCGGTTGCCAGCAGCACATGGTCACCGGCGTCAAACCCATAGGTATCGTTATAAACCTTAAAATTGTCGAGGTCGACGTAAATGGCGGAAAATGGTTTCTGCCGGCTTTGGTAGTAACCAAACTCGGTGGCAATCATTTTTTTCCCAGGAAGAGTTGTCAGGGGATTGGCATCTTTGGCATAATTTAATTCAATCTGACTGGAAATTTTCAGTAAATCCTTAATCGTCGCAACGCCATAGTATTTCCCTTTTTTTGTAATAACAATGGAGTCATAGATATGATTGCTTGTTCGCTGCATGGCAAGACGTGTCACATCGGCAATTGGCGTATAATAGTCAAGCTGAAGTGGCGGTGATTCAATTAAGAGTTTTATCGGGCGCCGGCTGTAGATTGAAACGCCGTAATTAGTAGCCAGATGGCTCAAAAAGCCATCCTTGCTGATGACTCCGGCAGGAATGCCATTGTCGACCAGAACAATATCAGTTTCTTCCGGTGTCTGGCGCAGATGATCAAGGATTTCCTGCCCTAAGGCACTAGAGGGAAAGATATGTTTTTTTTCAGCAATTGTGCCGATCGGCGTACTGAGGAAAATATTATTATGGGCCGAGTTTCTGACAGGGGCGTTTTCCCGGATAAAGCTCTTAATGGGGGTGGCTATTTCCAGCAGCTGTGGGCTGGGGCGTCCCAAAAAATAGCCCTGACCATAATCAACACCCATTTGTACCAGCCAGGCCAGTTCATCTTCGGTTTCAATGCCCTCGGCAATCAATTTCATGGCGGTAGCCTTGGAAATTTCAAGCAGAGATTTTACGATGGCTTGTTTAATTTTATCATGCTGAATGCCACGAATTAGTTCAATATCAATTTTCATGAATTGTGGGGCAATCTTCGTCAGCAGAGTCAGCCCGGAATAGCCGGAGCCGACATCATCAAGGGCCAGGGAATAGCCTTGGTCCCGGTAATGTTTCAAGATCGCACGGAATATGGCATAGTCTTCGATCATCGTTTTTTCCGTAATTTCAAAGATGATTTTTTGGCTGCTTATAGAGGAGCTTTTCAAAAAGGCTTTTGTTGTCCCTTGATGAAAGTCTTTGTCGTAGAGAATACGAGGATCGACGTTGAGAAAGAGATATTTATCATCCGGCAAGGTGGCAGCGTTTTCAATCCCCTTTTTTCGGCAGAGATAATCGAGTTTTGAGAGAACACCGCTTTGGGAGGCAATGCGGAACATTGTTTCCGGGTTTGCCAGCAGTCCGGCAGGGCCGCGGCTAAGTGATTCATAGCCGAAGACTTCACCGCTTGTCAGCGCAACAATCGGCTGATATACGGGGGTAATGAGTTCTTCATCAAGAATTTTGAATAATTCGCTTTGCTCCAACAAAGACATAGAGGTCAACTCCTAACAGATGGTCTGATTGGGTAGCCACCGAGGCACGGCAATGTTTTCTGGCAGCGAAACAATAAAAACCACATATTTTAAATAAATGCAATATATTACAGGATTATGGTTACATAGAGTAGAGCGGATTGTCAATCTATTTTGCAAAATATTCCAGAGTGTAAAGGAGAAAAAGGTATATATATTTATAATATAGTACTTTTTTTATAATTGTATTTCAGGGATGTAAATTTTTTGTAAAAAGTAGGAGCACTGATAAATTTTTATGGATGAAGATTGTGGCAAAAGTACACCGAGAAGAGAAAATTGTGATAGAATGGTGAATTGTAAGATATATATGGGGGGATTATGTATGAGGCTATATCCATTAAAACTAAAAGCACCACTGAAGGATTATCTTTGGGGCGGGACAAAACTCAAGGAATCCTATGGCAAGCAAACCGAATTAGATAAAGTTGCAGAAAGCTGGGAACTTTCCTGTCATAAGGATGGACAGAGCATAATTATAAACGGGGAAGCAGCGGGTATGGCTCTTTCCGAGTACATTGAAGCACAGGGCCCGGAAATTCTAGGGGATAATGCGAAACGTTTTCCCTACTTTCCATTATTAATTAAACTGATCGATGCCAGAGATAATTTATCCGTGCAGGTTCATCCCGATGATGAATATGCGCTGCGGGTTGAGGGTGAATTTGGTAAGACCGAGATGTGGTATATTGTCGATTGTGACCCGGGGGCAAGTCTTTTATATGGATTTAAGCATGAGATCAGCCAGGAGGAATTTCGTCGCCGTATTGCGGATAACACGCTGCTTGACGTCTGCAACCGTGTCCCGGTGAAAAAAGGGGATGTTTTTTTTATTGATGCGGGGACATTGCATGCGATCGGCAAGGGGATTTTAATTGCCGAAATTCAGCAAAACTCCAATACGACATACCGAATCTATGATTATGGTCGTGTTGGCAAAGATGGGCAGCCACGGGAACTCCATGTGGATAAAGCAATTGATGTCACACGGCTCGCACCGCCGACAAAAGAGACAGCTCCGGCGGCAAAGCTTCAGATTTTTGCTGATTATCAGCTGCAGGTGTTGGCACAGTGCGATTTTTTCAAGGTATGCCATTTTAATCTGCAGGGTGAATGCCGTCTGATGTCTGGCCGGGATTCCTTCCAGGCGATTCTTGTGCTTGAAGGGGAAGTCGTTCTTTTACATGAAAATGAAAAAATCAAAATTCAGCGTGGTGAATGCGTGTTTATTCCGGCTGGCATGGGGGTTTACAGCTTAAGCGGGCAGGGAGAATATATTTTAAGTCAGGTATAGAGCACACCGTTATCCGGTGTGAATGGTATTATGAGTTGCATAAAAGGAGGCGCAATATGCGGGTAGAAAACGATGTACCGAAAAGCCGTTTTTTTAATATATAAAAAAACGGAGGGCTGAAGAATAAATGAAAAATGTGATATGGGGTTCAATTTATCTTTCTCTGGCAGCGAGTATTTGGGGAGGGCTGTTTGTTGTTGTCAAGGTGGCAACAGTGGTGATTCCACCACTACAGCTTGTATGGCTTCGTTATATGACAGCGCTGGTTGCCTTGCTCTTTATTGGCTGGCAGAGGGGTATTTCCTGGGAAATTAGCCGTTGTCACTGGAAAACGGTTTTTTTGATTGGCTTGATTGGCAATACAATTTCAATTGTGACGCAGGAAACGGGAACGATGCTGTCATCAGCACAGATGGGGTCGGTTATTACGGCCTCGACGCCAGCCTTTATGGTGGTTTTTGCCCGTTTATTGTTGGGCGAAGAGCTGAGCTGGCGTAAAATTCTGTCTGTGCTGCTGGCGAGCCTGGGAGTGCTGCTGATTGTAGTCGATCCGGATAATATGCAGCTTACAGGTCTTTGGGGTGGGGTTTCACTTTGTATTGCTGCCGTTACCTGGGCTTTGATGTCGGTACTGCTCAAGCAACTTCCAGAGTCGTATTCGCCCGTTGCAGTCACAACTTATGCGGTACTGGTGGCAGTTGTGCTACTGGCGCCTTATTCACTACAGTGGTTGGCAGTGACTGACTTGGCACCGCTTCTTCGCCCGGAAATCGCGGGATCGGTGCTTTATATGGGATTCATTTCGACGGCTGGGGGATTTATTTTATGGAATCGTGGCCTGCAGTTAATGGACGCCTCTGCCGGAGGGTTGTTTTTCTTTTTCCAGCCAGTTGTGGGCACAGGTCTTGGCTGGCTCCTGCTGGGAGAAGCGATTACAGCCTGGTTTTGGATTGGAACGCTGCTGATTGTCTGTGGTGTCTTGCTGACCTTGACCAGGCCGCATACGCAGCCTTCCCTGGCTGTTCAGGGGAAATGAAATATAGGATTAGAAGTCGGAGGAGTTTATGCGACATAAGAGTTATTGCTTAGGGCTGATATGCCTGTATCTACTGATGATGATGCCGGCTGTTTCTGCCGGGCAGAGGATGAAGCCAACAGATTACTGGAGTCTTGTTCGAACTGCCAGTGCAGCTATTGCGACGGATCCCGGGCAGGCCAGCCTCTATAAGCAGCGTGGCAATGCCTATTATTACCTGGGAAAATACCAGGAGGCGATGATTGACTACAATACAGCCATTGTGCTGGATCCGGTTTATGCCGATGGGTATAATAATAGGGGGAATCTTTATAATGTCTTGGGGGAAGAAGAAAAAGCGGCTGCTGACTATACGGCAGCGATTAAAATAAACCCAGCCCATGTAAAGGCTTATTATAACCGTGCAATTGTGGATGTAAATCTCGGACACTATGAGGCTGCTGTGGCCGATGGAACGAAAGCAATCGAGCTTGATCCACTGCTGGCAGAGGCCAGAAATAACCGGGGGATTGCTTATGAGTTTATGGGGCAGCTGCCAGCAGCCCTGGCCGACTATGAGAACGCTTTAAAGCTGAAACCTGGATATGGCGAAGCACTTTATAATAAAGGCAATGTGGAAGCGAAACTGGGAGATCTGAGTGCGGCCGTCAAGTCGTATGATCAGGCCTTAAAATTAGATCCGCAAAATTCGTCCATCTATAATAATCGTGGAGTTGCTTACACCAGATTGGAAAAATATGAGCTGGCCAGACAGTCTTATGATAAAGCAATTAAATTGCTGCCAGCTAATGTAAACGCCTATTTGAACCGCGGATTGCTGTTTTCAAAGCAGAAAAAAGATCAGGAAGCGCTGGCGGATTTCGATAAAGCCGTCGCCCTGGCGCCGACAGCAGTCAATTGCTATTTGACCCGGGCGGAATTTTTTGATCAGCATGGAAATTTTGCTGCCGCCGCGGCCGATTACCAGCAGGTCAGCCGGCTGGATCCAGCAGGGGTAACGGTTGTGCCGTTTAAATATCGGGAGTAAGGAAAATATATTTTTACACAAAAAAAAGGAGCCATATGGCTCCTTTTTTTTGTTAAGCTTTGGCACTACCAAAGTTTTCGTTATACGCTTTGTTGAAAGTTTCTTTTGTTAAATCCTTTTCCCAGTAAGCAACAAGAACCGTAGCAACGCAATTGCCTAAGACATTACAGGAGGTGCGGATCATGTCGAGAATTCTGTCGATGCCGAGAATCATAGCCACACCATCAGCTGGCAGGCCAAAAGCGGTAGCTGTAGCGGCAACGACAATAAATCCTGCCCCTGGTACGCCGGCAATTCCTTTTGATGAGAGCATCAAGGTTGCCATGATCAATAATTGTTCTCCCAGAGTCAGCGGAATCCCATAAATCTGAGCGATAAAGATAACGCAGGCGGAGCAATACAGTGTCGAACCATCAAGGTTAAAAGAATAACCCGTCGGCATAACAAAAGTTACAATGTTTTTTGGTACGCCTAGCTGCTCTAAATGCTGCATGGCGATTGGCAGTGAAGCTTCACTGCTGGCCGTGGAGAAAGCGATCAGTACGGCATCCTTGCAGGCCTTAAGTACATGGAAAAAATTGAGTCCGGTGATAACCGTGGCGGCGCCCATTAAAACAAATAGGAAGATCAAAACAGCCCCAAAGACTGAAAGGATAAGTTTTGCCAGCGGAATCAGCATCGCAATGCCGAAGCTTCCGACTGTATAGGAAATCATAGCAAAGATACCGATTGGAGCCAGACGCATTACATAGCCGGTTACCTTAAACATAACCTCGGCAACGCTGCGGCAGAAGTTTACAATGATTTCGCTGTCCTTGCCGATATGTGCTACACCGACACCAAAGAAGCAGGCAAAGAAAATAATTTGGAGCATATCATTGCGCGCGCAGGCATCGATGATATTTGTTGGGATGATATTAAGTACATATTGTACCATGTCGATGCTTTTGCTGGCTGTTTTGGCAGCCTGTGCACTGGCATCAGCCGATACCGGGATGTCAACGCCGACCCCTGGCTGAACAACATTGACAACAATCAGGCCAATGGCCAGGGCTGCGGTAGTGGCGATTTCAAACCAGATAATGGCTTTACCACCGAGTCGTCCGAGTTTTTTGAAATCGCCGGTGCCGGCAATTCCCATGATCAGTGTACTGAAAATCAACGGGACAACGATCATTTTGATCATGCGCACAAAACCGTCACCAATTGGTTTTAACTTTGTGCCAACTTCTGGCATGAAGTAGCCAAAAAGTGCGCCGATGACTAAGCCCAAAAGAATCTGGGTGCTCAGTCCAAGTTTTTTCTTACTTTGCATTTTTAAAAATCCTCCTTCTGTAATAGACCGTGAATCCTCATGCTATAAAAGGTGTCTGCAGTTATTCGCTGTTGAATGAAGCCTTTGAAAAGCACAAATATTATTTTAGTATAATACTATAGAGGGTGCAACGGTTGCGTATGATGTATTCTGTATACATTATGCTTACGGGCTATGCCCATTATAACACAAATATATGATTGTTTCACTCGAAATGCTTGAAAAAATTTTCATATGCAGTTAAAATAATAATAAACAAGAGCAAGCGATAAAATGAGTGGCAGATGAAAGGCAGTTTCCGATAGAGAAAATTTGTTTTGGTGAAAAAAATATTTTTGCCAGACGATTTGTCGAAAGTCAGTATACATGGTAGAATAGATGCTTGCCAAATACTTGTTAAATACCTGCAGGAAACGCAGAAGAAATATTGAGGTGGTCGTATGTTTTTAGAAGAAAGACAAGAAAGTATTATAAAAATGCTCAATCGTGACGGCAAGGTTAAGGTAAAGGAGCTCAGTGAGCTGTTCAGCGTAACTGAGGATTGTATCCGTAAGGATCTTGGTGCACTTGAAAAACAGCGCAAATTAAAGCGGACCTATGGCGGTGCCGTAGTCCTGCGTGAAAATCTGCATAATATGGAAGTCAGTAAGCGCCGGCATACAGATGTTGAAGCGAAGCAAAAAATTGCACAGACCGCTGTGGACTTGATCCATGAAAAAGATATGGTGTTTCTCGATATATCGACGAGCAATGTGGCAATTGCCGAAATGCTGGTACAGCACCCTAAAGATATTACCGTTGTCACGAACATGATTGACATTCTCGTTATTTTAGCCCAAAACCCGCAAATTCGGCTGGTTTTTGCCGGCGGCATGATCAACAAAAGCCGGGATGGTTTCTGGGGCGGAATGACGATGGACTTTATTTCACGGCTGAAGCCGGACATCGCGTTTGTCGGGGCGGTCGGAGTCGATGTCGAAGAAAACAGCGTATCTACGTTTGATATTGAAGATGGAATTAATAAAGCCGCGATCATCCGGGCGAGCAAGCGGGCTTACCTTGTAGCGGAGCATCGTAAGCTCAGTAACGATGGCAACTACAATTATGTTACCCTGGATACGCTCAGCGGGATGATTACAGATTCGTTGCCGAGTGAGGAACTGCAGCAGGCTGCCGCGAGCTATGGTGTAGAGATCATTGTGCCGTGATGCGAGCGGCTTTTAAGCCAGCGTTTTTGGCTGGCTGGGTTGACGGGGAGTCAGATGGGAATGGTTGTTTATGACAGATTTTTTACGGCGCCTGGGTAGCTGGGCAAATTTTACTGATTTCATGGGCCGGCAGATCCGGGTCTATGTTTTCTTTTTAGTTGTACTATGTGTTTTCCGACTGATCTTTGTCGGTTTGTTTCATGAATACCTTAGTCCGGCGGTTACGCTGGCGGATATAACGCTTGCTTTTTGGATCGGGCTTAAGTTAAGCTGCAAAAGTGCTGGCTGGCTGACGCTACTGTCGCTGACAGCAGCGTTTACGGCCCGTATTTTTAAGCCGCAGTGGGAGAGACCGGTTCAGCGGCTGACAAATGCAGTGTCCCTGCTGATTTTGTCGATTTTGTTTATGGCGAGATTTCCGTATTATCGGCAGTTTCATTCGAGCTTTAATCAGCTGCTGTTCAATACCTTTAATGATGATATCTATGCGCTTTTGCTGTCTTTAGTGAAGGAGTTCTATTTGCCGTTGCGGCTGGCCGGGGCTGCAGTTCTGGCATTTTTTCTTTACCGGATGCTCAATCGCTGGCTTGATGCACAGACAATTCGCATGAGTACGTATTTCGCCTGGAATAAATGGTTTGGCAGGGCCTTTTTTTTGCTGACAATCTATCTGGGGATTTTGCTGTCAACCTTTGGCGGCAGCTTGCAGTGGCAGACTGCCGTTGACTGGGAAAATGCGGGGGTGACAAAAGACTCCTTCCTGAATGAAGCCATCCTTGACGATCTGCAGGCTGTGTACCGGGGCTATACGATGAACAATCGCCTGGAAGCTTGCAATGGGCTCAGTTTTACGCCTGAGCAGATACAAGTGCTGGCGGCGAAGCTGGTCGGGCAACCGCCGGTATCGTCGAATCTAGATGATTATCTGGACAAAAAAGCGCAGGGACCCGCTGTAAAAAAGCCACAGCAGATTTTTCTGATCATTGGCGAAAGCTATGCGAATTGGCCTTTGCTTGACAAATACAAGGAGCTTCATATTGCCGATGGCATGAAAGCGGTTATTGCCGAAGATGACAGCGCTTACTGCAAGACGTTTCTTCCCAATGGGGCCAGTACGGTTTCGGCGGTCACGGGGATTGTTACCGGCTTTGCCGATGCGAATCTCTATTTGACGACGATGCCGGAAGCCTTTGCTGCAGCCTATCCGACAGCAAGTGCCCCACAGCTAGAAAAACTAGGCTATCATACTAATTTTTGGTATGCTGGGCCGGCTACCTGGGAACGCATTGGTGCCTTTGTGAAGGCGCAGGGGTATGATAACTTTTACGGCCGTGGCGATTTTTCCGCCGATGCGCCGGGAAGTGTCTGGGGGTGTGATGATGAATACCTTTACCAGATGGTAATGGCTGGAGTTCCTGCCGATCAGCCGAGTTTCAATGTAGTGCTCAATGTGTCTAATCATTCGCCTTTTTCCGTGGATATAGAAAAAGCCGGGTTTGATAAAGAGGCCGTACGGGCGGCGTTGCCACCTGAGGCTCGAGACGATGAATCGCTGCTCAAACAGCTGGGCCATTTTTGGTATGAAGACAAGATGATGGCGGAATTCATCGCTGCCGCTAAGAAAAAATATCCTGACAGCCTGTTTATTATAATCGGTGATCACGCCGATCGCTATAATGTTGAAAAAATACCTTCGTCATATGAACGCTATGGAATTCCGCTGATTATTACCGGAGGCTCTGTAAAAAAATCCCTGCTGCCGCCAGAGGCGGCGGGCAGTCAGATTGACGTGGTTCCCACCTTGCTTGAAATGATCGCACCGGCAGATTTTCACTATTATTCACTGGGAAAGAGTCTGACGCGTGGTAATCATCAAGGGGTGAATTATGGTTTTTGGATCACGGCTGGCTTTATCGGTAAGGCAGATGCCGAGGATTTTGCCCCGGAGGAAATCGGAAGGAACAGCGCGGCTTTTGACCGTCAGGCACTGCGTGATTATATCGATGGCATCCGCAGCATATCCTGGTGGCGAGCTAAGTATGGGCCAGAGCTTGATCCGGCTTTGCTGGAGAGAGACTAGTAAAAGCATATGAAAAAACTGCCCGCCATAAGATAGATGGAACTCTATCTTATGGCGGGCAGTTTATTTTTTAGTGGAGCAGATAGCGAAAACACAGGACGATAAAACAGATAATAGAGGTGAAGAAGGTGAAATGCTCTACGCATTTTACCGGGTAAGCATAATGGCAGGGAATATCTGTTACGCGTGGCACATTGCTGCACAAAAGCGATATGGACATCGAAAGATAAAACAGAATATTAACCATTGGAATAACATGATATAGTGCCAGGGCCTTGATCATAATATAAATGGCGAAGGCGATCAGGAAATAGGCAAATTTTTCAGCTGACATGGCGATCACATCCTTGAAAATTTTGATACCGCTGGTTTTATCAGCCGGGCGGCTGTAATGTCTGCAAGCGTCTGATAAGTTTCTTATAGACAGGCAGCATATGAGTTTCTGTACAGACAGCAGGGATTTCTTCCAGAGAAAACCAGCGAACGCCGCTGTTCTCATCCGGTTTGCTGTGCAGTGGCTCCTGCTCGTCCCCTTGCAGTAAATATGCCGGTGAAAAATGAAGGTGAGTACCCACGTAGTGCCCATTTTTTCTGTGTGGCAGCACTGGTAAAATATCAAGGGCAGCGATGCCGTCGAGTAAGGGGGTAAGTGTTTTAAGACCAGTTTCTTCACGGACCTCACGACAGGCTGTCTTGACCAGGTCGGTTTCACCGTCAGCGTGACCGCCGGTCCAGCCCCAGGATTTATAAATATTATGATGAATAAATAAAACCTTATCCATGGTTTTATTGACGACAAAGCCGGAACTTGTCATATGAGCGATGGTATTTTCCCGCAGCAAGATATTTTCCGGAAAGGTATCGATCATAGCGAGTATAGAGGCCTTGTCGGCCGCTTCCTGCTCGCCGGTTGGTTTATAAGCCTTGATTTCGTCGATAAAGAACAAAAGTATCACCTGCTTTTTGCTACATGAGTTAGTATTTTTTTTATTCGGCATAACAGCGATTGTATCCTGCCCGGGGATGAGGATAAATTTTGCGGACAAGAGCCGGGCAGGCCTTTTGCCCCTTGCGGGAATGGGCTGTTAATGATAAACTATGATGTGATACTTTAGCAGTATATTGCGGGAGGAAATAATGGAAAAGTTAATTATAAATGGCGGCAATCGGTTAGAAGGCCGGGTAAAAATTAGTGGGGCCAAAAATGCGGTGTTGCCGATCATTGCGGCAACACTTTTAGGGCAGGATCAGCCGAGCTTGCTGGATGAAGTTCCGGCACTCGAAGATGTACATACGATTTCGGAAGTTTTACTGGAACTGGGTGTAAAGGCGCAGTTTGACGAGGCGAAAAATACGCTGCTTGTCGACAGCTCAAAGATTGCCTGTTGTGAAGCCCCGTATGATCTCGTGCGCAAGATGCGGGCGTCTTTTCTGATTATGGGGCCGCTTTTGGCGCGCTGTGGCCAGGCCAAGATTTCATTGCCGGGTGGCTGTGCGATAGGAACACGCCCCATTGATCTTCATCTTAAAGGGTTTGAAGCTCTCGGGGCTGAAATTGAAATTGGGCATGGATTTATCCTGGCAAAAGCAGATAATGGCCTAAAGGGCGCCCGCATATATCTGGATTTCCCAAGTGTAGGAGCTACGGAAAACATCATGATGGCTGCTTGCATGGCGGAGGGACAGACGCTGATTGAAAATCCGGCCCAGGAACCGGAAATCGTTGATTTGGCTAATTACCTGAATGTGATGGGGGCTAAAATTCGCGGGGCCGGGACGAATGCGATTAAAATCGAAGGCGTGAAAAAGCTGACCGGTCGCAACTACACCATAATTCCTGACCGCATTGAAGCTGGAACTTATATGGTGGCTGCTGCTATGACCCGTGGGGATGTCTACATAGAGAACGCTATCAGTGAACATTTAAAACCGGTAATAGCAAAGCTCAAAGAAGCTGGCGTGACAATTGAAGAGGACGTCAGTGGCATTCGTGTCAGCTGTGATAAGCAGACTAAGGCCGTTGACGTGAAGACAATGCCGTATCCAGGTTTTCCAACCGATATGCAGGCGCAGTTTATGGCTATGCTGGCAATATCGGAAGGCAATGGCCTTGTGACCGAAACCGTTTTTGAAAACCGTTTTATGCATGTGGATGAACTGAAACGCATGGGCGCAAATATAAAAATTGATGGACGTACTTCCGTTGTGGAAGGGGTAGATACCCTGACGGGCTGCCAGGTGAAGGCGACGGATCTCAGAGCTGGAGCGGCCATGGTTTTGGCCGGTCTGGTAGCAGAGGGCGAAACGCAGATAGGGTATATTCATCATATAGATCGTGGTTACGATAATCTCGTGAAAAAGCTCTGTGCACTTGGAGCTGATATACGCCGTACGGAGAGCTAACAACCGCCATACAGGCGGTTGCGGCAACGAAAAAACAGGAGCGCTGCCCCTTGGGGCAGTGTTCCTGTTTTTGCTATGAGGCAGGAAATCTTTCCATAAAAAATACAGATCATCATGGTATAATAAAAATATATGCTGATAGGGATGGTGCTTTAGATGAATAGAGTCGAACAAGAAATAAAATTGAGCCGCCTTGTTTGTAAAAATCGCTTGATCCGCTCGGCTGTCCACAGCTTTTTGGGGGATACGCAGGGGCAGATGACAGAAGCGGAATTTGCGATGTATGAAACATTGGCAGCGAATGGCATCGGCATGATTATCACCGGGCACTGTAATGTTTCTCCCGAGGGCAAGGCGAATGAGGAGCAAATCGGGATTTTTTCTGACCGTTATATTCCGCAATTTGAACGGGCGGCAAAAATCGTACAGAAGCATGGCGCTAAATTTATTGTGCAGATCAGCCATGCCGGTCCGCGGGCTGTTGACCAGGAGGATTTGGTCGATGTTGTTGCCCGGGAGCTGAAAAAAAACCGGCAGGCACGGGAGCTGACACTGGCCGAGATTTCGGGAATTGAGCAGGATTTCATCGCCGCGGCAAAACGCCTGCAGCAGGCCGGTGTGGATGGGGTACAGCTTCACGCTGCGCACAGCTATCTTCTGTCACGTTTTCTTGACAAGACGTTCAATCAGCGTCAGGATGCCTATGGTGGCAGTGTGGAAAATAGGTTTCGTATTTGTGCAGAAATTATTACCGGCATCAAAGCCGCCTGTGGCGATGACTTTCCAGTGCTCATAAAGCTCAACAATGACAGCAAGACGGAGGATGAAGCCTATGCGGCGGATATGATTTACATGCTCAGACGCTGTAAGGAGCTGGGGGTTGAGCTTGCTGAATGCAGCGGGGTCGATTTTCTGGCAAAAAAACGGGATGAACGGCTTTATTACCTCGAGCGGATCGCTGCTTTGCGCCAGCAGGTTGACTTGCCACTGAGCCTTGTCGGCGGCGTACGGTCTTTGGCCGATATGGATGTGGTGTTGGCAGCAGGCATTGATATGGTATCGCTGGGGCGCCCTTTGGTCTGTGAACCGGATCTTTTGCCAAGGCTTTTGGGAGGACAGCCGGAATCGCGCTGTCTGTCTTGCAATAAGTGTTTTGCTTTACCCCATATCAGACCGGGCTTGCGCTGTGTGTTACAGCGTAAATTAAAAAAAGTACAGGATTAAGCAACAGCGGAACGACCGGCGAATCGTTCCGCTGTATTTTTACCTGCAAATTTACAATATTACATATAGAATTTGACAATGTCCTGCATAAGTGGTATATTAT
Source organism: Selenomonadaceae bacterium (assembly GCA_051653465.1). Lineage (GTDB taxonomy): Bacteria > Bacillota > Negativicutes > Selenomonadales > Selenomonadaceae. Next base: position 681 of record JBOFWE010000116.1, on the reverse strand, counting down.
CCATCAATAAAACATGTCAAATGCAGAGAGCAGGACAAAAGCCAGCAGCAGAATTTTACAGAGAATCGTCAGGGGCTGAAAGACGATAATTCAAAGCTGAACTCATCACCTGTGAGCAGTCGGCTGAATGCAAGTAGGCCGTACCGGGGGCAGCCTCGTTAAAATTTTTCCGGACAAAGTCCGGGCTGAGATGGCTGCAGGGCAGCAAATGAAGTGGTACCGCGGAGAGATTCTTCGTCTTCAACAAGAAGACGAAGAATCTTTTTTGCATTTATGCTCCCGGTTGACAAAAGAAGAGGGGAATTGGAATGAACGGTTTAACAATTGTCGGTGCAGCAATTTTAATTTATATTGTTGCTTATTTTACGTATGGTCGCTGGCTTGAGAAAACATGGGGGATCGATAAAACGGCGGTTACTCCAGCCCGCAGATATGAGGATGGACAGGATTATGCGCCGGCATCCAGACTCACGGTCTTTGCCCATCAGTTTTCCTCGATTACCGGAGCCGGACCGGTGACTGGTCCGATTATTGCGGCAATGTTTGGCTGGCTGCCAGCTCTTCTGTGGCTTTTGTTTGGCAGTATTTTCTTTGGGGCGGTACAGGACTTTTTAGCACTCTATGCCTCGGTCAAAAACGAAGGAAAATCCATGGGAATCATGATTGAAAAATATGTCGGTC
>JBOFWE010000115.1:0-2495 GCA_051653465.1 Selenomonadaceae bacterium | reverse complement strand
GGTGTTCCCGTATATTTTGTCGACAACGAGGAGTATTTCAATCGCAAAGAGCTTTATGGTTATGAGGATGATGCCGAGCGCTTTTCATTTTTTTGCCGGGCGGTGCTCGATATGCTGCCGGCAATGGATTTTTTGCCGGATGTGATTCATTTAAATGACTGGCATACCGGAATGGTAAGCGTATTTTTAAAGCTCGATCATCGGGGCGATGCGCGTTATGAATCGATTCGCACGGTCTATACGATCCATAATTTGAAGTACCAGGGATTGTTTGCCAAAGAAGTGATGACCGATGTCCTGGGGCTTGACTGGAAGTATTTTAAAAATGGCGATCTGGAATTCTTTGATGCGGTTAACTTCATGAAGGGGGGCATCATTTATTCAGATTATTTGACGACCGTAAGCCGGACCTATGCCCGGGAAATTCAGTACGAATATTTTGGGGAACGGCTTGATGGCCTGCTGCGGGCTAGCTCGGCAAAACTACAGGGGATCATCAATGGGATTGATTATGAAGTCTATAATCCGGCTACCGATCCGAAGATTTTTGTGCAGTATGATAAAAACACGGCGGAAAAGAAGGTGGATAATAAGGTCCGGCTGCAGAAGGTGCTCGGATTGCCTGTCCGCCGTGATGTGCCAATGCTGGCACTTGTATCGCGGCTTGTCCCCCCAAAGGGGTTGGATCTGATTGTGCGTATTGCCGATGAGCTGTTGCAGTATGAGGATATTCAGCTCGTTGTGCTTGGCACCGGCGACAAGGTATATGAGGACTGGTTCCGTGGGCTGGCTTGGCGGCTGCCAAAGAAGGTGGCAATTGATATCTGTTTTGATAATACGCTGGCTCATCAGATTTATGCGTCAGCCGATCTGTTTTTGATGCCTTCGCGCTATGAGCCCTGCGGTATCGGGCAGCTGATTGCCCTGCGCTATGGCTGTATCCCGATTGTGCGTGAAACGGGAGGCCTCAAGGACACTGTGCAGCCATTTGATAAATATACCCAGACGGGAACGGGATTTACTTTCACCAATTACAATGCGCATGAAATGCTCTATACGATCAAGCGGGCTTTGGGTGACTTTGAAAATATTTCTTTATGGCAGACGATTGTCAAAAATGCCATGACGGCCGATTACGGTTGGGCAGAATCGGCCAAGCAGTATCATGAGGTTTATTTGCGGCTGAAAAAATAAATGAATTTGCGGCAGAGCCTGGCAGGGAATTGACCGCCGGGCTTTTCTGCTAAGCTGATTTAAAAGGTGAAGATTATGGCAGAAAAAAGAAATCTTAAGCATAATTCACAGGATATCTATTACCGCAGCCCGGCCGGAGCGGTTGTCAGCGGGACACCGATACGACTGGCGCTTGATGTCGATACGGATGAAATTGTCACTTCGGTTATTGTTCGTGTCTGGCAGGAAAATACAGGGGAAACCTTGCTGACGCTGCAGGAAAAATCAACCGGGTCAGTGGGTACCCGCTATGAAGGGATCATTCAGGCAGCGGACAAGGGGACCTTGATGTGGTACTATTTCATTGTCAACACCAAAAACGGCAAGTTCTTTTATGGGAACAATCCGGAACATCTCGGCGGCTGCGGGCAGTGTTATGATGAAACGCCAGCCTCTTATCAGATTACGGTTGTTTACAAAGGAGCCAAGACGCCGGACTGGTTTAAGCGGGCGGTGATGTATCAGATATTTCCGGATCGGTTCTGCCGCCAGGGGGATCGAATTGTGCGCAAAAAAAATGCGGTCATTCATGCGGACTGGGAGGATACCCCCTTTTATTACAAGGATGTGGATACGAAGGAAATTGTCGCGTACGATTTCTTTGGTGGTAATTTAGCTGGAATCCGTGAAAAATTGCCGTATTTAAAAGAACTTGGGATTTCAGTTATTTACCTGAATCCGATTTTTGAGTCGGCCAGCAACCACCATTATGATACCGGTGATTATCACAAAGTGGACCCGCTGCTTGGAACAAACGAAGAGTTTGTCCGGCTTACAGCGTATGCCAAAGAACTGGATATCCGCATTATTCTTGATGGTGTATTCAGCCATACCGGCAGTGACAGCCGGTACTTTAATCGTGATAACCATTACGATACGGTAGGGGCATTTCAGTCCCAGCGCTCGCCTTACTATGAATGGTACAGCTTCAAGCGTTATCCGTATGAATATGACAGTTGGTGGGGCTTTTTTACGCTGCCCAATGTCAATGAGACGACGCGCTCTTATATGGACTTTATCATTGATGATGAAGACAGCGTGCTTAAATACTGGCTGAAGGCTGGCGCCAGCGGCTGGCGTCTTGATGTCATCGATGAGCTGCCACCCCAGTTCTCGCAGCATTTTTACAAGGTACTCAAGGAGACCGATCAGGATGCGGTGATGATTGGTGAAGTCTGGGAGGATGCTTCTAACAAGATCAGCTATGGTGTGCATCGGGAATACCTCTGCGGTCGGGAAATGGATTCGGCCATGAATTACCC
>JBOFWE010000114.1:0-39520 GCA_051653465.1 Selenomonadaceae bacterium | reverse complement strand
AATGCGTCGTCAGTACGACCGTCAAATTGCTCTCAGCTAATCGTCGGATTAAATCCCACAGACGCCGGCGCACCTGCGGATCAAGACCTACCGTTGGTTCATCAAGAAACAGCACACTGGGCTGATGCAAAAGTGCCCGTGCTATCATCAGCCGCCGCTTCATTCCTCCGGAAAGCCGCTGTACCCGTTCGCCGGCACGATCGGCAAGTTCGACGTAGGCAAGCAGCTCATCAATGCGAGCCCGCCGCTGCTCACGCGGAATATGGTGCAAGCGGCCATGAAGATCAAGATTTTCCCACACCGTCAAATCTGCATCGAGATTAAAATGCTGCGGCACAATGCCGATAATCTGCCGAACCTGATGATTCTGACAGCTGATATCACACCCATTGACAGAAATCTTCCCACTGGTCGGGCAGGTGAGCATGGTCAGCATCCGAATCGTGGTCGTCTTTCCTGCCCCATTCGGCCCAAGCAAGCCAAAAATCTCACCAGCTTTCACTTCCAGCGACAGATCCTGTACAGCTGTACGGTCGCCAAATTTTTTACTCAGCTTCTCTATCTGAATCATATCCACACCTCACAGTAAAACTACATTTTTAAACCAACTCTGCTGGTTTAAAAGCAACAAGCCTATCCTATTTTAACAGAAACCTGCCGCAATTCCTAGCCAGCTGCCGCGCCTTCCGCCAAGTCTTGTTGTCCATTAAACAAAAACAACACTGCCGTATTTTTACCACATTATTATTTATCCGCAATGTCAACAACGCAAGCGAATGAACAATATGTACATTTTTCCCATAATGTCCACTGTAAAAACACTAAATAAATATTTTTTCACCATTACCTATTGACAGTATGTTTACGTAATAGTATGATTGTACTCGTAAGTTCAAATCAATTGTAAATATTGATTCATACAAAAAGACATTCGATGAAGAGAACGAGTATGTATTGGAAAAGCTTCCCAGAGAGCCGGCGTTTGGTGAAAGACGGCAGGCAGCCCTTTACAGAAAATCATCTCCGAGAAGCATGACCGAACATCCAAGTAAGTCATGACGGCTGATCCCCGTTACAGGAAACGCGTATGTTAGTACGTTGATGAGTGTTATAGGGCATTTTCAGCTTTATAAAATCAGGGTGGTATCGCGGAATATAATCCGTCCCTTTTTAGGGACGGATTTTTTTATTGCCGTCCTTTCAATCCCGACCCTTAAATCAACAGGCAGGGCAACGCGCAGATGAACTTCGCAGAGAAAAATACAGCATAATTTTCAGGAGTTGATTTTATGAACCAGCAGAGAAAAATGAAAACCATGGACGGCAATACAGCTGCCGCCTACATATCCTATGCTTTTACCGATGTCGCCGCCATTTTCCCCATCACCCCGTCTTCCGCTATGGCTGAAAGCGTCGATGAGTGGGCCGCCCAGGGGCGTCAGAACATTTTTGGTCAGACCGTGGAAGTCGTCGAAATGCAGTCGGAAGGCGGAGCCGCCGGTGCCGTCCACGGCTCGCTGCACGGCGGCGCGTTGACAACCACATACACCGCTTCCCAGGGTCTACTACTAATGATCCCCAATATGTATAAAATTGCCGGCGAACTTTTACCAGGTGTCTTCCATGTGAGTTCCCGCGCCGTAGGCTCAAACGCCATCAGCATCTTTGGCGATCACTCCGATGTCATGGCCGTGCGCCAGACAGGCTTTGCGCTGCTGGCAGAAAGCAGTGTGCAGCAGGTAATGGATTTATCCGCCGTTGCCCATCTGGCTGCCATCAAGGGCCGCGTCCCCTTCCTGAATTTTTTTGACGGTTTTCGCACCTCCCATGAAATTCAAAAAATAGAAGTTCTCGACTACGAGGAACTCGCGGAACTGGTCGATCTGGAAGCCGTCAATGACTTTCGCCGCCGCGCCCTGAATCCAGATCATCCGGTGCTGCGCGGCACCGTACAAAACTCCGATATTTACTTCCAGCAAAAAGAAGCTGTAAACCGCTACTATGATGCCCTGCCGCAAATTGTCGAAGAGTATATGCAGGAAATAAACCGGCTTACCGGACGTGACTACCATTTATTCAATTATCATGGAGCTAAAGATGCCCAGCGCCTGATTATTGCCATGGGTTCTGTCTGCGAGGCCATCGAAGAAACCGTTGATCACCTCAATGCCGCTGGCGAAAAAGTAGGTCTGTTGACCGTTCATCTGTACCGGCCGTTTTCGATTGAACACTTCTTTAAATACATTCCCCGGACCGTAAAGAAAATAGCAGTCCTCGACCGAACCAAAGAATCGGGAGCGCTGGCCGAACCGCTCTACCTTGATGTAAAAACTGCCTTCTACAATGCTGACTGGCAGCCGCTGATCGTCGGTGGACGCTGCGGCATCGGCGGCAAAGATATTGTCCCGGGGCATATTGAGGCCGTCTTTGATAATCTTAATCAAAAAGTTCCTAAAGACCATTTCACGGTCGGCATCGTCGATGATGTTACGCATACTTCTCTGCCTTTGGGAAAGGATCTCGACACCACCCCTCCGGGTACCAAAGCCTGTAAATTTTGGGGACTTGGTTCCGACGGAACTGTCGGGGCCAATAAAAGCGCGATAAAGATCATCGGTGACCATACCGATATGTATGCCCAGGCCTATTTCGCCTACGATTCAAAAAAATCCGGTGGCATTACCGTTTCTCATCTGCGCTTTGGCCAGCAGCCCATCAAAGCACCTTATCTGATCCATAAGGCCGACTTTATCGCCTGCCACAATCAGTCTTATGTCGACAATTATGATGTATTGCTCGGGCTCAAGCCCGGCGGCAGCTTTCTGCTCAACTGCAGCTGGACGGATGAAGAAATCGACCGCCAGCTGCCGGCCGCGATGAAACAATACCTGTACCAGCATAAAATTGACTTTTTTGCCATCGATGCCGTTGCCATTGCCGAGAACCTCGGACTAGGCGGCAGAATCAATACGATCATGCAAGCGGCCTTCTTTAAAATAGCTGCCATTATTCCGGTGGAGGAAGCTATCAAGTATTTAAAGGAAGCGGTCATAAGCTCCTACGGCAAAAAAGGCGAAAAAGTTGTCGCCATGAATCACGCTGCCATCGATGCCGGTCTTGCTGCCGTCAGAAAAATTACGGTTCCAGCCACCTGGCAGACAGCCGCTACCAATGCCAGTAAAGACAAGGAAGTTCCAGCCTTTATTGACGAAGTTTTGCGTCCTGTCAATCGTCAGGAGGGCGACCGTCTTCCGGTCAGCGCTTTTACCTGCGTGGAGGACGGCACTTACCCGCTCGGAACATCTGCCTACGAAAAACGAGGCATCGCCGTACACGTTCCGCAGTGGAAACCGAGTGCCTGCATCCAGTGCAATCAATGTTCGTTTGTCTGCCCGCATGCAGCCATACGCCCTGTACTTGTTGACAAAGACGAACTAGCCACAGCTCCTGAAGGCTTTGTCGTCAAAGCGGCTATCGGCTCCGCCGGTCTCGATTTTCGTCTGTCCGTATCCCCGCTGGACTGTAATGGCTGCGGCAATTGCGCCCAGGTATGTCCGGCCAAAGAAAAAGCCCTTGTCATGAAACCGCTGGCCAGCCAGGTACACGAGGAAGCCCTCTGGGAATATGCCCTACAGCTATCGCCAAAGAAAAATCCAATGAAAAAAGCCTCTGTCAAGGGCAGTCAGTTCGAACAGCCGTTGCTTGAATTTTCCGGAGCCTGCTCCGGCTGTGGGGAAAGTCCCTACCTCAAGCTTGTCACCCAGCTGTTTGGCGACCGCATGATGGTTGCTAACGCCACTGGCTGTTCCTCTGTCTGGGCTGGCAGTGCCCCCTCTATCCCCTATACAAAAAACCATCGCGGGCATGGTCCCGCCTGGGCCAACTCATTGTTTGAAGATAATGCCGAATTTGGACTCGGCATGTTTCTCGGGGCGAGACAAGTACGGGCCAAGCTGGCAACTGATATCGAAAAGGCCTCTTTGGCAAGTGCAGACAGTGACTTCAAGGCTGCCTGCACTGACTGGCTCCGCCATTTTGACAGCGGAGAAAACACCCGTGAACGCGCCGACCAGCTGCTGCATAGCTTAAACAAGCAGTCCCTTGCCGATCCGCTGCTGGCAGAGATTTACCGCAACCGCGATTTTCTCGTCAAGCCATCACAATGGATTTTCGGTGGGGATGGCTGGGCCTACGATATCGGCTTTGGCGGGCTTGATCACGTACTGGCCTCCGGGGAAAACATCAATGTCCTCGTGCTTGATACTGAAGTCTACTCCAATACGGGCGGCCAATCCTCGAAGGCCACCCCGACGGCTGCCGTGGCAAAATTCGCTGCCAGCGGCAAGCGCACGAAAAAGAAGGATCTCGGCCTGATGGCAATGAGCTATGGCTATATATATGTCGCTCAAATCGCCATGGGAGCCGACAAAAATCAGACATTAAAGGCCATCGCCGAAGCCGAAGCCTATCCGGGTCCTTCCCTGATTATTGCCTACGCCCCCTGCATAACACACGGTTTCAAAAGCATGGGCTGCAGCCAGCTTGAGGCAAAACTGGCCGTTGATTGCGGCTACTGGAGTCTCTACCGCTATCAGCCGCAGGGAGAAGCAAGCGAAAAGCCTGCGTTTATCCTTGATTCGAAAGAACCCACCGGAAACTTCCGCGACTTTTTGCTGGGGGAAGTCCGTTATTCCTCACTGCAAAAGCAATTTCCCGCTCAAGCCGAGGAGTTATTTGCCAAAACCGAGGCCGATGCCCGCCAGCGGCTTGAAAAATACAAGTCTTTGGCCAGATAATTCCCGTCGTTTCAAAAAAGCGCCCGCAAGCTCGAACCGAGCTTACGGGCGCTTTTACTATTTTTATTGAACAGCTAATCTTTTTTTCAAAGCAGTCAATGGCACGACCTCGGCGTACCGCCCCTGCCAGATCTTATAGGTAAAAAACTCATGGAGCTGGCGACCGCTAAAGGCGCCGTTGTCGCGAGTACTGGTCGTATCCTCAGGAATAATCACCCGGTACCCATGCTCAAACCCCGCCTTACAGCTCGCATCGATACAGTATTCTGTCTGCAGGCCGGTAAGAAGGATCGTATCAATGCCTCTAGCAGATAAATATTCCTTCACACCAGTTTTATAGAACAGGCTGTTATATTTTTTATCAAAAATTCTCTCTCCTGGAGCAGGTTTCAGCAGAGGCACAATCTGCCAGGCGTCGCTGCCGGCAGTCAGATCACTTTCCGGCCCATCATCATGACGAATATAAAGAATATCCAGCTGCAGTTCCCGGCAAAAAGCGAGCAGTTCCGCGATATTGCCTAATACCTGTTCCCGATTGTAAATTTCCTCTACCGCTACCCCCGTCTGCACATCCACAATAATCAGTGCTGCTTTCATAGAAACTTCCTCTCCTGTCAAAAATTTTTAAGCAAGGTGCTTGCCAGCACCAGCTCAATTGCTATCATAGAGACGGTTTGACGAAAAGCGAGGATCACAGGTGTATTCCACGCCCAATTTTTTAAAAAACTTTTCATCACTGCCCTCGAGCATCGTCGTCGCATGCGCCTGACACCCCTGCAATTTTCTGAGCTGCCGGATCGCACAATGTGCAACCGGGCTTGTTGCCGCACTGATGCTCAAGGCCAGCAATACCTCCTGTAAATTCAAGGCCGGCGGATTTGCATGGTCAAAAATCGTCCGTTTCAAATCAAGAATCGGTTCGAGGGTCAGCGGCGACAGCAAATGCAACGAATCCGGTACTCCGGCCAGATATTTAACGGCATTTAAAACAGCCGCTGCCGAGGCACTCATCAAATCAGAAGACTTGCCTGTCAGAACTGTCCCGTCCGGCAATTCAATCGCCATGACGGAGACGAGATCTTCCGTATCCGGCCATTGTGACTGCAATTCACCGGCAGCCTGACGGGCCGGTCCAACCGGAACCCGGTCCAGCTCTGTCAGCTCTAGTTCATCAAGCAGCAGTTTTACCCGTTCCAGGGTATCACTGCCGGCAATTCCTTTTTTATGATCACAGGCCGTAGTAAAGTAACGGCGGATGACCTCCTGGCAGGCCGCTTCCCGCACAACGTCATCATCAACGATGCCATGTTTGACCTGGTTGACTCCCATATCCGTCGGCGACTGATAGATCGATTTTTCACCGGTTATTTTTTCGATGATTCGCCGCAGTACCGGAAAAACCTCGATATCGCGATTGTAATTGACCGCCGTCTCACCATAAGCTGCCAGATGAAACGAATCGATCATATTTATGTCCTTCAGATCTGCCGTCGCCGCTTCATAGGCAATGTTTACCGGGTGTTTAAGCGGCAGATTCCAGACTGGAAACGTCTCAAATTTTGCATAGCCTGCCTTTACCCCACGTTTCGCCTCATGATACATCTGGCTCAGACAGGTTGCCAATTTGCCGCTGCTGGGGCCTGGAGCCGTCACGACAACAATACTCTTCGTCGTCTCGATATAAGGATTCTTCCCATATCCTTCCTCGCTGACAATGGTATCCACATCGGTCGGATAGCCTTTCGTCGCCGCGTGTTTATATACACGAATTCCACGATTGGCAAGCTTTTGCCCGAAGGCGTTGGTCGCGAGCGTATCCTCACAGCGCGTGATGACGACACTGTTGACGGCAAGCTTATGCCGGCGCAAATCATCAATCATCCGCAAGACTTCAAGTTCATACGTGATGCCAAAATCTCCGCGAATCTTATTGCGCTCGATGTCACCGGCATAAATACAGATAATAATCTCGAGTTTGTCTGCCAGGTGGTGCAGTAACTTTATTTTTGCATCCGGATCAAACCCGGGCAATACCCTGCGGGCATGAAAATCCGCCATCAGCTTGCCGCCAAACTCCATATAAAGTTTATCGCAGGCATGAACCCGTTCCAAAATATATTTTGACTGTTTTTCTATGTATTTTTTGTGGTCAAACCCTGTTTTCATCGAGGTTTTTTCCCCTTCCATTTTCTGATCATTGGCCAAACATCGCTGATCTGCCAAAAATAATGCGCTATCAGTATAGCATAAAAACTACCGGATTAAAATAAATGACAAGCACCTGCCCGCTATAAAGCAAAGGGCAGCCAGAACTGCGTTTCCGCCCTGCTCCTGCTGCCCATTTCTTACTTATTTACTAAATACTGGCGTTATTACACCTTGAATTTTCTTACCATGTCATTGAGATTCGCTGCCAGCTGCGCCTGTTCCCCGGCGGTATCGGCAACGTTTTTCAATACGGCTGTTGTCTCGTCCATGTTATCGCTGATCGTCTTTGTATGTTCATTTGATTTTTGCGTGTTACCTGTCATCACCTGGATTGCCTTGCTCACTTCACTGACCGTATGATTTACATCTTCGGACATCCGGGCAATTTCCTCTGACATCCGGCTGACAAATTCAGCATCCTCCGCATAATGGCGGCCGGTATCCCCATAAGCCGCAAAGTTTTTCTGAACATCCTGATCGATGAAGTCCAGCATACCCGTGCCTGTATCCGTGCTGCTCTTAAAGGCAACCTGCACCTGATCGATTGTCTCTTGAATATTCAGGACCGATTTTCCTGACTGCTCCGCCAGCTTTCTGACCTCTTCGGCTACAACGGCAAAGCCACGACCCTGCTCACCGGCCCGCGCAGCTTCAATCGCGGCATTGAGCGCCAGCAGATTCGTCTGCGCCGAAATACCGGCAATCGTATCAGCCATCACCTTGATGTTTTCCACTACGCGTCCTGTTGCGATCGCCTTTTCCACATCAGCTTTTTTCTCCGCCAGAATCTGCATCGATTCATCAATGGCCTGACGGCTGTTTTTCTGTGCATTTTGAGCCCGGTCTTTAAAGTCAACCGCATTGTCGCTGCCATTGGCCGCCTTTTGCGAAAGAACATTAATATTGGCCTCAACCTCTTCAATCGAAGCTGTGATCTCTTCTGTCGCCGCACTGGCTTCCTGCATCTGCGAGGATATATCCTGCACGGAATCTGTTATGACGACAACCTTGTCCGATAAATGCTTGACCGTAGACGACAGCATCGTCGATGAACTGCTCAAGCTCTGCGAATTGTTGATGATTTCCTTTACCAAGGCGGCTACGCTTGCCTGCATGCTCGACAGCGAGCGGGCAATTTCACCGATTTCATCGGTATTGCCGACAAGACGGTCAAGGCGACCATCTTTTTTCAGATCCAGCTGACCGATCTTGTTGATGATCTGTACCATATCATTGAGCGGCATAAACATCCGATGAAAGACGCCTGCGAGTAGCAGCGAAATCACCAGGAAAAATATCACACTCAGGATTGTCTGTATTTGAACAATCTTGTAAATAACCTCGGTAATCCCGGTTTCCGGAATCCCTATATCGAGCGCTCCGACCTGCGTGCCATTTTTATATATCGGTACCATAATGTCATACGTCCAGATCTGCTGCATATCGGCAAAAAAACGTGAAGTCTTTACATTGCCGTTCTTTGCTCCATCAAGCGTGTAGGCATCATCATATTGTTTGCCTATTTTAGCGGCATCGCTATGGGCAATTGCCACAGCATTTTTATCGATGATCACCGCATAAGCAATGTTTTTCTGCTTTGACTTCTCTGCCAAAAATGCCTGTAAATCCTCGGTTTTTGCCTGCTGTGCCGACAGCATATTCGTGATATTCTGTGACATTTCCGTTGCTGTTTCAATTGATTTATTCAACAAAACCGTTTCCATCTGCCCTTTGACAAAAAAAGCTACCGCCGCGGTGCTGCTCAGCAGCACCACAAAGAACAGTGCCAGTGTAATTGAAATAAGTTTACCCTTTAGTGTTTTAATTTTCATCATAAAATCCCCCTATACAATCCAAAAAGAAGCCAAATAACAACATTTACTTAATTTTATCATAAATCAGCTGCACGCGCTCCCGACTATTTTCCCATAAAAAATATTTATGATTTTACCTTAAACTTCCAAATAAAAAAATTCGCCGGACAGCCTGTTTCATATCCCGGCGAATCTTTTTGTTCATGACTATTTTTTTACTGCCTGCAGCTGTGTTTGAATCTGGCGTAAACACTCACCAGAAACACCACCTTCAAGCGCCGACAAAAGGCTCAGATAAAAAGCCTCTACTTCTTCCTGCATTTGTTTAATCAAGGCGGCAAAAGCTGTCGTCAGCAATTCATCATACACGGCTTCAAGTTTCGCCTGCTCGCGTGCCAGATATTCCTCCGCCGGACTTGCCAAGATCTCCGCGAGTTCCGTTCGCATCTGTTCCTTTTCATTTCGCTCAAAGAAAGCTTTCGGGTTCTTAAACCCAGCCAGCATTCGACTGAACATCGCTGGCGGCAGCGCAGCAAACGCAGGGGAAAAATCAATAGCCGCACTGCCGGCAAACTCGTACTGGGCAAAAGACAAATCCTGATTGATCCCCTGCATTGTTTCCGTCAGTAAGCACTGCTGCTCGATCAATATTTTTTCGGCAAACCGGTCAAGCCGAAGCGTCGTAGCCCGCATCTCCTGGGAAAAATCAAAACCAAGCTGAGCCAAAAGTTCTGCCAACGCATTTTGTAGAGCCTGTTTCAGATCACGACCATCGTCGCGCAGCACAGCCGGATTAAACGACTCCTTAAAAAAATCGTAATAGCGCAAAAACACCCTTTGCTTTATATAATATACAAGCTCTTCGGTTTCCTGTGCCAGCCGCCGCTCCAGTGAGGCCGGTGTCTGCTGGGCCAGAATCTTAAGCAGCCTTGATTTTTCCGTTTCCAGGCTTAATCGCCGCTGCTCCTTAACCGACTGTTCAACCCCGGTACTCAAAATCAAATTTTTGAGCAGCTGCTCCACACGATTCAATTCCTGCTGCGAAGCACGAACTGCCATCGTGGCTAAATCATGCGTAATAAAATGATAAAAATCGGTTTCAAATTCAGGAAGCCCGGAAACCGTTTCCTCCGCCTCCGTCAGTTTTTCCTCCAGCGCCTGTAAACTCGATAGCGGATAAACCTGCGGCTGCCTCACCCCGTATTTTATCAGCTGCCCGCGCACATAATCGACCACTGTTGCCTGCTCCTGTTCGCTGTCAGCCAGATCAATGGCATTGATCATAAAGAACATTTTATCGAGCTGAAAGGCGTCCTTGACCCGGCCAAGCTGGATCAAAAATTCGCGATCCGCCTTGGAAAATGCATGATTGTAGTACGTGACAAACAAAATAGCATCCGAGTTCTTTATGAAATCAAACGCCACCCCAGTATGTCTCGCATTGATGGAATCTGCCCCCGGCGTATCGACCAGCGTAATCCCCTGGCGAGTCAGGGCACAATCATAGTAAAGATCAATCCAATCGACAAAACATGATTTTTCTTCGCAGGCAACATACGGAGCAAATTCATCCGTGGTCGATGACAGCGTCGTGCCAAGCTGCGCCGCCAACTGTGCATAGCCACGAGAAAACGCCTGCAGAAAACTGTAATTCGTCTTTTCTGCCGCCCCCTGCCAGGCTAAATCACCATTGAGTCCGGCAACTATTTCCACTGCACCTTCAAGGCTTGGCGCCTGACAGGAAAAAATCTGCAGCGCCTGATTTACATCTTCCAGCATAACCGCCGGAGTTTTCAGACGGATATAGACCAGCCCATGCCCATGCCCGTCATCGACTGGTTTGATGCGGTTGATCGCTGCCGTCATCGGGTTGGGCGATACCGGCAATACCCGTTGTCCGAGCAAAGCATTGGCAAACGAGGATTTCCCGGCACTAAAGGCACCAAACAGGGCCACACTAAACCCTTTATTGTCGAGCCGCTGTGCTTTTTCAGCAAGCTCCTGTGACAACCGGGAAAATCCTGGCAAATTACGGATTATTCTCGCCGATTCTTTAAGTCTGTGCTGCATGGATTTTATCTGATCCTCGGCTGGACTATCGGCCTGTGTTCGTGTCTGTTCCTTCAACGTCACTACAGAAACTTTTTCTGCCGCTGGCAAAGGTTCTTCCTGTCCGGCAATAATTTCAAAGGCAATCGTTGGCCTCACAAACAGCATCTCCGCTTCAAAATCCGGGGCAGCAGCTGCTGCCTCAATACGTGCCGCCAGCTGCTGGCGCTCACGAACAGCGGCGGCCTGTGCCCGGCTGATTTCTTCGAGCGCCCGTACATATCGTTCCAGCCCAACAGATTTTTCGGCGACCTTTGCTTCAAGTTGCCGGTTCTTTTTATCCAGTTCCTGTAAAATATCTTCTTTTAGCAGGTTGAGTGCAGCCTTCGCCAGCCGCTTTATCTCCTCTGCCACCTGACTGGTGTAATTGAGCAGATATTCCCCCGACAGGCAGGCCCCAGGCTTCAAGGCCCCGGTCAGCACTTCCTCGCCGAAGGGAAAGGAAAACTGCTGGGCTGCGGTCAACAATTCAGGAGAATCCAACCGTTTTTGCCGCAAAAAGCCAGCCAAAAAATCACGCAAATGCCATATGAGCTGCGAGTTCACTTTTTCCGCCATCCCCTGGTAAAAAACCTGGCACCGACGTGCGCGCTCTGCTGCTGTCTTTTTTTGCGAAAAGAAAAATCCGATCTTAAAATCGGGAGCCGATGCTTCAAGATAAGCTTCCGCCAGTGACCTCGTTTCAAACGGCATAAGGTAGGCATTGGCCAGGATCTTTTGCAGCAGCGCATCAAATTCCTGCGCTGCTGTTTCAAGGGCTCCGGCCAAAGCTGTTTTCTCATCGAGCAACGACTGATAGTTGGCCGTTAAATCATTTTGTTCTGCCGTCGATAATTCCTGCAGAATACTTTTGGCCCCGCTCAATTTCGCCTCAGCTTTCCGTTCTCGCCAGCTGAGATGATCCTGCAACAGTTTGTCCAGGGAACAGGCAATGGAATCGTTTAGCAATGCCTTGTGGTTATTGAGCCGCTCCGTGAGAAACTCCTGTAGCTGCAAAAATTGATTTTCTTCATGCGCGGCTTCTTTTAATGACGTGTAAAAAATACGGGCTGGCTTGACGCCCCAGGCAGCAAAAGCCTCAGTGACACTTGCCTGATAGTCGGTAAACGAAAGTTCCCCGGCAGAGTGCTTATCCACCTGATTTACGACAAGATATACTTCTTTGCCGGCTTCCGTCAGTTCCTTGGTAAACATAAAATTCAGTTCCGACTGCACATGATTATAATCCATCACGTAAAAAATTAAATCGGCCAGATGAATTGCCGATTCTGTGGCTATGCGATGCGCATCATCGGCAGAATCAATTCCCGGAGTATCCATGACAACAATTCCCCGGGGGATCTTTAGCCCCTGTTGGCTGATTTCAATCTCCTGAATCTGGTCCCCATCCTGGCAATAATTTTTTACCAGATTGTAATCATACGGCGCCTGATACAGGCGTGGTTTCTCATTTTTGAAAAAAACCTTGGCATAGGAGTCGCCGCTTTTGACCTTGACAAGATTTGCGCTCGTTGGAATGGGGCTTGATGGCAACAGTTTGCCGCCGACAAGCCGGTTGATCATTCTTGATTTTCCGGCAGAAAAATGTCCGCAAAACGCGATGGTGTATTCCTCTGCTGTCAGTTTTTGCGCCAGCTGTTTCACCTTCCCGGCATTTTCCTGATCCTTATTTTCAACTAAATATTGATAAGCGGCATGAATCCGTCCCTTCAGGCTTTGGAGCGTCCGCTGATTTTGCTTCTCCTGCATACATCAATTCCCCTTACAAACACATAATACCTATTATTTTATACTAAAAGAGCATTGCCCGGCAATGACAGTTATAAAATAAAATCCGGGCGCTCCACAGCAGCGCCCGGATTTGCCATTTATGAATTTTCTGCTTTATTCCGTAATTTCAATCTGATTGCCTTCCGGCCCGCAAATACAGCTTTCATAGTATCCATCACCGGTCAGCCGCGGCCCGCTTAAAACCTCATAGCCGTTTTCGGCCAGTTCCCGGGTCAGCTGATCGACCCGGTCACGGCTGCCGGCAGAAAAAGCGAGATGCGTATACCCTGTGAAAAATTGCTCCTGTCCGCCCGGAAAAAGCCCCGGCCGAGTCATAATCTCCAAACGAGACCCCCCCGAAAACGATAAAAAATACGTGCGCAGTCCCGTTTGGGGATTATAGTACTCCTCATTTGTTTCAGCAGCAAAAAAGCGGATAAAAAACTCCTTTGCCCCTTCCAAGTCCTCGACATACATCGCCAGATGATCTAGTTTCATTTTTTACCTCCCAGACACGTCTGTTCTTTATGAAAATAAAGCCATAATTTTTGTTTCCTCTTTAGCCGCTAAAAGACCGGGCACGAAGTCGGGCTGTTCAAGCAGCCGCATCAGATCTTTCAGGGCATTCGTATGCGTTGTATAGTCGGCAGCAGCCAGGGTAATCAGTACCTGTACCTTTTTGTCTGTCCCCTTGCCAAAGGACAGTGCTTCTTCAAGCAGCAGCAAGCTAAAGCCCGTCTTCAGCCCCCCATCTCCCGGTTTGGCATGCGGCATCGCGACGCCGGGACAAAGGATGATGTAATCTCCCAGATTATCGATGTTTTCAATCATAGCCTCGATATACTGCTCTGTTATACAGCCATCAGCCAGCAGCAGATTGCCCCCCATACGGACGGCATCTCGCCAATCAGCCGCCCGTTTTTTACGACAAATGCGATGGGGCTCGATCAACTGGACTAAAGTGGGCTGAATATTCTTTTTAACCATCAGTAATTCCTGCAGGGCCAGTTCAAGTTTCAACGGTTCTTCTACTTTACAGCAGGACTCGACCACCTGCAGAATTTCCTTAATCACAGGTATTTTATCATTTTCACTGCTTAGCGGCTTGCCGGAAGCATATTGCGAAAAAAATATGCTCAATTCGCTGATATTTTTTTCATTTAAAAAGGGCTGAATGGCAATGGTCTTTACGCCCTCGATTTTAAGCGGCACAGTTGTTACAACCAGATCGACTGCAGTCTTGGTCACAAAATCAGCTGCATCGTGCATCGCTACCATCCCGGCAACCTCAAAGTCAAATAAGGCATGCAGCCTTGTTAGCACGAACTTTGAAGTTCCTACCCCCGTTGCACAGACAATCAGCACCTTAGCCCGGCGTTCCTTATGACGGCAAAGACGCTCATGCGACGTCATAAAATGAATGCAGATATAGCCACATTCCTCATCGCTGAGGCTGGCCTGCCAGTCCTTAGACCAAAAACGAACCGTACGGCACACACAAGAAAAAAGTTCTGCATAATTTTCTTTAATATCATTGAGCAACGGATTATTGATATTAATGCCATGCCGGAAGCGGTAGATTGCCGAACACATATGCTGGCGTAAATTTTCATAGAGCTGCTCGTCCTTATAAAACGCACAATGATATTCCTGCGACATTTTTTCTACCAGATTTGATATGATCATCTGCAGATAAATATCATGGTCCTTCTCCTGTTCCTGCTCCAAAGAAAAATTACTGCCCAGCAGATGAATGGTAATATAGCCGATTTCTCCCTGAGGAATTTCCACCGCGAAGGTTTCTTCAATTCGGCGCGCAATTCCTGCCGCGACAGCAAATTCTGCCGTATGCGTCAGATGCTTTAATTCATCGGGATTCATAAAAATATCACGACCAAGCTGAATCCGTTTAATAGCAATTGCCAGATGGATGACGAGATTATTGAACGCATAGTCAGAAAAAGTGTATTTGAGCTGCCGTTCAGCCTCTCTCACGAAGCCTTCAATCGCTGCCATATCAATATCCTTGAACAAGCGAATGAAGTTCACATTGCACAAGTTCAACGTATCAAAATGGGAAAACAGACTTTTGGATGCCATCTTTCTCAGTCCGGCTTCATCCCCGATGACCTTGATGCCCTTTCCTTTTGCTGTCTCGATAAACATCCCCTGGGGGCCCAGCCGTTCTTTGATTTCTTTGATATCATTTTGAATCGTCGTCTTGCTGACGCTCATCTTTTCAGCCAGTTGCTGCAGTGTTGTATAGCTGTCTTGTTCCAGCAGATCATACAATAGGTAAACCAGTCGTTCGTCCTGCGACAGGACATAGTTGTAATTGCCCTGGTCATGGACACAGCATAACAGCCGTGCCAGCTGTTCAGGTGCTGTATCCAGCGAAACGCCTTCATTGGGCTTGCGTATAAAAGCGGGAAATTCATTTTCCAGCAGGTACTCATCAATCCGATCAAGATCATAGCGGATTGTCCGCTCACTCACCCCCAAAGAATTGGCAATTTCATCTATCTTTAATGGCTGCTGGCTGTAGAGAATCTGGCGGAGAATCTGTGCACATCGTTCGTTCAACATTTAATCACCTGCTTTGCTGCCTGCGAAATAACGCAAGGAAACATCCCTGTGCCCATGCACAGCGATGTTTCCATTGTATCACATATAATACAAATTGCGATTTTTATTCTTCGTCTGGATTATTGATTACCTTGCTGCTGGTTGTCATGAAATTCGGCACAATCAGTACGAGCAAGAGCAGTCCTATAATGGCGAATATTCCCATCTGCCCCAATGCTTTTGCCAAAATCCCGATGCCAATGCCGAGCACCCCAAAATCAAAATCACCAAACGTGGTATTTTGGAAACCCAACGAGCCGAGAACCGGCAGTAGCAGCGCCGGGGCAAAAGTGATCAGCAGGCCATTGGCCAACGAGCCAAATACCGCCCCTTTGCGCCCGCCAGTGGCATTGCCGTAAATACCGGCGGTTGCCCCGCAGAAGAAATGTGGCACTAGTCCCGGGATAATCAATACCCCGCCAAGTGCGCCCAGCAGCAGCATGCCGATGATCCCGCCAATAAAGGAAACGACAAACCCGATGACAACCGCCGTCGGTGCATAAGTGAAGAACACTGCACAGTCAACAGCTGGTACAGCGTCCGGAATGACCTTCGTTGCAATCCCTTCAAAAGCAGGAATCAAATCGCCAAGGATCATCCGAACCCCGGAATATACGATCGTTACCCCGACAGCAAATTTGAGTCCGGCCATCAGCGCGAATAAAAATGGTGACATACCTTCAGAAAGCGTAGCTACATATTCAGGTCCGGCGGCAATGGCCGTAACAAGGTAAAAGAACATCATGGTAATTGCTGTAGATACCGTTGTATCGCGCAAAAACCCCCATTTTTCCGGGATTTCAATTTTTTCCGTGCTGTCTTCTGGCCGACCGACTTTAGATCCTACCCAGGCTGATATGTAGTAAGCCAGACTGCCGAAATGGCCCATCGCAATGCCGTCGCCTTCCGTTACTTTATTCGTATATTTTTGCCCGATGGCCGGCGAAATAGAACTCCAAGCTCCAAGAATAAACCCGCCGCATAAAATAAGTTCAGTCCCCTTCATGCCGGAAGTTCCCAGCACAGCAGACAACAGGCAAGCCATAAAGAAACTGTGATGACCCGTCAAAAAGACATATTTGTATTTCGTAAACCGGGCAATCAACAAATTGACAATAAGCCCGACAACAAGGATTGACATGGTCTCCACGCCGAGCAGCTTTTGCGCTACCGAAACAATGGCCTCATTGTTTGGCACCACCCCCGTGATGTGGAACCCCTTTTCAATCATTTTGCCCAAAGGATCCAGATTGGAGACGATGACCCCGGCACCAGCACCGAGCATCAAATACCCAAGAATCGGCTTTAAAGTACCTGTCATAATCTTGTAAAACGGTTTGCGCAGTGCCAGCAGACCGACAAAGGAAACCATCCCGATCAATAGGGCTGGCTGTTGCAGCACATCGCGCAAAAACTCTAGAATACCAAACATAATAAACCCCTCCTCATTCTACTTGTTAGCCGGAAATTTCTTTGATGATATCCAGCACATCTTCCGTAATTTTTTTCTTGTTGACATAGCTGCGAATCACTGCTACCCGCCGGTTATCAAACTGCTCGGCCAGTTCCTTGACCGTGACAATCAAATCCGCTTCTTTGCCTGGCGCTGAATTGAAGTCTGTCGATTCCACGCTGGCTGCAATGCCGTTTTCCTTGCAAATTTCCTCAATTTTCATAGCCAGCATCAGGCTGCTGCCGATGCCGTTGCCGCATACGGTTAAAATTTTCATCTCAATCATCCGCCTTTATAAATTTTTTAGACTGAATATAGTCCAGGATCGCATCTTTTTCCATGCCGCTGCGAACCTGTGCTAAAAACTCTTCATCTTCAATGATCTGCATCAGCTCAGCCAGCGCTTCGATATGCGTCGACTGGTCAACAGCACAAAACGTAATCAACAAGTCCACCGGATCATATTCTTCATTGCCAAAACAAACCGGACTCGAAAGCCTGACCAGCCCCATGCCGATCCGCTTGACACCGCACTCCGGCCGGGCATGCGGCATTGCCAGTCCCGGTGCGATTACGATATACTGCCCCATGCGCCGGATGTTGTCGAGCATCGCCGTTACATAAGCTTCCTCAGCGCAGCCGGCAGCAACCAGCAGCTTCCCACCAGCCCGCACAGCTTCCTCCCAGTCTTTTGCAGCCACATCGACGGCAACCGTTTTCTCCGTGAATAATTTTTCTATCATAACTGAATCCCACCTTGATGAATGCCCTGTTGGCAGTCCTTATAATATCGAAAAGCCCAATCCTGATGCATCTTTAAAGAAGTCCTGGACGGTTTCCCGGGAATATGCCTGCAGATCTTTGCCATACAGTTTGCTCTTATTGAGCACGCTATTCTGCACGGTAATAATCGCGCAGCCGCTCTTTTCCGCATCCATGATATTGTAAAATTCCCGGCAGCTGGCCCACAAAAGCTCGGCCTTAGAATTTTTGGCGCAAATGCTTGCAGCTTCCTGCATCAGTGCTACAGCATCCACGCCAGTGTCAGCAATGCGTCCGGCAAATACCGAGACAATGCTTGGCACCTCGGGATTCAACGCTGCAACTACACCCGCTACCTGTTCCAGCGTAAAAATTGCTGTGACATTGAGTTTATAGCCTTTATTCGCCAGTTTCTTTATCAGCGGCAAAGAAGATTCCCCTTTTGTATTCGTCACCGGAATCTTAACGTAAACATTGTCAGCCAGGGCAGCGAGGACATCGGCTTCTTTTTCCATCGTAGCAAAATCATCAGAAAAAACTTCAAACGAAACCGAACAGTCCGTAATTTCGGCCAGCACCTCGCGGGCAAAGGCCTTGTAATCGGTAATTCCAGCTTTTTTCATCAGCGAAGGATTGGTCGTAAACCCTTTTACGATTCCCCCCTGATAAGCCGTCAGCATATCCGGCAGACTTGCTCCGTCAGCAAAAATTTTAACTTTTAAATCCTTTAAATCCATTACAGCTCACCTCATCTCTCTTATAGCTTTATTATAAAATTCTGCCAGTTAACCGTAAACAAGAAAAGCCTGCACTTTTATTCCGGCAAAAGTTGCTTAAGTCGCTTGCACGAGCGAACGGGCGCGCAAAAATAAAGGTTCCAGCGTGCATGCCGGAACCTTCGTTTTTCCTGTATGAAATTTAAATCTTGAAATGACTGACTGCCGTCTGCAGTTCCTGCGCCAATTCGGCCAGACTATGGCTGGAAGAAGCAATTTCTTCCATGGACGCCGATTGTTCCTCTGTGGCTGCTGAAACCGTCTGCGATTCATCAACCGCCATTTTGCTGTTCTCGCTGACGGTTTGCACCGAGGCGACAATCTGTCGGCTGCCACCAGCCATCTGCTGCATCGCTGCAGAAATATTTTTAACCTGCGCCGACACGTTATCAACCAGCCCGACAATTTCCTTAAAGGTATCACCGGCTGTCGTGACAACCTCAGAGCCGACACGCACTTCCCGCATACCATTATTCATCGCCACTACGGCCGCTTCTGTATCCTGCTGGATTTCACCGATCAAGCCGGCAATCTGCTTGGCAGCCTGCTGTGACTGCTCCGCCAGCTTGCGGACTTCTTCCGCCACAACAGCAAAGCCCCGGCCCTGCTCGCCTGCTCTCGCTGCTTCAATGGCAGCATTCAAGGCCAACAGATTTGTCTCTGACGCAATTCCGGCAATGGTATCGATAATCTGTCCAATTTCCTTGGAACGTTCACCGAGGCGGCCAACAACCTGCGCTGAACTATTGACCGTCTGTTCAATATGTGACATCTGCGACACGGCCTTGCTGACAGCAAGATTGCCGCCCTCCGCCTTGGCTGCTGCCTGCGTCGACTGCTCCGCCACCTGATTTGACGTCGCTGCCGCCTGTGAAATCCCTGACGACATCCGCTCAACGACCGTCGAGGTTTCATCAACGGCTTTAAGTTGTTTCGCCGCTCCTTGGGCCACACCATTAATCGATTCAGCGACCTGGGTCACCGCCAGCGAAGACTGTTCAGCACTTGCCGTCAACTCCTCCGATGAGGCGGCAACCTGCTCGGCTGACTCGCTGACTTTTTTAAAGGCCGCCCGCAGACTTGTGCGCATGGCTGCCAGCGCGTCCGCCAGCTGGCCTATTTCATCCGTGCGCAAAACCTTGCGCTCCTTGTCGCGAAAATCCCCGGCAGCAAATTCTTCACATAGCTTGACCATCATCTGCAACGGATTCGTTATGGTTTTTGCCGTTGCAATGCCGCTAAAGGCCGCCAGTGCGACAGCCACCAGAATAATTCCCAGTATGCTCCATATAATACGGATATAGGAACTCTTGAGTTCTTCACTTGTCAGATAGGTGAGCACACCCCAGTGATAATTCTTGATCGGTGCAAAGGCTATAAGCGACGGCTCACCTTTCGTGGAAGCTGCCGTCACCGCTCCGCTGGCCCCCTGCAGCACCGACTGCACATACGTGTTTTCAGCCACACTGTCCTTTTTCAGCACACGGTCCTTGTCCGGATGGGCAATCAGCGTTCCCTTATTGTCGACTACATCAACATACCCGCTGGTGCCGATCGCCGTTCTCTCCGCTATCTCCCACACCGCCTTCAGACTGATATCCGAGGCTAAGACACCGACGATCTGCCCTCCCGAAGTCTTTATCGGCACGGAAATCGTCACCGTTGGCGCATTGGTAAAACTCGATATATAAACATCCGTGAAAAAAGTCTCCCCGGCAATGGCCCGCTTAAAGTAATCGCGGTCAGCGCGATTAGCCAGATTGCCTGAAGTCCGGGCAATCTGCATGCCGGATCCGTCCATGATGTAGATCAATTCAAACTGTGGATTTTTTTGCTGTGCGGCCGCAATCAACGACTTCGCTTTTTCAGCATCCAAGGAAATAACCTCCGGCGATGCGGCCAAGGTCTCCGTCAACCCCTTTGCATCATCCATAAAACGATTGATCTCACTTGAAAGCTGCAGCGCAATCGTGGTATTACTTTCGGTCGTCTTTTGCTCTGATGACTGGATGCTCAGATAAATGCTTAGCCCCCCGACGATCAAGGCTGTAAGAAAAGAAAATCCTATCAGCATCCCTACCAGCTTTGTCTGTAATGTACTTTTTCCCGGCTGTATTCCCGCCATAATCTGTACCCCTTCTTCCCTGTAGTTCATAAATGATCGCAGGCATTCTTTACGTTAAAGTTTTCTAAATATTCCCTATATTTAATATAACGCAATTTTATCCCGCTGTGTTTTATAAAATAGTTTCGACAAATATAAAAAAAATTCCTTTAAACAAAAAAGATCCCTCACTCAATTTAATCATGGAACAGATATAAATATTGGCAAATCCATTTAGTTATGTATAATAATTATTATACATAACTAAATGGAGGGACTTTTATGCACCAGGATCTGATCCGGGATATTCTCGATACCTTATGGCTGGCAAAAAAGGCAATTGAATCGCTGCCGCCCCTGCCCCAGGGATTTAAACCCAGCCACATCCGCGTCCTCGATGCCATATGGCAAAAGGCCG
Source organism: Selenomonadaceae bacterium (assembly GCA_051653465.1). Classification (GTDB taxonomy): domain Bacteria; phylum Bacillota; class Negativicutes; order Selenomonadales; family Selenomonadaceae. Next base: position 18,685 of record JBOFWE010000114.1, on the reverse strand, counting down.
CGACAAATGATAACATTCGCATCAGCGACATCAGCAATACCATGCAGATTGCCAAGCCAAATATGACTAATCTCATCAATGAACTTTGCCAGCTGGGGGCTTTGTCCAAGCAAACTTCGACGGCCGATAAGCGTGTCATCCATATAAAATTAAGTGCCTACGGCCTGGCCTGCATCGAAAAATATGTAACTGGCTACCATGCTGAACTGGCCACGGCTCTGGGGCAGCTGGATGAAGCGCGCTGTCGGTCGATGCTTTCAACCTTGCAGCTGACGTCCCGTACCATTATGGAAGTGTCCGCTATGCACAATAAGGAGACTGCTTCTCATGAAAAATAATGAACGCCGCACGCTGCTGGTCGTAATTTCCATTGCCCTTATCACCTTTATGGGGATCCTTTCGGAAACGGCCTTAAACATCGCTTATGTCGTGCTGATGTCAGAGCTTGCCGTTAGCGCCTCTGTCATTCAGTGGCTGACCACCGGCTATCTTTTGACCTTGTCCAGCCTGATCCCCCTCTCCCCGCTGCTTGTCCGCCGCTACCGGACCCGCCGCCTATTCCAGGGGGCTGTGCTGATCTCACTGACCGGAACCATGCTCTGCGGGCTGGCCACTGCCTTTCCGCTGTTATTGGCCGGACGCATCATTCAGGCCATAGGCACAAGTATTTCACTGCCATTGATGGTAAATATCATCCTTGAAGCTGTCCCTGCTGAGCGCCGTGGCAGAATCATGGGCCTTGTTGGTCTGGTTACCTGCTTTGCTCCGGCACTTGGCCCAATTTTTGGCGGCATTGTTATGCAATATATGAACTGGCACTGGATTTTTTTCTTTATGCTGCCATTTCTGCTGCTGTCCCTGCTGGTCGGCAGCAAATACATGATAGATATCCACCAGGACGAACCCCAGCGGGCTGATTACCTTTCCATGCTTCTGTCCGCCAGTGCATTTATCGGCATTATTTACGGAGTGAGTCTGTCAGCGGACCAGGGCTGGCAGGACGCAGCCGTTCTCATCCCGCTCAGCATCGGAATCATCAGCATCACCGCTTTTGTCTATCGGCAACTCCATTTAAAGGAACCGCTGCTCAATCTGCAGGTCTTTTCTTATCCTGTGTTCACCGCAGGCGTGCTGATTGTTATCATCAGCATGCTGCTCGTACTCGCCGCGGCCTTCATTCTTCCGCTTTACCTGCAGCAGGCTCTGGGCTGTTCAAGTTTTACCGCTGCCCTTGCCATGCTGCCCGGAGCTTTTTTTAATGGCATTATGTCGCCGATCACCGGCCGCATTCTCGACCTTCATGGCCCCAAGCGTCTGCTGCAAACCGGATCACTGCTGGTGGCCGTAATCGTCGGGATCTTTGCTTTCACCAGCGCCAGTCTGCCGTCCGTCATTATGCTTTACGCAATCTTCATGTTTGGGGCCTCCATGCTTGCCATGCCGGCCCAGACCAACGGGCTCAACCAGTTGCCGGCAAAATACAATGCCGACGGTGCCGCCATCGTCAATACACTGCAACAGGTAGCCGGGGCCTTCGGTACGGCACTGGCATCGAGTGTTTTTACAGCTGCTGTCAAAACCAGCTCGTCGGATACCTCGACGACCATTGCCTTGGCTACGTCATCTACCTTCCAAGTCCTGCTGGTTGTGGCGATCGGCGGTTTGCTGATTTCTTTGACTGTAAATAACAAGCAACCAGTAGCCGTTAATATTCCCGCCAAGCAATGAGCCCCCCTATCGTCTAATAAAAATCAAAAAATCCTCTCCACCTATACAAAACCAGCAAAAAGCAGGTAAGCCATTCCTTACCTGCTTTTTGCTGGTTCTTTATTATAAATTATTAATTAAAATTTCCAAATAATATAAAAAAAGAAGGGTTTTTACAGAAAAAGGGGAATATTCATAACATGGAAACAACTTGCTGCTGATAAATTGCGTCAGCCTCATGTTGTTTTCATGTATGTTTTTTATATTACGGAGGGATTGTTAAATGGTAAAAAAAGTTTGTAAAACCCTTATTTTCGGATTATGTCTCGGCGTCGCCTCGGCTGCCTTTGCCGCGGATCTGCAGCCGCTTGCCGGTCATCCGGAAAGCAACAAAAAGGATATGCTGCCAAAATACGAGTACAAACTCGTCAAAAGCGTGCCGGTGTTTGGCCGTCAGGGGGTAGCCACCGACGGAGAATACTACTGGGTCAGCGGCAGCAAGACACTGACAAAATACGATAAGAACTGGAATGAGATCGCCCGCAACACGAGTCCTTTCGACGGCTATTCCATTCCGGCCAACCATATCGGGGATATCGATGTCTATAACAATGAAATCTATGTCGGCGCCGAAAATTTTGTCGATGGAGTCGGCAAGGATATCCAGATTGCCGTACACGACGGTGATACCTTAAAACTAAAACGCACATTTAAATTTGAGCCGCAAAGCGGCCAGGAGGAATGCTCCGGGCTCACGGTAAATCCTGACGAAAAAACCGTGTGGATGTGCTCCTGGGTTGGCGAAGAAAGCGGCCGCTACCTTTATGAATACAGCCTTGAAACGGGCCAATTCCTGCGCAAGGTTCACCTGCAGTGCCCGCCGCAATGGGTTCAGGGAATGGTGTATTACAAGGGATCCTATTATCTGACAGCTGATGACGGCACCGCTGATGCGCATGAACCAGATCACATCTATCGCGTCGATATCAAACCGGGCGCATCGAACGCGACGGTTGTCCTCGAGCGTACCCTTGATGACGTTACATTCCAAGGCGAAATCGAAGGTCTTACCGTCAACCATAAGACAAACCAGCTGCTTGTTCACTACAACCGTGGTTCGAGAATTGTACTCGGCATGGTAAAAGGACTGTATCCCGGCTATGACAAGGAAATCTCTGAAGTTTTCATCTATGATATGAAGCCGGCCAAGCACTGACAATGGAATATTGAAATATAGAAAAATCCCTCCTGTCGACTTTCGTGACAGGAGGGATTTTTCTATATTTTTCTAAGTACAGCTGCATCATACTTTCTTTTTCGTAAAGTCCGGCAGGCTTAAAATCCCGGCCCCCAGCACGACCCCGCCGATCACCAGACAAAGAGACAAAAAATACTGCCAGATCAGCTCTTCGCCGAGAAACAGGGCTGCGGCAAAAATGCCGACAATCGGCGATGCATTTTGAAACAATGCTGCCGTCGATGCCCCGACCTGATGGATGCTCATATTCCACAGCAGGGCTCCGACAGCCGTGCTCATAAAACTCGAAAACAGCAGCACCCCCATTACGGTGCTATTGAAAACGATCGCTGCTGATGCAGGCGGCTGCAGGCACAGAGCCGCTGCCCCCAGGCCCAAAGCGGCAAAAAAATGGCTGTAAGCCGTAACGGCGAGCGAGGAACTGTGAATCACTGCCTTTTTGACAAAAAGGGCTCCGATGGCAAAGGCAAGCGCCGCCGCGCCAATCAAAGCATCTCCCAGCAGGCTTGCTCCCGTCTGACTTTTGCCCGCAACCACAAGTATCACTCCGCCAAGCCCCAGTAAGAGCCCCAGTCCTCGTGGCAGCGAAAACGGCTCTCGCAAAAACAGGCAGGCCATAACGGTAGTAAACAAGGGCCCCATTCCCAAAATCAAAATTGCATGCGTACTGCTGGTTGCCTTCAGCCCGACGGTCAGGGCAATCTGGTGCAAAAAAATTGCAAACACAGCCACGCCAAAAGTCGGTCCCCAGGCCGGGCGCGGCAGCGTACGTTTTTTATTTTTCAATAAAAAAATCCCAAATAAAAAGCTGCCGGCGAGTAAAAGCCGGACAGCAGCCAATAGCAGCGGCGGAAAAAACTCCGTGAGATATTTGATGGATACCGAATTGACTCCCCAAAGAAATACCACCATCAGCAGCAACATATAGGGGCTTTTTCTTTCTGCCTGCTTGTTCAATCTACCCACCTCATATCTCCCGAATTTAAATCCAGCCTGACCTCAAAATCCACTTGTCTATGATACAATACTGCTGCGTATTTTACAAACGAGTTTTCCGGCGCTTTATGGCCGGTCAGCCAATTTTACAATATGCTCTACCGAGGGATCCTCAAGCCACGGCAAAGCCACGGTATACCCGCCACTGAGCCTGTGTACTTTTTCCAGCCAGTTTTTTTCTGCCTCAGCCCTGGCCAGCAGCATCGGATCGCGTGTGTCGGTCAGTGACAAACACTGATTGACCACCCACCACTTAGTATATATTCCAGCCCGGACGAGGTCCTCCCGCAGGCGCGATGCTTCAAACACCGGCGTCGCCTCCGGCAGCGTGACAATAACGACTTCCGTCAGCGAAGCGTCACGCAGCCGCGGCAAAAGGTGCTGCACCGAAAGCGGCGTTTGCCCTTTGGTCCGCTCGACTTCCTTATGATAGCTTTCCGTCGAATCGAGCAGCAGCAAGGTATGGCCGGTCGGCGCCGTATCAATGATGACCACAGCATCTGCTGCTTTCTCTACAATATCGGCAAAAGCTCTGAACACGGCTATTTCCTGCGTGCAGGGAGATCGCAGATCTTCTTCGATATATGCCAGATCATCGCCGCTCATGGTTTCGCGGGCTTTGCTCAAAACCTCGTTTTGATAATTTTCCAGCTCCTGTTTTTCATCAATTCTGCTCAATGTCAGATTTTCATTTGCCGCAATCATCTGCTGCAGATTTGCCGCTGGATCGGTCGAAGTCAGATGGACTTTCACGCCTTTTTGAGCCAGGGCTAAAGCGATTGCGGCAGCCGTAGTCGTCTTGCCAACCCCGCCTTTTCCCATAGTAAACACTACCTTTTTTCCACTAGTGAAGATATCTTCAATCAGTGCCCTGATATTTTCCATCTCGGAAATACGGCTAACTGCAGCCGTTCCAGTAAAGGTATCCTTGGCAAAAAAATCTCTTATCCTGTCAATTCCCAGGATATTATAGGACCTTAACGGCAGGGTAAAAATTTTTAGCTGACTCAGCCCGGCCGGCATCCGTTGCAGGGCCGCTTGCTGCTTGGCAAGGATATGCTGTGATACCAGGTCAGTCGAAGTTTCTAAAACTCCGTTGATGATCAGCAGCTGATTCATAATCCCCAATTGGCTCAGTTCACGGCTGGAACGCTCAACCTCAAGCAAAGGTGCCTCTTCCGGACGCGAAACCAAAAACAGCATGGTTTTTTGCGGATCGGCAAGATTTTCAACTGCCGTCTTATACATAGTTTGCTTCTCACCAAGCCCGGCAAGCTGCCCCAAACAGGAGGCACCATGTGTACTTTCCGTAATGAAACTGTTCCAGGCCGAAGGCAGTTGCAGCATACGCAGCGTATGACCGGTCGGAGCCGTATCAAAAACAATATAATCGTACTCACCGGCTGTTTTCTCATTGGTAATAAAATCAGAAAACTGATCAAACGCTGCAATTTCAACGGTGCAGGAACCAGACAATTGCTCTTCCATATTGGCAATGACACTATCGGGGAGTTTGCCTCGATAAGGACCTACTACTGCTTCCCGGTATTCTCTGGCGGCCTGCTCGGGATCGAGATTGGCAACGATCAGTCCGGGGACGCCTTCAATTGCAACCCCTTTGCCATCAAGTTCCCGGTGGAAGACATCCTGTAAATTGGATGCCGGATCCGTGCTGATCAGGAGTACTTTTTTCCCGGAATCAGCCAGACTGACTGCTACCGCGCAGGCAGTCGAGGTCTTTCCCACCCCGCCCTTGCCAGTAAAAAAAAGATATTTTGTCAAGCATATTTCTGCCGGATCAAACCTTGTATATTTTGCCATTGAAACAACCTCCTCTTCCCTGCCGGACCATCAGCAGCAGCCTTCCGGTCCGCAGCCACAGCTCGGTCTTCTTTTAAATTTTCTTATTTTCACCTGGGTTTCAAGCCACTGACTGAGCTCCTCATTTGTCGGATAGGCTCTGGTCTTAGCGACTTCACCGTCCACAAGCGTAACCGGCAAAACATCGACCCCTTCTTTTTGCAAAATATCACTGATCACTTTATTTGCCACAAAATCCTGCGGTTCATTTGCCAGACCGTGCCTCGTTATAGTCAGTCCTTTTTCTTTCAGCGCACTGATCACGGTCGCAATCCGCATCAATTCCGGATCAATCGACGGTCCGCACACCCCGGTAGTACAGCACATAGCCGGATCAAAAATTTCAATCTTTTTCATCATCCATCGCTTCCTTTCAGCTTTTTATCAATCACAAGTTCCCTGCTTACGCGCCAGCCAGTTTTTCTGGTTTTCGAGATCCTGCTGGTATACCGGCAGACTGCGTAAATTATCATAAACCAGAGGATCAATAAAATGTAAGTGATCATCTTTTGCCAAGGAATAGTACACCCATTGCGCCTGCTTCCTGTCCTTTACCAAACCCGCATTTTTCAAATAAATCAAATGCCGGGAAGCCTTGGCCTGTGTTATCTGCAGTGTCGCCATGACATCACAAACACAAAGCTCCCGATCATATAATAAATTCAGAATCCGCAGGCGCGTTTCATCGGATAAGGCCTTTAAAACATCCAATAAATTCTCCACTATATGCCCTCACTTCAAAATATAATCATATAATCGCTTAAACGATTATATGATTATATTACACTCCGCCAAGAAAAATTGCAAGCATTTTCCTCTTGCCAGGCTACAGCTGCTGGCTATTTTTTATACAAAAACGCCCCTATGGCTTATGTTCACCATAGGGACGTTTTTCCCAATAATTGCTATTGCAAAAAACTATTTTAGGATATTATTTTCTGATAAGCAACGACATCCAGTCGCTGGCCAAATTTTTGACCAACTTCTTTATAATGGGCACATTTGCAATAACCATTTTTTTCTACCAGGGCAATACTTTGTTGATTTTCGCCGCAAATTGTGCCAATCAGCACATGCAGACCCTGCCGTTTTGCATATTGCTCCATGTGCTCCAGCGCCAGCGACCCGATTCCCCGTCCGGTATAACCAGGCTTTAGGTAAATTGTCACCTCTGCTGTTTTATCATATGCTTCCCTTTTTTTATGCGGGCCGATCAGGACATAACCACAAATCACATCTCCCTGGCGTATTACATAGGTCTTATATTTTTCACTGTCAAAAAATACAATTTCGCGCATGGCCGAACAATCTAAAGCTCGGGAGTGAAACGTTGCACTGGTATGAAGAACATAATGCGTATAAATTTCCCGGACATTGTCGAGATATTTTTCCTGCATTTCAATAAAATCAATTTTTGGCATAGAACTCATCTCCATTTATAAATTTATTTAATTTGCCGATACATGCAGACACTGCTCTGCGGACAAATATCTTTTAATTCTGACTGTAGCAGCAATCCGTCTGGAATATTCTGTCGTTCAATAACGACAAAACCATATTTCTTTAAATAATCTTCTGCTGTCTGCGTCAATACATACAGCTGCGTTCTTCCCTCTGTTCGCAGTTGCTCGATCGCCCGCTCGACCAGAATCTTTGCTCGACCACACTGACGATATTCTTCTCTCACCGCGAGGGATCGCAACAAGGCACTATCAGCAAATATTTCCCAACCGATCATAGCCTGCAATTTCTTACTGCCAGCATTTACAAGCAACAAAAAATCGCCATTTCCGTTTCCTACCCCGGCTGGTGTCAAATCACAATCTTCGAGCAGCTGCCTGGCTTCAGTCAAGTATCTCGCAGTCAGGCGGATGATCTGAAAATCTTTATCAGCTTTTCCCATTATTACCTTCTCCTTTCTGCACCGGTATCGAGAGAATTTTGGGGCATTGTACGCCATTGCTGCCGGTATTTTTAACTGCAGCCAGCAGCTGAGGCAACAGCTGGGCCAGCTGTATCTGCCCTTCCTCGGGAACAGCCGCCAGAACCATCTCATAATAGCGCTGCATATCACAATTTATCTGGTTTGCCAGTTCTTGTCCTGCCGGTGTCAGGGAAATCTTCATATAGCGCCGATCAGACTTGTCAATTTCCCGTGTTACCAGCCCGGCATTCACTAATTTATTGACCGTACGGCTCATTGTACTTTTATCGAGGGTCAATGCTGCCGCCAGGTCGTTTAAGGATACACCCTTATATTTGGCAATTTCAATCAATGTATGGCACTGCGCCAAAGTTATTCCCCCACAAGAGTTCCCCTCACGTTGCAGCAATCCCATTTTTCGCACAGAAATTTTGATTATTTCACGAAAAATTTCCGCCATAGCTGCTTTTTCCAAGAAATTCACCTCTTATTCTCTTTTTTGTATGACGATATCATTGTACATTAAAACAGTTTCTTATTGCAACTATTTTTTTATAATCAAATACTTGCTAAACTAAATAAAAAAAGCAGAATTACAACCCCTGCCGGGTGGAAATTCTGCTTTTCATATTTATTCTTCCCCCGGATCGATGTGAATACTCACCCGGGTATTGAGAAATTTTTGATTCATTTCTTTTTTTAAACAACCAACAATATCATGGGCCTCTCTGACCGTCAGATCCGGTTTGACTGTAATATGAAAGTCAATATGGCGTTTATTGCCCGACTTGCGGGTCTTAAGCTTATGGTAGTCGAGTAGCTGCTCTTGGTACTGGCTCATAACCCCCCGGATAACGCTGTCCACTTCGATTTCTTCTTCATCCGTCAGCCTGAAATCAATTAAATTTCCAATCGCTGCTTTACAAAGTTCCCAGGCTTCTTTGATAATCAGCAGAGCGACCAAAATTGCCACAATCGGGTCAAGGATCATAAATCCGGTCAGTTTGATAAGCAAGAGCCCCAGGCCTACCCCAAGGGCCGTATAGACATCGGTCTTCAGATGCAGCGCATCTGCCTCCAGGGCCATCGAATCCTCTTCCTTGGCGACCTTATACAGAATTCTCGACACAAAAAAATTCACACCGGCCGCTGCCACCATTACCAAAATGGCCACCGAGGCATTTTCAATCTCAGTCGGTTCAGCGATCTTCTTTAGGGATTCAAAAATAATCATACCGGCAGCGACAAAAATAAGCAGCCCCTCGATTGCCCCGGAGATATTTTCAATTTTCCCATGCCCGTACGGATGGTCCTTATCGGCCGGTTTTGATGAACTCACGACCGAAAAAAACGCGATCACCGAAGCGATCAGATCCATGCCCGAATGAATGGCCTCCGACATAATACTGACCGAACCACTGAGGATACCGGCAATTACCTTAAACACGATCAGCAGCGCATTGGAACCAATCGACAGCAACGCCGTTTTGCTTCTCCGATTCAAATTTCCCATAAGAAGATCTCCTTTTGCTATAGATATCGCTCTTGCAAAAATTTCCGCTTGATAAACTTCTGAATATCATACCACAATAAAGACCGGCAGGCAATTCTGCTCCTCAAAAGCCGCCCGTGCCTTGATCAAAAGCAGGGTATATTTTCTTCAAGCTTTTAAGCCATAAAAAAGGCTTCTCAGCGAGAAAATTCCTCACCGAGAAGCTTGGATTACCCGCCGTTTTATCGCCCTAGCGTCGGCCGCATTTTTCAAGCGATGAAATTTCTCGGGCCACTGCCCGCATAGCCGCAGCTGGTGACTTCTTCCCGGCAAAGGCTTGGGCTATTTCTGCATAAAACAGGGCATGCTTGTCCGCCGCCTGCGCCATGACCGGCAGCGGTTTCGCCCGTTCAATCATCTGCTGCTGGCAGGCATACCAGGGGAATTCATCCTGTCCCAAAACGTAGCTTTCCTGTCGCACCGGGGCACCGCTATAGGCTCCGGCGACTTTATCAATTCTTGCCGAGCGCAGATACCGCAGCAGTCGTCCGGCTGTTTCCTGCTTTTCACTTCGGGCATTTACGGCAAATGACCAGGTAACATTCCAGGCCGTACTCAAGGTGGTAAAAGCGAGATCTTCCCGTTCCAGGCAGTCCTCCTGATAAATCCGGCCCAGCTGTCCGCTCCAGGTGACACCCATTGCGACTTTTTTCTCCCGGATTGCTGCGGCAACTTCTTCGTTGCCATACGTATCGGTTCCTGTAATCGCATATTTTTTTAGTCCGCAATATGCTTCAAGTCCGTTTATAATTTCTTCGCTTTCACAATTTGTCCGCCCCGTATTAAAATCATAGACATCGAGCCCCTGCATCCGCAGAAAAGGCAGGGCATCCGTAAAAACTTCCGCGGGATGCGCCTTTAGCACCAAAGGCGCAATTTCAAGATTTTTCTGCTTTGCCAGCTGCTTTGCTGCCTCCATATACTGCTGCGGCGTAATCACAGCCCCCCAGGGCGAAGGCAGAACCTTTTCCAGCAACGCCTTGCGATATACGACCATGTGCCCATCGCAAAAAGAAGGCGACAGATAGGTTTTGTCCTTATACATGCATTCCTTCCGCAGCGCCGGCATAATATCCTCCTCGAGCATTTCAATGGGTGCCAAAGATCCGGCCTCCACCAAGTCACCGAGCCATAAATGCCCGGCAACCATTACCACATCATAATCTTCTTCACCGGCCAGTGCTTTTGTCATTTTTGCCTGATAGCTGCTCCAGGGAGTGACATCAAACTGCACCTCGCCCTTAAAATCAGCTAAAACCTTGTACTGCGGCAATGCATATACATCAACCGCCGGGTCTTTTACCGCGAGCACCTTTACTACCGAATCCTTCATCTTATCACCTTCCGAATTTCATTTTTCATCAGGATTTTATCGAAAAAGGCTGTTTCAGACAGCACGAACTTGCCTGTAAACAGCCTTTTTCATTTATTCACCCTTGTTCTTTTTATCGAGTATTTCCTGCAGTGATTTTGTATAGGGGGCCCGGGCAATGCCATATTCCGTGACAATTCCCGTAATCAGGTCGTTATCCGTCACATCAAACGCCGGATTGTATACCTTTACCCCCGGCGGTGCCATGCGCTTTTCATACCACATATCGGTTACTTCCGCTGCCGGGCGCTGTTCAATGTGAATGGCCGCGCCATCCGGCGTTGCCAGATCAATGGTGGACGTTGGCGCACAGACATAAAACGGAATGTTATAGCGTTTGGCCGCAATAGCTACCGAGGAAGTACCAATTTTATTGGCCGCATCCCCATTGGCAGCCACACGGTCGCAACCGACAAAAACAGCCTGAACCCAGCCATTTTTCATGACCGAAGCCGCCATGTTGTCACAGATCAGCGTCACATCCAGCCCCGATTCATGAAGTTCATATGCCGTCAGGCGTGCCCCCTGTAAAAGCGGACGAGTTTCATCGGCAAAAATTTTAAACCCATACCCTTTTTCATGGCCCAGATACATCGGCGCCGTCGCCGTACCGTATTTGGCGGTAGCCAGCTGCCCGGCATTGCAGTGGGTGAGCAGACCATCTCCCGGTTTTACAAGCGTAAGCCCATACTCCCCGATCCGCTTACAGACATCAATGTCTTCCGCTTTGATTGCCAAAGCTTCCTGATGCAGCAATTCTTTTATTTCGGCCACGTTTTTATCCGCATTCGCCGTTACGATACCTTCCATCCGCCGCAAAGCCCAGGAAAGATTCACCGCCGTCGGCCGGGAGGAATCAAGATAGTCCTTGGCCGAGCAAAAGGCCGCGTAAAAATCATCATAAGAATCTGCCTGAATCTCTTTGGCTGCCAGATATATGCCAATAGCAGCGGCATCGCCGATCGCCGGGGCCCCGCGCACCTGCAATAAATATATGGCATCCCAGATTTCCTTTTGGGTCGTGAGATGAAGAATTTTTGTCTCATTGGGCAGTTTCGTCTGATCAATGATGACCAGAGCGCTGTTTTCATCATCCAGCGCGATTGTTTCATAATCCATAATTGTTTTTTTTGTTTCCATGTTTATCCCTACTTTTATGAAAATTTTTCTATGGCAGCTGCAATAGCCTGCCGGTAATCCTGTCCGGATCTAAACTGCGACCGATTCATGATGCAATTTTTAGCAAAGGTAACGACAATTCTTTCCGCCCGGGTCCGTTTCTCCTGATCTTTGATCGTCGTTATATCCTTGACATTTGCCAGCCCGTCTGTCCGCCGAATCAGTTCAAGTCCGGTAACTCCAGCCGTATCTTCAAGAATGGAACCTAAGTAATAATCGAGAAATCCTTCCACTCGTGCCATCGTGTCCGTTGCCCGCTGGGCATAAAGGCGGCGGAATTTTTCGCTGAACTTATCGACAATCTGCTCAATCGTAAGCAAGGTCCATTCGCAAAATTCACGACGCACTTCCTGGTCTTCAATGGTGGCATCGCCGTGGCACCAGGCAAAAAACATGTTCGCTATGATATTGCCGACATCATAACCCATCGGTCCGTAAAAGGCAAATTCCGGATCAAAGACAAAGGTATGTTCCTTATTGATGAAGATCGAACCCGTATGAAGATCACCATGGATGAGGGCCTGGGCATTGTTCATAAACTGAAATTTCAGCTTGGCTGCTTCAAGATGAAGGGCTTTATCCTCATAGAGCTCCGCTTTAATAAATTCTGCATTTGGCAAAAACACGTTATTGCGGTGATTGTAATCAATATACGGCTCACTGTATACGAGATCTTCCGTGATTTCACACAAATCCGGATTGATAAAGTCTTTTACGAGGGCCTTCTTTTCCTTATGGTTCATTACGGCATCGGTCGTCAGCAGCAGCGTATTGGCTAAAAAGGTCGTAATATGCTCGGCAAAAGCAGGATACATCTGGTGCTGCATCAGCCCGGTTCGCATCATCGTATGGCCGGTCATATCTTCCATCACCATGGCACACATGACTTCATCATATAAGTATACCTTGGGTACTAGCCCGGGAGCAAATTTTTCCTGTAATCCCAGAATTTTGGCCTCAATTCGGCCCCGGTCCGTCGAAATTACAATATCCTCGGAAATTCGGGCTGCTTCGCCCGCCTGCTTTATGACAATGGATTTCCCACTTTGCTGATCAACAAGACGAAATACATAATTAAGATTGCCATCCCCGATTTCCCGGCATTCAGGCGTTGCCGCTTCCGGGAAAAAATTCGGCAGTTTTTCTTTTACATACCCCGGCACATCCTCTACTTTCATCAAAAAATATTCATCATACCGTGACATAATAAAATCCCCTTTGTTATTTTTTAGCGATTGAATACGTCATTGCCAGCGCCAAGGCTAAAACAATACCTTTGATTATGTTCATTGCATAATACGGCACCGCCATCATAATCAGTCCGTTTTCCAGCATACCGACCAAAATCGCTCCCACCAAAGTTCCAATCGCATTTGGCTTACCGGCACCGGCTACCGAAAATCCGATAAAGGCCGCGGCTACAGCCGGCATCAGATAGGCATCCCCGGCACTGACCTGCGCGGTTCCGACACGGGCCGCCAGGCAAATTCCGCCGAGAGCTGCAAACATGGCCGAAAACACATAGGCGATAATTCTGTATTTGGCTACCGGAATCCCCGAAAGTCTTGCCGCCTCAGGATTGCCGCCAACAGCATACATATAACGCCCGTATTTTGTATAATTCAAAAAGAAGTAGGTAAACGCAACGACAACCACCATCAGTACGATCAGCCATGGTTCTATACCGAGCGAACGAAATGCCTCCGGTACCAGGCCCGGGGCCTGCATGCCATCCGGTCTTGTCATGCGTTCAGTAATAGCACCTCCGTTAGAGTAGGTCAGGGCCACCCCCTGATACATAAACATAACAGCCAGTGTCGCAATCATATCCGGGATTTTGAGTTTCACGATCAATATGGAGTTTACAATTGCTACCGTCAGGCAGACCAGTATCGTCAGCGCAATGGATGCCCCGATGGACATGTTGTACCAGACAAACATGGTCATAATAAAGGTATCCGCCAGATTTGCCGTAGCCCCGATGGCCAGGTCCATGCCATTTACCGTCAGCGTATACGTTAAGCCGATGGCAATAATCGACATGATGGAAATACTGCGGAGAATGGTAATGATATTGTTTGTCGTCAAAAACATGCTGGAGTTTGTCGCATCATCCCAGTTGACAAAGGTGAAAAAGATAAAGACGCCGATTGTTACTAAAATAGTTCCCCACTTGGTGATAAAGGGAAGAATTTTCTGCTTATCCATCTTCCCCTTTGCTATGTTTCCTGCAATTTTTTCATCCCACATGCTATCTTCCCCCTGTTGAATAATAAAGCAACTCTTTTTCATCCGTGTCTGCCGTATTCATTTCCTTGACAATTTCACCGTTGTACATGACATAAACCCGGTCACATATGCTGAGTATTTCGCCAAATTCACAGGTAGCATAAATGGCCCCCTTGCCCTGAGCTGCCAGCCGCTCTACAAGTTCATACATATCGCGTTTGGCCCCCACATCAATGCCCTTTGTCGGTTCATCATAAATGTAAATTTCTGCATTGGAATTGAGCCATTTCCCCAAAACGACCTTCTGCTGATTACCGCCCGACAACAGTGATACCTGCTGTGTTTCCGAAGGTGTCTTTATCCCCAGATCCTTGATCATGGTGCGTGAATCCGCCTTTTCCTTGCGGCGGTTTACCATTGAAAAGATATTCACATACTTGTTCATTGCTGCGATTGTCATATTGCTGTACAGGGGATCGGTGATCAGTACCCCTTCTTTTCTGCGCTCTTCCGGCACCAGTGCCAGTCCGTTTCTGACGGCATCACTCGGGTCCTTGCATTTTATCGTCTTGCCCCGCAGCTTAACCGTTCCTGCCATTTGAGGCAACGCTCCAAACAAGGTCTTGCACAATTCTGTTTTCCCCGCCCCGACAAGGCCGGCAATTCCGACAATTTCACCACATTTTACTTCTATGTTTATGTTTCTGACCTTCCCTTCCCGTTCCGTCAGGCCTTCGACTTGAAGCAGCGGCTCACCGACCGCGATTGTTTTCTTTTTGTACAACTCTTCAAACTTGCGTCCCAGCATATGCTCTACAATCACATTTTGCTTGAGCTCCTTATTGAGCGGCATCCGCGTTACATTTCGGCCATCCCGCATGATCGTGATGGTATCACAGATTTCATAGAGCTCATCCAGCCGGTGCGATATAAAGACAACAGCGACATTTTGCTTTGCCAGATCGCGGACAACCCGGAACAATTCTTCCGTTTCCGCATGCGACAGCGGCGCTGTTGGTTCATCCAAAATAAGAAGCCGGCACTCACCTGCCACGCAGCGGGCAATCAGCACCATCTGTTTTTGAGCCAGCGTGAGATTGGCTACGGTCTCTTTCACATCAATATCCACATTGAGTCTTGTTAACACGGCCTTAGCGGCCTGTCTTATGGCTGACCAGTTCACCAGTTTTTTACTTCCCATTTTATTGACGAGAATTTCGAACATTACATTTTCGGCTACCGACAGATAGGGAATCAGTGCCGTATCAACTTCCTGGTACACAATTTCAATCCCCAGATTTTTTGCATCCTTGGGGGAGCGAATTTCCACAGGCTGTTCATCCACATAAATCTGTCCCGTATAATGAGTATTTGCTCCGGCCAGGACCTTCATCAGAGTGGATTTTCCGGCGCCGTTTGCCCCTACCAAGGCATGAACCATGCCCCCTTGCGTGGAGAAATCCACGCCGTTCAATGCTTTTACTCCGGGAAATTCAATGAAAATATCTTTCATTTCAAGTTTTATTTTGTCCATATTTTTCACCCTTGCCTTCTGTATAAAACTTGTACCATCGCCAGTCACCCTCTGCATAAGTGCCGGAACAATCCGGTGCGTTGCCAACCTGAAACTGGCAGCGCACCGCTGTCCTAATTTCTATTTTACATAAAGGGCCTTTACTTCATCTGTATACAGGGCACCTTGTGGATCTTCCGCATTGCCCCAGCCTGGGATGATGCTGGACAAATCCGTCATTTTGATGCCTTCTTTTAACTGGGTCGTAGCAATATTGTTGGCGGTGAGATTAAAGTAATCCGGCGTATCCTTCCCATTAAGCTTCAACGCCATCAATCTCATATCCACAATACCGATGAGTTTCGGGTCTACAGCAGCTGTCGATTTCCACACATCCTTATTGGTAACCATAAGCTGAATGTCATCATTAGAAATATCAATCGTATACATCGGAATATCTTTGCGTCCGGAATCATTCAGTGCCTGAAGAACTCCTTTGGCAAGCTCATCATAGCAGCCCCAGATTGCATCGACCGAACCGGCCGCAATCGTCGGCAAAATAGCTTCTGTTTTTGCTGTCATATCGCCTCTGGCATTGGCCGGATCCGATGGTGAAATCGTATTAACCGTCTTGATCTTGCCTTCCTGTTCGAGCTTTGTATACACAGCATTGCGGCGGTCAAGCGGCGGTACGCCAGGGCCCATAAAGGTCTTTAAGACTTTCATCGGATACTGACCGCCTTTTTTCTCAAATTCCTGCATCATATAACCAAGCGACAATTCTGCCAAAGCTTTATCATCCTGCGCCGTGGAAGTACAGCCTTCCAAAAGTTGTCCGTTCGGATCCCCACCCTTGAACGGCATCGTATCAAAGGTAACAACCTTCATTCCTTTTTTTACTGCCGGCTGCAGCATATCATAAGAATAAGACAGCTGCCCGTGGGAAACAATAATCCCGTCATAATTTTTAGAGATAACCTGCGCTACAACTTCCTGACATTTGGCATCCACTCCGTCCGTAACGAAAGTATCCACCTGATAGCCAAATTTATTGCCTTCCGATACACAACCATCCAAAAACTGCTGGGTATGATCGCCCGCAGCCAAATTCCTGACAACCGCTATCTTTTTGACGTTTTTGTTGTTGTCTCCCGAAGCTTTGTTTGAGCCGCCACAGCCTGCCATAAAGGCGGACAAGCTGACAACACAGGTCAGCAGACTCAATACTTTTACCATTTTGTTCAAAACAATTCCCCTCTTTTCTCTGTTTTTATGGTGAAAGCCTACCTACGGACAGTTGCTATGTATAAGCGCCCCCTTTCCATTTCAGCAGCAGCCGATAAAATATTTACAATTTCACAGCATGTCAAGCTGAAACTTATGAGTATTGTAAACTTTCTGTTTTTTCACTGACAGGGAAGGTAATTTCTCTTGGATATTCCCATTTTTTCAGTTCACTTTGCGGCACAACCGGTGGCTCCTTGCCGCCAATCGCCAGGGTGTGATAGTAGATTTCCGCCAGCTCCTCAACGTAACTTGCCTTGAGCAGCGCCTCTTTTAGGTTTTTATCAACGGCAATCACTCCATGGGCTTCCATCAATGCCACATCGGCCAGCTGCAGCGGGGCAACGACACTCTGTGCCAGCTCATTTGTTCCCGGCCGTCCAAACGGCGCCACCGGCACGTACCCGTCCTTACAGCCAAGCACAAAGACCTCATATACAATTGCCGGAATCGGTTTTTTTAAGATGGCAAACGCCGTCGCAAATTTCGAATGCGTGTGTGCCACCGCCAGCACATCCGGACGGGAGCGATACACGGCCAGATGCATCAACGTTTCACTCGTCGGACGCAGCTTCGTTTCGGCTTCGATAACATTTGCCGCCTCATCGATGACGACAATATCGTGATAACTCATCTCTTCGCGATCAACACCGGTTGGAGTAATGCATATATAGCCGGTTGCCGGATCCTTAATACTGAAATTTCCGGAACGGTGCTTGCAAAGCCCGTTTCGATCTGCCTGCAACGCCCGGGCCAATACTTCTTTTTTGAACGCCTCTAACATGAAAGACCACCTCTTTTATCTGTTTTAAATTTTTGCATATACATTTGCCGTTTGAAACAGCGCCTTATACAAAAGCATCCCGACGACAGCCCCTGGATCGGGCTTTCCAAGGACCTTTTCCCCGTAATATACGGCCCGTCCAAATACCGGCAGCATCTGCTGGCTGGCCTCCAGTCCTGCCTGTGCTGCTTCAAAGGCAGTTTCGCAGCACTCTTCAATGGGTAGCCCCTTGATAGCGGCGGCTTCCAGAGCCCTCGCGGCCGGTAAAATCGAATCGACAATGGTCCTCTCGCCGCTTTTTGCTTTGCCGCGTTCCATGATTCCCCCGGCAAAATCCAGCCAGAAAGCGGCCAGATCAGCCGCCGTAAACTCCGTTTTCCCTTTGGCCTTTTTTCCCGCTGCCAGAAAACCACTGGCAAGCAAAGTTCCCATCGTTGACGGTACCGCCTCGGCAAAGGTCATGCCAAGCTTTATCCAGACCTTGCCCAGGTCCGCTTCCCGATTGTCCTCCATAAACCGTTCTGCCGCAGCAAATCCGGCAGTCATGGTCAGCCCGAGGTCGCCGTCGCCCATGCTCGCATCAAGCGCAATCAGATAATCCTTGTTTTCCTTCATCAGCAGCGAACACTGCTTCACAAACGCTGCCAGATCACCATAGGTAATGGTTTGCATTTTTATCAGCTCCGCTTTCCTAATTGTTCCTGCATAAAAAATGGCGTATAGCACGGCATGGACAAATACTGACGCAACTCGTCATCAAGGCGCAGCAGGCTGATGGACATGCCCGCCATATCCATGGATGTAGCAAACTCTCCAACATAAGCGTGAAACACTTTGATATTTTCTTTTTCCAACAGCTGCGCCACCCGGCGAAAAGCTATATAGAGCTCTTCCTTAGGGGTTGCCCCCAACCCGTTGATCAGCACCGATACTTCATCACCACTTTTATAGGGCAGATCCTGCAATATCTGTGGCAGCATGATATCAACAATCTCATCGGCTGATTTTAAATCACTTTCTTCAATTC
>JBOFWE010000113.1:0-3823 GCA_051653465.1 Selenomonadaceae bacterium | reverse complement strand
TTATAATCATGAACCGAAGCAGCTTTGCGAATATATCGTAAACCCTTGCAAAGGATCATAGGAACGTAGATAGTTGCATAGAGTTGACACAGGCGATTTCGCCTGTGTCTATTTTTATGCCTCAAAACAGGAACCCCTAAAATTCATATAAAAGAAAATGGAGGAAAAGATCATGAAACAAGGCAGAACTTTAGAAGATGTAGGAAGAGAACTCGAACGCCAACGGCTGGCACGAAAGGACTTTGTGGCAGATACACGAAGCCTTGAAATGGTAACGGATACAAACGGTACCAAGTTATCGCTCTTTTTAGAAGATGAGCCACAGTGCTTTTCTGTTAGCGATCTTGCCCACCAGCAGATTGCATCAAGGCTGCAAATTCCGCTTCGTTACTACCAAAAGATGCGACAGGAAGAAGCCCCGCTCTTAGACGAAAACGTTAACACCTGGTTTACCAAGCTGCCAGAGCGAAGAATGGTCCGGGTGATGGACGGAAATGTCCGGGCCTTTTTATCTGATCGATATCGCCGGCTAGATCACTTGGAACTTTGTAGCGCGGTGCTTCCGGTTATTCAGGACATGAAAGGTGCCGAAATTGAAAGCTGCGATGTTACCGATAGCCATTTATATCTGAAAGTCATCAATAAAAGATTGAAAGCCGAAGTCAGCGTGGGCGATGTTGTCCAGGCTGGCTTTGTTATTTCTAACAGTGAAGTCGGTCTTGGCAGCCTGAAGGTAGAACCTCTCATTTATCGGCTTGTCTGTAAAAATGGCCTCATTGTCAAAGATTATGCCCAAAAGCGCTACCATGTCGGCCGGCAACTCGACGGGGAAGAATCCGCCTATGAACTCTATTCGGATGAAACCCTAGCGCAGGATGATAAAGCCTTCTTTATGAAAGTCCAGGATACTGTTCGCTGCGCTGTGGATGAAGCTAAGTTTATGCTGACCGTAGATAAAATGCGCGAAGCCATGCAGATTCCCTTAGAACATGATCCCGTCCAGTCGGTAGAAATTCTAGCAGATAAATTCAGCCTTAATCAAAATGAGCGTGGGGACGTCCTGCGCCAGCTCTTCATGGGAAGAGACAGCAGCCGCTATGGTCTGATCAATGCTGTAACCGCCGCTAGTCAGATTGCTGAAAGCTACGAACGGGCAACTGAACTTGAACGCATTGGCGGGGAATTGTTGGCACTGCCTTCACCGAGAAAACTGCTTTTGGACACCGGGACAGAGGGCAATATCAAAAACGTAACCCCTATTCGTAGAAGTCTGTCGATGGCCTAAGCCATATAAAAATAAAAGGAGGGAATCTTATGTCATGGTACACCCTACAGGCAACAACCGAAAACTTGCTGCTAAAAATACAGCTAAGCAAGGGGCAGATCACCCTTGAATTTAAAAGCCAGCAGGGAAGGCAAGGAATCTATCTTGTTCTACATCCCCTGCAGGCGAAAATCCTGGCCAAATATCTATATAATACAGCCTCGCAGGTTCTGCTTGCAGATCTTATGGAATTAGGCCAGATAGGAGACATCACCATTGAAACGGCACAATCGAGTCAAAGAACAAAAACAGACCACAGCCAACTACCTGTGGCGTAAAAGGAGAGAAAAAATATGCCAGCCACGAAATTTATCTGCTCCAATGGAAATCGCATCCCAATCAGAAACTGCCTTGCGGCCTGCCCGCAAAAAGAACGTTGCTTATTTTTGCCGACCTTACGGGCCATTGCCGTTTCCGTTGACCGGGGCATAAAAGAACCCACGGTAACTGAATTAATCTCGGGGGTACGGGAAACTTATTTGAAAAAGACCACGGATTTTGCCGTAGCTCCGCAAAGTGTCCTTTATGCCCTCCACGGACAGGCGGTCCACACCATCAATGAAAACTGTACCGATGGGGAAATCTTAAGCGAAATCCGACTGAAAGATCAAATTACCAGTGGCAAGTTCGACTTATACGGCAAAATCCTTGATGAAGAAGAAGGGGTGCTAGGAGATTTGAAAGTTACGAGCTCCTTTAAACTTATGAAAGCACTGGGGATTTACAAAACTAGAGTAGCAACGGGGGAAACCTATAAAACCGGACTTAAAAAAGGCCAGATGAAATATAAGAATGAACTGCGTTCTGATGGGGTAAAGCATGTCCTAGATTGGGCCATTCAGCTTAACTACTACCGAATGCTCCTTGAAAAAGAAGGGTTTACCGTAAAGCGGATGTTCATTCAGGCCATGTGCCGGGACAATAACTTACGGATTGCCGCAGAACGTGGCATTGACCAGTCGGTATATATTATTCCGATAAAAAAGATCAGCGACCAATGGCTGATTCGTTACTTTGCAAAGAAAGCCAGTCAGCTTTATATTGCCATGCAAACCAAAACGTTGCCTAAGATCTGCTCCAGCAAAGAACGCTGGCATGATCGAAAATGTCTCGACTACTGTGATGCTGGAGAGAATTGTCCCTATGGGCAGCAGCTTCGCTTTGAAAAAGCAAAACAAGTAAGCTAGGAGGAAAATACATGAAAAACTTAGCCAAGAAACTATTAAATGTGATGGAGGCCTGCAGCCATGTTCTGAAAAATGGGGAAAACAGCTTTCATCACTATAAATATGCCACCAGTGCCGATGTTCTTAAAAAGGTCAATGCCGCCTTAGTAGAAAATGGTCTTTGTTCAATTGCTGTACCTGAAATACTAGATGTAGTAGAAATAACAAATTTAAAGGGGAATATAGAGCGATTGGCTACGGTGAAAATGGATATCTTACTGATCGATAAAGACTCCGGAGAAACCGTTACTCTTACCGGAATTGGCAGCGGGCAAGATGGTGGGGATAAGGCCGTGATGAAAGCACAAACGGCTGCCATTAAGTATGCCTACATGCTTAGCCTTGCCATTAGTACGGGGGATGATCCAGAGGATGATAGTAAAACAGATGAAATTGCTGTCCTGCGAGCAAAAGCACAACCCGCTATGGAGAAAGCAAAACCAGAGGAAAAGGCAGACCTTGCCTGCAGGGATTGTGGGCTTAGCATCACGGGCAAAGTCAAAACCTACTCGGAAGGGAAATTTGGCAGGCCCCTTTGCATGAAATGCCAAAAGAGAGCGAAAGGGGCCGCCTGACCTTATAGAATGTGTCATAGTTAGGCGCATATGCGTCATAACTAGGCACCATGAAAAAAGGATAAATATGTCATACTAAAGAGAGCAAGAAAAATAGAATGACAGCATGGCACAGGGAGGTGAATGAATTGAAGGCCAGGAAGGCGATCATATATAAGCAGATTGGTGCCAAAATCGCATACTATAGAAAAATGCGAGAATTAACACAAGAAGAACTTGCCGAAAAGATACACTTAAGTCGCAGCTCGATCGGACGGATTGAGCGCGGTAAATACAACCATAATATCTCCATCTCCCTGCTAATTGATATTGCCGATGGCCTTAGGATTGATCTAGCTATGCTGGTAACTTTTGATGAACAGGAAAAAAAAATTTGGTGGTCGCTGCAAGACGGGGATGCGGCCGGAGGGTACAGTGGATGAAAGACAATATGTGTAAGAAAAAACAGGAGCGGAGATTGCTTGATCTCCGCTCTTAAAAATGAGGAAAGGGTGTAAAACCTTGAAAATGTTTCGATGTAGCAGATCCTTTTATGTAGTATTTTTGAGTATAGGCCTGGTATTATCCTTGCTTCTTACAGGGTGTGGTGGTAATACCAAAGCAGCAAGCAATGATAAAAGTGACAAATATGTAGAACTCGTTAAAACCGGTAGTATGGAACTTGTGCCAAATGTAAAACTAGGCGAAGCCTTTGCGGC
>JBOFWE010000112.1:0-2589 GCA_051653465.1 Selenomonadaceae bacterium | reverse complement strand
ATATGCTCGGTGATGATGAAAAAGTGGATATGGATCAGGTTTTTGAAAAGCAAATGAAAAATAAGGATAGTCAAGAAGGTAGCTCGCTTAGAGGCTATAAACGAGAATTACTGAAGCCGTGTCGTCCTGAAGATGCTAGAAAATGTCGACGCCGGGCTATAATTAACCAGTAGCGCCGGTCGATAATTGATCACTATCGGTCGGGTAGAAATTGACCACCCTCCCCCAATAGGCTACCCTTTGAGTTGTCGAGACATCAAAGGAGGTAGCGCCAATGAAGGAGCGTGGCACTTCTATTATGCTGCAAGAAATGAAAGTTATGCAAGGAAAAAACGTTTCACAAATCGCCCGGGCAACGGGTATGTCGAGAATAACCGTCCGAAAATATCTGAAACAAGGTGAGCAACCGCATAGACTAAAAGGCAAAATACGCGGCTCAAAGCTCGATCCGTTTAAACCGTATATCCAAGAACTGCTTGATCTTGGAGTCTATAATGCTAGCGTGATTTTTGACCGAATTATTGAAAGAGGATTTGACGGTGGCATCACGATTCTTAAGGATTACCTGGCGCCGTTTCGCCCGCCTTCCGTCAAAATGGAACCAGCCGTCCGGCGTTTTGAAACACCGCCTGGTCGCCAAGCGCAAATGGATTGGGGGTTTATGAACTACAAGGCTCGCAACGGTCAAATGCGAAAAGTCGCCTGTTTCGTCATGGTTCTTGGTCACAGTCGAACGCGTTATATTGAGTTTTCGCGCCGCTGCGACAGCGCCAGCTTGTTGCGTTGCATGCTCAATGCTTTTGAGTATTTTGGCGGCGTACCGGAAGTCGTGCTGACCGACAGGATGAAAACGGTGATTATATCCACCGATCACGGCAAACCGATTTGGCATGAACCATTTGAACGGTTCGCAACGGATATGCGATTTATTCCGAAAGTTTGCCGGCCGCGTCGGCCGCAAACCAAAGGCAAGGTCGAACGGCTGGTTCACTACGTCCGGGATAACTTCCTTCCGGGCAGAGCATTTATTGATTTTGGCGATCTGCAACTGCAAGCGGTAGCTTGGTGCGATCAGGCGAATCAAAAGGTTCACGGCACAACCGGCGAACGGCCCGTAGATCTTTTGTTGGCTGAAAAGTTGAGCGCCTTGCCGCCGGAAAACATCTGCAAACCTTATCGCATGGAAAATCGCAAGGTTTCACGCGAAGGCTTCGTCAGTTACAATGGTGCGCTGTATGGTGTCCATTGGAGGAATAGCGGCAAGTGCGTTCAAGTCGCGCTGCAACGCGGCCAGATTATCATTCTCGATGAAGCCGGACAATTGCTCCAAACGCATGCTGTGTGCCACAAATCGCGTAAACATGTTTACGCCACAGGACAATACGATGGGCTTTCCGCACAACAAGGTATCCCGCATGAACCATCCTGTGCCGTGCAAATTCCGCTCGATCAAGTGTATATCCGACCGCTAACCGAGTACGCGCAGTTTGCGGAGGCGACTTGATATGGTGGAATTAGAACACGTTCGCGATAGCCTTGACGCTCTTGGATTGGCGCATTCAGCGCAAGCGCTGGATGCGCATCTGGAACTGGCAGCACATGAGCAGCCAACCTATCTGAGTTTTTTAAACCGACTGCTGGATGCGGAAAACGATGTCCGGAAAGTGCGCAGCGAGGAAACGCGCTTAAAGCTATCGCGTCTGCCGCAAAAGAAGAATCTTGGCGAGTTTGATTTCAGTTTTCAACCTGGATTGGATGAACGATTGATTCGCGAACTGGAAACACTGAGTTTTGTGCATCGCCAGGAAAATGTCATTTTACTGGGACCGCCGGGAGTCGGCAAAAGCCATCTGGCGATCGGTCTTGCCACGGAAGCGATTCGCAAAGGTCTTTCCGTGTATTTTGTCAGTATGGACCGATTGATTGCTGATCTGCGCCGAGCGGATAGCGAAGGGCGGCTGGAACGCCGCTGGAAAGTTTATCAACGTCCGGGACTGTTACTGATCGATGAAATTGGCTACACGCATCTTGACCGCTATGCCGGGAATCTGTTTTTTCAGTTGGTCTGTTCGCGCTATGAAAAAGGAAGCATTATATTGACCAGCAATAAAGGCTTCGGCGAATGGGGCGAGCTAATGGGCGATATTCCGCTGGCGACAGCCATCCTTGACCGCCTGTTGCATCACGCGCATGTCATAAACATACGAGGCCAGAGCTATCGTCTCAAGAATCGCAACAAAGCCGGTCTGTCTTTGATTCCTCACCCTCCAAGCGGTGAACTCTTGAAATCCGATGGAGTGGTCAGTTCTTAATCGGCTGCAACTGGTCATTTTTCACCCGGCGCTGGTGGTCAAAAATAAACCGGCGTTGACATAAGCCATCGATTACACACTCCTTTGGGTTTGCTAGCACTTACCTTTTCGGAGTTTTCGATGGCTTTTCCTTTTTCTCTTTTGCGAACTCAATTGTACGCTATCGAGGACAGCAGTGACATTCCTTTTTTGTCAACATTTCACTGCCGTTCCCCCTACCGCTTCGCTGACACGTTTTTTCAATCCCTACTCCTGAATAGTTTTTTACATAAGGCAG
>JBOFWE010000111.1:0-45457 GCA_051653465.1 Selenomonadaceae bacterium | reverse complement strand
CGAATTGTTCAGGAAATGAGCCGGGCGGCCGGACCAGCAGGTATGGTCGGAGGGCAGGCGATTGATCTTCTGTCGGAGAACAAGAGCATCGGCATGGAATTGTTGCAGCAGATGCATATGGCAAAAACCGGAGCCCTTTTCCTTGCGGCCATTCGCAGCGGGGCTATCCTAGGGGATGCCACTGACCTTCAATTGGCAGCGCTGACGAAATACGCGGAATGTTTTGGCCTGGTATTTCAGATTACGGATGATATTCTTGATGTGACGGGAACCGAGGCTGCGATTGGCAAACCGGTGGGCAGTGATGAACGAAATAAAAAGTCGACCTATGTGACGCTGACTTCACTGGAGCGGGCAAAGGAATTGGCTGAAGCTACCGTCGAAAAAGCCCTTGAAGCCTTACTGCCGTTTGGTGCGGAAGCAGATTTTCTTCGGGGTATAGTGAAATATCTCATTACGCGTGACAAGTGAACGAGCGAAAAGAATAAGAAAGCGTGTGAGTAAATGAGGAATATTTTAGATTGGATTGACAATCCCCGCCAGCTAAAAGAACTTTCGCCAGTAGAGCTTGAAACACTGGCAATGGAATTGCGGAGATTTATTATAACAAATGTAGCCAAGACCGGCGGACATCTTGCTCCGAGTCTTGGGGTGGTCGATTTGACAGTTGCCCTGCACCGCGTATTCAATTGCCCACAGGATAAAATTGTCTGGGATGTCGGTCATCAGGCATATGCACATAAGATTTTGACCGGACGGCGCGAGTTATTTCCGACCCTGCGCCAAAAGGATGGAATCACTGGATTCCCTAATCGCGGAGAAAGTCCTTATGACAGTTTTGGCGTAGGCCATTCGAGCACCTCTATTTCAGCGGCCCTGGGAATGGCGATTGCCCGCGATTTGAGCGGAGCTAAAAACCATGTGATTGCTGTGATTGGCGATGGGGCGCTGACAGGCGGCGAGGCTTTTGAGGCCTTGAATCATGCCGGTGATCTTGGGAAAAAACTCATCGTGATCCTCAATGATAACGAGATGTCGATTGAACGCAATGTCGGAGCGATGTCTGAATATCTGGCCAAAATACGCACGGCGCCGCAGTATCACCGGGCTAAAAAGGATCTTGAAGGGATTTTGCGAAGTATCCCGCGCATTGGGGATACGGTGCTAAAGACAGCAGAGCATATAAAGGACAGTGTGCGGACTTTTCTCGTTCCGGGAGGCCTGTTTGAAGAGATGGGCTTTACTTATGCCGGACCGATCGATGGGCATAATATCCGTTTACTGCTTGAGGTCCTTGAACAGGCCAAACAGATGAAAGGTCCGGTCCTGCTGCATGTTCTCACCAAAAAGGGAAAAGGCTATCTGCCAGCAGAAATTGAACCTGATAAATTTCACGGCATTGGCCGGTTTGACCTCATCACAGGAGAAGTCCAGAAAAAAAGCGGACAGGCCATATCCTATACGGCTGTATTTAGCAAAACATTGATTGAGCTGGCTAAAAAAGATGAAAATATTGTGGCCGTTACGGCGGCGATGCCAGCGGGGACGGGGCTTAAGGCCTTTGGCGAAGTCTTTCCTGAGCGGATGCTTGATGTCGGCATTGCCGAACAGCATGCCGTTACGATGGCTGCCGGCCTGGCTGCTGAAGGCAAACGACCGGTGGTTGCGCTGTATTCTACGTTTGCTCAGCGGGCATATGATCAGATTCTTCATGATGTCTGCTTGCAAAATCTGCCGGTTGTATTTGGGCTTGATCGGGCTGGTCTCGTCGGGGAAGACGGGGCAACACATCATGGCGTATTTGATTTTTCCTATCTGCGGCCACTGCCACATATGACAATTATGGCCCCCAAGGATGAGAATGAATTGCGCCGGATGCTGGCTACAGCGCTTGCTTTGCCGGGACCGGCTGCCGTTCGCTATCCGCGTGGTTCTGGCCTCGGTGTCAGTCTGGATGATGAAATCATCCCCGTGCCGGTCGGCAAGGCGGAAGTTTTGCGAAAAGGCGGACAGGTCGCCTTTTTGGCCATCGGTAATATGGTGGATAATGCCCTGCAGGCAGCAGCGATTCTGGCAAAGGCCGGTATTGAAGCGACGGTAATCAATGCGCGCTTTGTAAAGCCGCTCGATACAGATTTATTGCGACAGCTTGCCGGACAAATGGAGCTGCTTGTCACGATGGAGGAAAATGTTCTGGCGGGCGGTTTTGGCTCAGCCATACTGGAGTTTTTAACCGATGCCCGGCTGACAAAGCCGCCCGTGCTGAGGCTTGGCTTACCGGATCAGTTTATCGAGCAGGGCACGGTTTCACAGTTGCAGGAAATGTACAATTTATCACCGGCAACGGCGGCTGCTGCCGTGCAAAAGTTTCTCGGGGAAACAGTAGGAGAGATAGAAAAATGGCAAAACAGAGATTAGATATATTGCTGGTGGAAAAGAATCTTGCTCCCAGCCGGGAACGGGCCAAGACGACAATTATGGCCGGACTTGTGCTGGTTGACGGACAAAAAATAGATAAAGCCGGGACTCTGGTCAAAGAGGACGCCGAGCTGCGTGTGCTTGGTGACAGCATTGGCTATGTGAGCCGGGGCGGCCTGAAACTGGCCAAAGCCATTGAAGCTTTCGGGGTTGAGTTGCAGGGGAAGATTGTGGCGGATATCGGGGCCTCGACCGGCGGGTTTACGGACTGCTCCCTGCAAAACGGCGCGGTAAAGGTGTATGCCATTGATGTCGGTTATGGTCAGCTCGCCTGGTCGTTGCGGACGGATGAACGGGTGGTCAATATGGAGCGTACCAATATTCGCAATGTCAAAGCGGAAGATCTGGGAGAAAAACTCGATTTTGCCTCAATTGATGTGGCGTTTATTTCGCTTGATAAGGTTCTGCCGGCAGTAAAGGAACTGCTGCAGCCTGCGGGAGAAGTTGTCGCCCTGATTAAGCCTCAGTTTGAGGCCGGACGGGAAAATGTTGGCAAAAAAGGGGTTGTTCGCGAGCCGGCAATCCATGTAGCGGTGATTAAAAAGGTCGTTGATTTTGCCTGCAGCCTTGGGTTTATGGCGCGCAATCTGACATATTCTCCGGTCAAGGGGCCGGAGGGGAATATCGAATATCTGGTCCGGCTTGATTTCAATCAGGAAGCGGGCATGGCAGTCGAGGCAGCTGAGATTGCAGCGGTTGTCGAACAAGCGCATGCTTCGCTTGATAAGGCGGCTTTGCATAAATAAATAAATAAGGATTTGGGGATGGATAGATGCTGACGATCGGTGTTTTTCCTAATATAGAAAAAGAAGATGCAGATAAAGTACTACAGCGGGTTATTGATTTTTACCGTGGCAAGGAGGTCAAGCTCGTTTTGCCGCAGGATGAAGCGTCGTTTTTTTCCTGTCAGGAACTGGGAACAGCCAATATTGAAGAAATGAAGCTGGATTTGGCGATCAGTATTGGCGGGGATGGGACCCTGCTTGGCGTTTGCCGGCGTCTGATTCGTCACAGCGTACCAGTTTGCGGAATTAATATCGGGAACTTCGGTTTTTTGGCGGATATTGAGCTGGCTGAAATTGAATGCCGCCTGGGGAAAATCCTTGCCGCCGATTATCGTATAGAAGAGCGGCTGATGCTGGCGGGGCTGGTAAAGAGTGAGGGCCATATTCGCTTTGTCGGCAGTGCGATCAACGATGTTGTTCTGGCTAAAGGCGGAGTAGCGAGAATGCTGCATCTCGGGCTGAGTATAGATGATTGCCGGATTTCAGACTATAAAGCCGATGGGCTGATCGTGTCCACGGCGACAGGTTCGACGGCGTATTCTTTATCCGCTGGTGGGCCGATCATCAATCCCAAATTAAAGGTGCTGCTCGTGACCCCGATTTGTCCGCATACGTTTAATGTGCGCCCCATGATCATTGGGGAGGATGAAGAGGTCAGAGTCCATATTGCCGCAGTACACCAGGATATTTTGCTGACCTTCGACGGACAGGAGAGCTTCCGTCTGCTGCCGGGAGATGAGGTCATTGTCAGAAAATCGACATCGGTGGCTAAGATCATAAAATTTGATGACAAGAATTTTTACAAGACAGTGCGGACAAAGCTTTGGCGGGGGGATGAAGCATGCAGCTGACAACCAGTGCCATTGAGGCCGCCCATGCCCTGCTGCGGATAAGACTCCAAACAGCAAGTGTCGTCGTTGATGCCACGGCTGGCAATGGCGGCGATACTTTGTTTTTAGCCGAAAGTTCACCGCCGCAGGCAAGGGTGTATGCCTTTGACATCCAGGAGCAGGCATTAGCGGAGACAAAGCGAAAAACTGCGGCTTACAGTGACAAAATCTGCTATATTGCCGACGGGCATGAAAATTTTACGCAATATGTAGCAGACCCGGTGGATGCGGCGATTTTCAACCTGGGATATCTTCCCGGGGGTGATCATGCTGTTACAACAAACGCAAAATCAACGCTGACCGCTGTCCGGCAGATGATCGAGCAGCTGAGTGTAAATGGTGTTTTGGCAATCGTGGCCTATCCGGGGCATGAGGCTGGACAAGAAGAAAAGCAGCAGCTCGAGCTGCTGCTGGCCAAGCTGCCAAAGAAAAAATTCACCGCCGGACTTTACCAGCTGTTGAATCATGATGGTGCCGGGCCGGTGCTGTATCTTATAGAAAAGGTCAGGAGATGAAACGATGAAGGCGATACGCCATGCGAAGATCAAAACAATTATTGAAAACACAGTGGTAGAAACCCAGGAGGATCTGGCTGAAGCGCTGCGATTGCAGCATATTGAGGTTACCCAGGCGACGGTATCACGGGATATTAAGGAAATGATGCTGATAAAAATTCCAACGGGCGATGGCCGCTACCGCTATGCATACCCGATGGAAAAGAATCTTGTTTTTTCAAAAAACAGAATGGCACGCATGTTTCAGGACTCTGTAACCGGTATCAATTACAGTGAGAATATTATCGTCATCAAGACTTTGCCGGGAGCTGCCAACGCGGTGGCCTCGACGCTTGACTATGCAAAGTGGCCGGAAATCATCGGTACGGTTGCCGGCGATGACAATATTCTTGTCGTCATAAAGCCAATTGAGGCCGTGGAGCAGATCATCAAGAAGCTCGAGTCACTGATGAGCTGATAGGACTTTTCGTGAGGAAAGAGGGTGGTTCAAAATGCTGAAAACTTTAAGTGTATGGAACTTTGCACTGCTTGAACATGTGCAGATTGAATTCAGCCGGGGTCTCAATATATTGACGGGCGAAACTGGCGCCGGAAAATCGATTTTGATCGATTCGCTGGGGGTTATTCTGGGGCGACGGGCAAGTGTGGAGAATATTCGCACGGGCGCTGACTGGCTGCGGGTTGAAGCTGTGTTTGAAACGGCAGGGCAGCCGGTGATTCGTGATTTTTTAATGCAGGCGGACATTCTGGATGAAGGCGAGCTTTTGATTGTGAGTCGGCAAATCAGCCGTTCCGGCAGGAATGCCATTCAGATCAACGGCTGTCATGTTACGCTGCAGCTGCTGAAACAGCTCAGCTCACTGCTGATCGATATTCATGGACAAAATGAAAATCAGGCTCTGCTTACCAGTGAAAATCAGTTTGCCTTGCTCGAGTCGTATTTTCCGCCGATCAAGCAGCAGTTGGCTCGTTATCGCGAGCAATATGAGGCTTGGCGCCATTTGCAGCAGGAGTTGGCAGCAAAGAAAACAGCCTCGCGTGAATATGCGCAGCGGCTGGATATGCTCCGCTGGCAGACAAATGAAATTGCCGCAGCCGAACTTTCTTCCGGTGAGGATGAAAAGCTTGAAACGGAGATAAAAGTCCTGTCAAATGCCGAGAAAATATCGGGCTTTGTCAAGGAATCCTACCAGTTGCTCGAAAATGGCGGTCGAAATAATGAAGGTGTACTCAGTGCGCTGACAAAAATCAAGCAGAATCTTGAAGCTCTCGGGCGGTATGACGATAAATTGAACGGTGTGCTTAAGATGGTCGATGATGCCTGCTGCCAGTTGCAGGAGTGCTCCTATGAATTGCGCGATTACGGCGAAGATGTTGATTATAACCCGGTGCGGCTCGACAAGCTGCAGCAGCGCATGGATGAGATTTACAAACTGCGCAAGAAATATGGGGCAACAATCGACGATGTTCTTGCCCATTATGAAGCGGCTAAACAGGAACTGTCAGATATTGAAAATTATGACGAGCTGCTGGGTGAACTGCAGCAGAAAATTGCGGCGGCAGAAAAGACGCTGGCCCTTACGGCTAAAGAGCTGACGGCGATGAGAAGCAGTGCGGCGTTAAAACTTTCGGCAGCAATCCAGGAACATCTGCTTTCGCTGGGGATGCCCAAGGCCCGGTTTGAAATTGTGGTGCAGGGCGGCAAGGCGTTTTCTGCTGCCGGACAGGATGAAATCGCTCTGCTCTTTTCGGCCAATCTTGGCGAGGAGGCAAAACTTCTGCAAAAAGTTGCCTCCGGCGGGGAACTGTCACGGATTGCGCTGGCGGTCAAAGCGGTTACCGCCGCCCGTGATCCGGTTGATGTCATGGTTTTTGATGAAATTGATACCGGTATTGGCGGCAAAACGGCCCAGATGGTTGCCGAACGCATCGCCCTGGTAGCTGCCCATAAGCAGGTTCTCTGCATCACGCATTTGCCGCAGATCGCCTGTATGGCGGATGTCCACTTGTATATTGACAAACAGGTGCGGGGGGATAAGACAGTAACCGAAGTAAAGCGATTGTCGACAAGTGAGCAGCTCAATGAAATTGCCCGCATGGCATCGGGGATTGATATCACGGCAGCTTCACTTGATAATGCCATGGAAATGCTCGACAACGCGAGAATTAAGAAAGAACGGCAGCGGACAGCAATTTTGTCCGCCGAGAATTAGTGGAGGCATCGAAAATGGATGAAGATTTGATTGAACGCAAGGTCAGTTCTAAGCGGGTTTTTGACGGTACGCTGCTGCAGGTGAATCAGGATGTCGTAACGCTCCCCAACGGCAGTCAGGCTGTCCGCGAATGGATCCGCCATCAGGGGGCGGCTGCCGTGGTCCCGGTGCTTGAAAACGGAGATATCATTATGGTCCGGCAGTACCGTTATCCGATACAGCAGGTTACCCTTGAAATCCCGGCCGGAAAGCTTGATCATCCGGAAGAAGATCCGCTGGCCTGCGCCCGGCGCGAGCTTAAGGAGGAAACCGGCTACCGGGCAGAACACATGGTGAAGCTGGCAACGATTGCCACTACCGTCGGCTTTTCCAATGAACGCATTCACCTGTATGCGGCGAGAAACCTGACGGCCGGTGAGCAGTGCCCGGATGAGGATGAATTCATCCATATGACCGCGGTGCCGTTTAAGCAAGCTCTGGCTATGATTGCTGACGGCACGATCTACGATGCCAAGTCGGTGACGGCGATTTTACTGCTCCAGCAGCAGCTTGAAAAAAACAGCGGTTTTGGTGAAACCGATATTTAATAACAGAGGAGGTCTTTTATGTTTGGACCTGATATGATTTTTGCCATTCCTGGTTTGCTACTGGCTATGACGATACATGAATATGCGCATGCCCGCGTTGCTGTGGCCATGGGCGATTTTACGCCGCGAATGACCGGACGGCTCACGCTCAATCCAGTGGCTCATATTGATCCCATCGGATTGCTGATGCTCTTTTTCGCACAGTTTGGCTGGGCGAAACCGGTAATGATCAATGCCCGGAATTTTAAGGACTGGCGCAAAGGCGAACTCTACGTATCGCTTGCCGGACCGGCGGCCAATCTTGTGACCGCCTTTATTGCCCTGCTGCTGCTGGCAGCGGTGGGCGGACAGGCTGTGTGGCTCTATAATGTCTTGAAGCTGATCGTGCTCTACAACATAAATTTTGCGGTGTTCAATATGATTCCGCTGCCGCCGCTTGACGGCTCCAAGGTTTTGATGAGTTTTCTGCCGGGCGAGTGGGCGTATAAACTTGCCGGCATTGAACGCTACAGCTTTTTAATTCTGATTGTACTGGTGTTTACCAATGTTCTCGGCATGATCATTTTTCCGATTCGTGCCATTTTACTCAATATGATGTCCATTATTGTATCACTTATATTTTAGGAGGAGATTTCTTTGAATAAGGGTCGTATTTTTAGTGCAATGCAGCCGTCGGGCAAGTTTCATTTAGGAAATTACATGGGGGCGCTGGAAAACTGGGTAAAACTGCAGCAGGATTATGAATGTATTTTTTCCATTGCGGATCTGCACGCACTGACCAGTGCCTATGCCGATACCAGCAAAATTCCGGAATACATCCACGATATGATTCTCGACTGGCTCGGAGCCGGCCTGGATCCGGAAAAGAATATTATTTTCGTGCAGTCGCATGTAAAAGAGCATGCCGAGCTGCATCTGCTGCTGTCGATGATGACGCCGCTGTCCTGGCTCGAACGGGTTCCAACCTATAAGGACAAGATTCAGCAGCTGGGCGATCAGGGCAAGGATATCAATACATATGGCTTCCTTGGCTATCCGGAATTGATGACAGCTGATATCCTGCTCTATAAATCACAGTATATTCCTGTCGGTGAAGATCAGAATCCTCATCTTGAGCTGGCCCGTGAAATTGCCCGCCGCTTTAATAACTTATATGAACCGATTTTTGTTGAGCCGCAGGGGATTATGAGCCGGGCCGCTGTATTGCCGGGAATTGACGGCCGTAAGATGAGCAAATCCTATGGCAATACCATTCCGTTTGCTTCAAGTCCGGATGAAATCCGTGAGCGCGTGCGCATGATTGTGACCGATCCGCAGCGCATCAAAAAGACGGATAAGGGCAATCCTGATGTCTGCACGGCCTTTAAGTTTCAGCAGCTCTTCAATAAAGAAGAAGTCGCGGAAATTGAAAGCTCCTGCCGCGAAGGCTGCATTGGCTGTGTGGCCTGTAAAAAACGTCTGGCAGAAAAAATGGTGGATCTGATGTCCACTATGCATGTACGCCGGGCTGAATATGAAAATAAACCGGAGCTCATCAAAGAAATTCTTGCGGAAGGCGCCAAGCGGGCCCGTACAGTCGCTGCCGGCACCATGGAAGAAGTCCGGGCCGCCATGCACCTGTAAGTCATGCAGGATTATACGATACGGCTGGAGGCATTTGAAGGCCCCATGGATCTTTTAATGCATCTGATTG
Organism: Selenomonadaceae bacterium; assembly: GCA_051653465.1. GTDB lineage: Bacteria > Bacillota > Negativicutes > Selenomonadales > Selenomonadaceae. The sequence goes on along the minus strand of JBOFWE010000111.1, from coordinate 36,296 downwards.
AGCGCAATAAAATTGATATCTATGATATTCCGATTGCCACACTGACCGAGCAGTATATGGAGTATCTGGCAAAGTTTAAGGAGTTTAACATTGAGGTGGCCAGTGAGTTTCTGGTGATGGCTGCGACATTGCTGCAGATAAAATCCCGTATCTTGCTGCCGAAGGTCAAAAAAGTCGAGGCGGAAGAAGAGGAAGAGGATCCACGGCAGGAATTGGTCGACCGGCTGCTCGAGTATCGCCGCTTCAAAGAAGTCAGCGATATTTTGGATCAGCTGGCCCAGGAACAAGAGAAAATGTTCTTCCGTCCGCCAGCAGATTTGCCAGCGCACTATCTGCCGCCGGAAAACATGGAGGTCAGTCTGCTCTGGGAAGCCTTTTTGACGGTGCTGGAGGCCAATGAGGTTCCGCAGATCAGTCTCGTCAGGCGTGAAGCTTTCAGCGTGCAGGATAAGATGGTGGATATTTTAGCCATGCTGGGGAAACATGGCGGCGAGATCCGCTTTACCGATGCTTTTACCCATAGTGGTTCGAAGTCAGAGGTGATTACCACCTTTTTGGCCCTGCTTGAACTGATCAAAGTCAAGCGGATTGCCATTCGCCAGCCGCAGTCGTTTGCGGAGATTTACATCAAGGCAAGGACAGGTGAGGTATAATGTTTTATGCAGATTTAAAAGGTCCGCTGGAGGCCTTGCTTTTTGTCAGCGGGGATCCGGTCCCCGCAGGACAGCTGGCAGATATTTTGCAGATTGACCGGATAAATGTTGAAGATCTGATTGCCGAGCTGCAAGCTGACATGGCCCAGGCCGGACGCGGACTGACGATTATCAAAGTTGCCGGGGGATATCAGCTGGGAACAAAACCTGAATTTGCCGGACTTATGGAAAAAATGACGCAGGTCATGGATAAAAAATTATCGGCTCCGGCGATGGAGACCTTGTCGATCATAGCCTTTAAGCAGCCGATAACGAAACAGGAAATAGAAGATATTCGCGGTGTCCGGGTAGACCGTGTACTGCTTAAATTACAGGACCGGGCGCTGATCAAAGAAGTTGGTCGCAAAAAGGTCATCGGCCGTCCCATTCTCTATGGGACGACAGAAGAGTTTCTCAAGTGTTTTGGCCTTGGGGGACTCGAAGATTTGCCGGCATTGCCTGATCAGGTGTACGGCGATGAACAAAAAAATCCTTGACGGAAAACAGACGCGATGTCTATAATATTAAAGGTATTCCGTGAAGGGGTGGAAGGTTTTGAAGAGGTTTTTTTCTTTTATTATAGGCTGCATGGCAGTGGTTTCTTTTGCTGCGCCAGTAGCTGCCGCCGGGCTGGTTCCTGACCTGACGGCAAAATCGGCTATCGTGATGGAGGCATCGACCGGTAAGATCCTTTATCAGAAGGATGTCGACAGTTTGCGCTATCCGGCCAGTACGACGAAGATCATGACATTGCTGGTGGCCCTTGAAAATGGTAATCTTGATGATATGGTGACCGTCAGCGCAAATGCCGCGCAGACCGAAGGTTCTTCCCTGTGGCTTGAGCCCGGGGAACGGATGAAACTGTCGGATCTTCTCTATGGAATGATGCTCGTTTCCGGCAATGATGCAACCGTTGCGGTTGCCGAGCATATTGCCGGTTCCGTTGATGCTTTTGCCAAGATGATGACCGCCAAGGCCCATGAGATCGGGGCGGTGCACACATCATTTGTCAATTCAAGCGGATTGCCGGATCCGAATCACTATACCACAGCCCGTGATCTGGCACTGATTGCTGCTTATGGTTACAAGAATCCGATGTTTCGCCAGATCGTAAGCACGAAAGAAAAACAGGTGCCATGGGCGGCGAAAAACTACAATCGGGAACTGTTTAATGAAAACCGCATGTTATGGCTGTATGATGGTGGTAATGGCGTCAAAACAGGCTATACGGATGCGGCGGGACGATGCCTTGTGTCAGCTGCCAACCGCAATGGCGTGCAGCTGGTCAGCGTTGTTCTTGACAGTGAATTCATGTGGAATGATTCCATTGCCCTGCTCGATTATGGTTTTCCCCAGGTGCAGCCGGTCGATGTACTGAAGAAAGGGGAAGTCGTGAAGACGGTTGAGGTCGTGTCGGGGAAAAAGTCGTCCTTGGACCTTAAGGCGGATGCGCCGATCCGGATTCCAGTCGTTGATGGCGAACGGTCGAAGTTCAAGACGATCGTAGAGGTCCCTAATCAGGTCAGCGCGAGCATCCATCAAGGCGATCCTGTCGGACGGGTAAAGATCATGTATGAAGACAGGGAAGTTGCTGCGGCCAATCTGGTAGCCGCTGAATCCATTGATAAAAAATCATTTTTTTCGCTCTTGCGACAAAAATTGTTTTTTACTATGAATTATCTCAAAAGCACATTGGCATAAAATGTAGCGGAGCTGTTGAAAGCAGCTCCGCTTTTGTAGAATAGGAGAATATATTGGAACGTTTACAGAAATTTATCAGCCAGGCGGGGATTGCCTCACGCCGGGCAGCAGAAAAAATGATTCAGGAAGGCCAGGTCAAGGTGAATGGCAAAGTTGTCACGGAATTGGGTGTGAAAATTGATCCGTTAAAGGACAAGGTCAGCGTTGACGGTAAACCGGTAAAAAGTGTAGAAAAAATGGTATACTATCTTTTAAACAAGCCGAAAGGATATCTGTCGACGGTAAAGGATGATCGCGGGCGCAAGACCGTAATTGATCTGCTGTCGGACATAAAAGAGCGTGTCTATCCGGTCGGCCGGCTTGACAATAACACCGAAGGGTTGCTGGTTTTGACAAACGACGGTGCATTAATGAACCAGCTCTTGCATCCCAAATATGAGATTTATAAGACGTATGTGGCCAAGATTGACCGGCGCCCGGAGGAAGAAAAGCTCGACAAATTGCGGGCGGGAATCAAGCTTGATGATGGTGTCACGGCTCCGGCTAAAGTGTATGTTATCGGCTATGATCCACTACGCGATCAGACCACGCTCGAGGTAACGATCCATGAAGGGCGTAACCGGCAGGTGCGACGGATGTTTGCCGCAATCGGACACGATGTAAAAGGCTTAAAGCGGATTGAGTTTGCCGGACTTACGCTTTCCGGACTGCGGCGCGGGCAATACCGTGAACTTACAGCGCGGGAAATTGAAATGTTGCGGTCGCTGGAATAGGAGACGGAAAAGATGAAAAAAGTTATTGTGATTGGGGCTGGGGCTGCTGGAATGATGGCGGCGATAACGGCAGCAGAAAACGGCGCTGAGGTTACTTTGCTCGAAAAAATGAAGCGCGTTGGCAAGAAAATGCTGATTACCGGTAAAGGCCGTTGTAATCTGACAAATACGGCCAGCGTACAGGAAATCATAAAAAATATGACCGGCAATGGCCCTTTTTTAAACAGCAGCTTGCGGGCTTTTGATAATGACGCCGTTATACGGTTTTTTAATGATTTGGGGCTGGTGACAAAAGTCGAACGTGGCGGCCGGGTGTTCCCTGAAAGCGATAAGGCGGCTGATGTTGTTGGTGCGATGCTGCGTGCCCTGCACCGTTTAGGGGTGAAAATTGAAACGGATATGCCTGTTCGTGAAATACTGATTGAAAATGGCCGGGCGGTCGGAGTAAAGACGGTATCGGGAGCCGTGTATCCGGCGGATGCTGTGATTGTAGCGGCGGGAGGAGCCTCCTATCCGGCAACTGGTTCCAATGGGGATGGCAGCCGGCTAGCCGAGGCGGCCGGGCATTCTATCGTTGAACTGCGACCTTCGCTGGTGCCCCTCGAAGTTGAAGAGGACTGGATTAAGGAAACCCAGGGGCTGTCACTGCGCAATGTCAAGGTGACGGCGCTGGCAGACGGACAGAAGATTGGCGAGGAATTCGGTGAAATGATGTTTGCTCATTTTGGTGTGACCGGACCGATTATTTTGTCGCTGAGCCGGGTAGCAGTGGATGCGCTGCGCAAAGGTCAGTTTGTGGAGCTTGTTATTAACCTGAAACCTGCTTTGACACCCGAGGTTTTGGACCGGCGTTTGCAGCGTGATTTTGCAAAATTTATCCGCAAGCAGTTAAAAAATTCTCTGCATGAGCTTTTACCGGGCAAGTTGATTCAGCCGGTAATGGATCTGGCTTATCTGGATGGCGAAAAGGAAATTCATCAGGTGACGAAGGAAGAACGATTGCGTCTGGTCGATCTGCTGCAGCATCTGCCGCTGACGGTGACAAAAGCCCGTTCGCTGGCTGAGGCCATTGTCACAGCTGGTGGTGTAGAGACGAAGGAAATCAACCCCAAGACAATGGAATCCAAACAAGTAAAGTCGCTCTATTTTGCGGGCGAAGTGATTGATATTGATGGCTATACCGGCGGCTATAATCTGCAGGCGGCATTTTCGACCGGCGCTGCCGCCGGGCAATATGCGGTTTGGAATGATTGAGTTTATCTAGCAGGGAAAGATTACAGAATAGAACTTCTTTATATAAAACATGGTAAAATATAGCAGGAAAGGTCTGATGATATGAGTGAAAATAAAGTGATTGAACCGGCAGCGAACGGACTGCAGGGCGAAGTATTTATTCCCGGCGATAAATCTGTATCGCATCGCAGCGTGATGTTTGCCGGACTTGGCGATAAGGCAGTTAAAATAACAAATTTTTTAAATGCTCAGGACTGTCTGTCTACAGTTGCCTGTATGCGCGCTCTGGGTGTTGAAATTGAGCAGACGGGAGCTCATGAACTCATTGTCCATGGCCGCGGCCTTCATGGGCTTAAGGAGGCCGGTACGATTGTCGATGCTGGCAATTCCGGAACCACGCTGCGCCTGATGATGGGGATTTTATCCGCGCAGCCTTTTCTGACGACTTTTACCGGGGATGCCTCACTACATCAGCGCCCCATGGCCCGGGTGATCAAACCACTGGGGCAGATGGGCGCGAAAATTGTCGGACGCAAAGGAAATACGCTGCTGCCGATTACCATTGTTCCCTCAGAACGGGGGCTTCAGGGGATTTCGTACCAGATGCCGATGGCCAGTGCCCAGGTCAAGTCGGCTGTCTTGCTTGCCGGCATGTACGCCGATGGTGAGACCACGGTTACTGAGCCGTATACTTCGCGTGACCATACGGAACGGATGCTCGAAACTTTCGGAGTAAAACTGAAAAAAGAAGGGACAAGCATCACGATCAGCCGGGTTAAGAACTTTGTGTCACCGGAAACTATTGAAGTCCCGGGGGATATAAGCTCGGCGGCATTCTGGCTGGTTGCGGCATCCATTATTCCCGGCAGTGAGCTTATCCTGCGCAATGTGGGAGTTAATCCGACAAGAACGGGAATTCTCGATGTCCTGCAGTCGATGGGAGCCGATATAACGCTTGAAAATGAACGCCTCAGCGGCAGTGAACCGGTTGCTGATATCAGAGTTCGCTCGGCAAAACTTCACGGAACCTCCTTCGGGGCTGCTATTATGCCGCGGTTGATTGATGAAATACCGGTACTGACCGTTGCAGCGATGTTTGCCGAAGGCGATACGGTTATTACCGGAGCTGGCGAGCTGCGGGTCAAAGAAACCGACCGGTTGCAGGCGATCACAGATCAGTTCAATAAGCTTTGTTCCTGTATTGATGGAACCGAGGACGGACTGATTATTCGTGGCGGACAAAAAGAATTTACCCCGGCAAAATGCTTTTCCTATCATGATCATCGGATTGCCATGGCTCTGGCTGTTGCGGGAGCAGCTGGCAGAGGGCTGACAATTGAGGAAGCCGACTGTGTGAAGATATCCTATCCTGATTTTTATGAAACCTTAGCCAACCTGGCGAAATAGAACGGAGCAAAGAGAATGGGAAATTTAGTAATAGCAATAGATGGGCCGGCGGGGGCCGGCAAAAGTACAGTTGCCCAGTTGGCGGCGAAAAAGCTGGGGTATACGTATATTGACACGGGAGCAATGTACCGGGCAGTTGCCTGGAAAGTGCTTCAACAGCCAGCTGCGGTTACAGCTGAGCGGATTGTTGCAGCCGTCAAGGACATTGAGGTTGCCTTGCACTACGAAGCCGGGCGGACGACAGTCACCGTTGACGGTGAAGATGTAACGGAGGCAATCCGGACACCGGAAGTTACCGCTATTGTTTCTCAGGTAGCCAGCCTTGGTCCGGTAAGGGAAAAGATGGTTGATTTACAGCGTATCATGGCCAAACGCGGTGCCGTTGTGATGGACGGGCGTGATATCGCCACCAATGTCCTGCCGGATGCTGACGTGAAGATTTTTCTGACGGCCTCGATTGAAGAGCGGGCACAAAGACGCTGGAAAGAATTGCAGGCTAAGGGCTATGACATTGACCTCGAACAATTGCAAGAGGAGATTGCCGCTCGTGATAAAGCCGACAGTGAACGTGCTATTTCCCCGCTGGTACAGGCTCCGGAAGCCCAGCTGCTCGACACGACAGGGATGACGATTGATCAGGTTGTAAACTCTATTTTGAATGCGTGCAGGTGATACATTATGCTATATGGAATATTGCGGCTGTCTTTTACAGCGTTCTTTAAACTTGTGTTCCGCTGTGAGGTCAGAGGAACGGAAAATATGCCGCTAAAGGGCGGTGTCATTATGGCGGCGAATCATCTGAGTAATCTTGATCCACCGCTCGCCGGGACGTTTTCTCCGCGTCCGATCAGCTACATGGCCAAACAGGAACTGTTTGATATTCCCGTGTTTGGGCCGGCGATTCGACAGCTGCATGCGTTTCCCGTGAAGCGTGGCGCAGCTGACCGCGGAGCGATTAAGGCGGCGCTGCAGCTATTACAGGAAGGCAAGTGTTTAGGCTTGTTTCCTGAAGGAACCCGCAGCAAAGATGGCAGAATTCATAAGCCGGAAGCGGGAATTGCCCTGATTGCGGCCAAGGCCGGCGTGCCAGTAGTCCCGACGGCAATTATTGGCACCGATCAGGTCTTGAGCCGGGGGAATTTATTTCCCAAGTTGCAGGTTGTTTATGGAAAACCGATGATCTTTTCTGGTGATGCGCGGGACAAGGAAGCCCTGCAGGACTTTTCCCAGGAAATAATGAATCAGATTGGTGAAATGATAAAATTAAACAGGAAAGCCATTTGATTTTATGTTATAATTGATCTTGTATTATGCCGTTTTGATCGGCACGATTTGATGGTGATAAAGATGAATGTGATTTTAGCGCAGAACCTTGGGTTCTGCTATGGCGTGAAAAGGGCCATTAAACTTGCCCGCGACAGTGCGTCCCCGAGTGTGCGCACCTGTACGCTCGGCCCGATTATTCATAATCCGCAGATGGTCGCCAAGCTTGCAGCCGAGGGCGTGAGTATGGTGGATGACCTTAGTGAAATGAAGGATGGTACGGTTATTATCCGGTCGCACGGGGTCGGTCCGCAGGTATATGAAGCGGCCGCTGCAGCCGGACTTGAAGTTGTCGATGCCACCTGTCCGCATGTGAAAAAAGCCCAGATGGCGGCGCATGACCTTGCGGCCGAGGGGTATGATGTCGTAATTGTCGGTGAAAAATGTCATCCGGAAGTCAAGAGTATTCTTGAGTGGTCCGGATCGACGGCGATGGTCCTTGAGAGTGTGGAAGAAACCTCACAGGTAAAAGCTTGCGGCAAGCTTGGCATTGTGGCTCAGACAACATTTTCCGGGGAGAAATTCCGCCTGATTGTGGCGGCACTGCTTGACCGGGCCAATGATATCAAAATAGCCCGGACGATCTGCACGGCAACGGACCAGCGGCAGGAAGCCGCCTTGGCAGCAGCCCGGCAGGTGGACAAGATGCTGGTTATTGGCGGTAAAAACAGTGCAAATACGACGCGGCTGGCACAGCTTTGTACGGAGGTTTGTCCGACCGAACATATTGAGACGGCAGCCGAACTTCAGCCAGCCTGGTTTTTTGGCATAAAAACAGTGGGAATTACAGCCGGGGCTTCCACTCCGGACTGGATTATCGAGGAGGTATATAAAAAAGTGCAGGATATGGAAAGTTTGTTACAGGAAGAAGCAAGAACTGAAATCAGGGAACATGAAATTATCACGGGTGTCGTCGTGCTGGTTACGCGCGAGGAAGCTTTTGTCGATATAGGTTATAAAGCGGAGGTTGCTATCCCTAGAGCGGAGCTTGCCTACCCTTTGCCGGAATCGGCTAAGGATGTTGTAAAAACCGGTGATGAAATCAAGGTATTTGTTGTCTCACGCGGCGGTGAAAATGGTATTGTTTTGTCGAAGGTGAAAGCGGAACGCATGGCAGCCTGGAATGAGATTTCTGCCATTTTTGAGCGCCATCAGCCGGTTTCCGCTCGCATTACGGAAGCTGTTAAAGGCGGATTGGTCGCTGATGTATGCGGAGTAAGGGGCTTTATTCCCGCCTCACAGCTTGAACTGCATTTTGTTAAGGATTTGTCGGTCTATGTCGGCCAGACGCTCGAGGCAATGCCGATTGAACTCGACGTGAAGAAACAACGGTTTGTCCTTTCGCGCCGTACATTGCTGGAAACTGCCAGAGCAAAACAGCAGGAAGAAATTTTTTCTGGTCTGGCGGTTGATCAGATTCGCCGCGGAACCGTAAAACGCCTTGTCGATTACGGGGCCTTTATTGACATCGGGGGCATGGACGGTCTGGCCCATATTTCGGATCTTTCCTGGCAGCGCGTGAAGCATCCGTCGGATGTTTTGCAGGTCGGTGATGAAGTTGATGTTGTGGTTAAAAGCTTTGATCCCGAGGCAAAACGGATTTCTTTGAGTGTCAAAGGCGCCGTTCGCGATCCTTGGCTTGATAAGGCTGATCATTACCGTGAAGGCAGCTGTGTAACCGGAAAAATTACGAAGTTGACTGATTTTGGCGCTTTTATGGAGCTTGAACCTCAGTTTGAAGGACTGATTCATCTGGGCGAACTGGCTGACAAGAGGATTGCCAAGGCAGAAGAAGTGGTCCATGTTGGTGATCAGGTGAAGGTCAAAATTCTTCAGCTTGACCGCAAGGCTAAACGCATTGCGCTGAGCCTTACGAAGGCCCAGGAAGACGCAGAAACAGCTGAGTATAAGGAATATATGGCTGGACAGGAAGTTAAGCCGGCTACACTTGGCGATGAACTCGGTGATATTTTGCAGAAACTGCAGTAAGAATAAAGAACCTAATAGGAATTTGTATAAGCTGTGCTTAAAGGAGTGATGGTTTTTTACATCACTCCTTTCTGATGTCAGGTGGGAATATAATTTTAGGAGAAAATGAGGTGAATGTATGTCACAATATGCAGGCAAAATTGTAAGTGTGCAAGCGGGCAGTCTGGCTGAGGAAATTGGCTTGGAGGCGGGCGATCGGATTCTAACCGTGAACGGGCAAAATCTGCGCGATATTATCGATCTCAGCTTTGCTTTCGCCGAGGAAGAAATTGAACTGCTCATTGAAAAGAGTTCCGGTGAACAGGAATTGATTGAATTTGACAAAGAATATGATGAAGAACTCGGGGTGGAATTTGAATCAGCGGCGTTTGACGGGATTCGTAATTGTGCCAATCGGTGTTATTTCTGTTTTGTAGACCAGATTGCGCCGGGTATGCGGGCCAGTCTGTCCGTTAAGGATGATGACTACCGGATGTCATTTCTTTACGGGAACTTCGTTACCATGACGAATATGGGACCGCGCGATTTTGACCGCATCAAGCGGCTGCATTTGTCACCGCTGTTTGTTTCCGTCCACACGACCAATGGGGATTTGCGGGCAAAGATGCTAAACAATAAGCGGGCCGCTGATATTTTGCCGCAGTTGCAGCAGCTTGGCGATTGTGATATTGAATACCATACGCAGATTGTCCTTTGTCCCGGTTACAATGACGGGGCAGAGCTTGACCGGACGATTGCGGATTTGATGGCCCTGCGCCCGCAGGCGCAGACGCTGGCCATTGTGCCGGTGGGGCTTACCAGATACCGGGAAAACTGTCAGCCACTGACGATGTTCGATCGCGAAGGCGCCGGTCGGGTGATTGACCAGGTCGAAAAGTGGCAGCAGAAAAACAGGGAACAGGATGGAACGGCGTTTGTTTATCTTGGCGATGAATTTTATTTTCTGGCTGGTCGTGAATTGCCGGCGGTTGAGGCTTATGATGGCTTTCCACAGCTTGATAACGGCATTGGCCTGACCCGCAATTTCATCACGGAATGGTATAGTGCTCGCGAGGATATTTGCAATCCGTACGCTGAACCGATATACTTAGATATCATATGTGGGAAATCCATTGCGGCTGTACTGGAAAAACTCATTATAGAACTTGCCGTTGAAAATCTGCAGGTTCGGGTAGTGCCGGTTGAAAATGATTTTTTTGGGCAGGCGATAACGGTCAGCGGTCTTTTGACCGGTAGGGATATTTTAAAAGCACTGCAGGAGAATAAGGGGCCTCGTTCCGGTATCATTTTGCCGGCCAGTACTCTGCGCGATGGCGAAGACGTTTTTCTTGATGATTATTTGTTAAGTGATCTCCAGCAGCAGGTGGGAGCTGAGATAAAAGTTGCCGCTGATGGCAGTTCCCTTTACCGGTTGTTGACGGACTGGTTTGGCCAGCAGCTGCCGGTGCGTGAAAAAGCTGCCTATACCTGGCAGAGCAATGCCGGTTACACAAAGCTGGCAGCAAAAGAAGAATAAATACTTTATAGATTGAAGGGTGATAGAATGAGTAAACCGATAGTGGCGATTGTAGGTCGTCCTAATGTTGGCAAGTCGACGTTGTTTAACCAGATTGGGAAAAAACGCGTTTCGATTGTCGAAGATTTTCCAGGGGTGACGCGCGACCGTATTTATATGGATGCGGAGTGGCTGCGTCATGAATTCACAATGATTGATACCGGCGGGATTGAACTTGAATCAACAGATCATATGTTGACATCCATGCGTTACCAGGCAAAGCTGGCGATTGATGAGGCAGATGTCATCCTTTTTGTCGTTGACGGACGGACAGGGGTGACCAGTGCTGATGAGGCTGTGGCACATATTCTGCGTTCAACGCGCAAACCGGTGATTTTGGCAGTCAATAAGGTTGACAGTCCCAAGAGTGAAATGGATGTATATGAATTTTATAATTTAGGACTTGGTGATCCGGTAGCGATTTCGGCGGCGAATTCGTTAAATCTTGGTGATCTGCTCGACCGTATTGTAGAATCTTTTCCTGAAGATATTGTTGAGGATAAGGAACAGGATGAGATCAGCATTGCGGTTATCGGCCGGCCAAATGTCGGCAAATCGTCATTGGTCAATGCCTTGCTAGGCCAGGAACGGGTGATTGTCAGTGATGTAGCGGGAACGACGCGCGATGCGATCAATACGCATTTTGTCAAAGATGGAACAAAGTTTACGTTGATTGACACTGCCGGGATGCGCCGTAAGGGGAAAATCGATATTCCGGTGGAACGCTACAGTGTTATGCGTGCTTTACGTGCCATTGACCGGGCAGATGTCGTACTTATGGTGATTGATGCCGTGGAAGGTGTTACCGAACAGGATAAAAAAATTGCCGGTTATGCCCATGATTCTGGCAAAGGCGTTGTCCTTATCGTCAATAAATGGGATTTGATTGAAAAAGATGATAAGACATCGCTGCGCTTTACCGAGGACCTTCGTGATGAGCTTGGCTTTTTGCAATATGCGCCAGTGCTCTACACCTCCGCTCTGACCAAACAGAGGGTGCAGAGAATAACCGACTTGGTTAAATATGTAGCCGATCAGCAGGCAATGCGGATTCAGACGAGCGTCCTTAATGAACTGCTGATGGATGCGGTAGCCGTTAATCCGCCGCCATCTCATCGCGGCAAGCGGCTTAAGATTTTATTTATGACCCAGGCGGACATCAAACCGCCGAAATTTATTATTTTCGTCAATGATCCTGAGATTATGCATTTTTCCTATCTCCGCTTCCTGGAAAACAAGCTGCGTGAAAGTTTCGGTTTTGAAGGTACGCCGCTTAAACTGATTGTCAGGGGCCGCAAATCGGAGGACGATTGATATGGAGTTAGTGCTTATCTGCATTTTGAGTTATGTGCTGGGGTCGGTTCCGTCTGGACTGATTCTGGGACGACTTCTGTGGCAGGTAGATCTGCGCGAGCATGGCAGCCGTAACATCGGGGCAACCAATGCCTGGCGTACGATAGGCAGGCCAGCCGGGCTGCTGATCTTTGCCTGTGACTTTTTTAAAGGAGCAGCGGGTGTCTGGATCGGAGCCTGGCTGGCAGGTTCGCCAGCAGCTATGGTTTTGGGCGGTATTTTTGCGATTGTTGGGCATTCCTGGTCACTGTTTTTAAAGCTGCAGGGAGGCAAGGGTGTGGCAACGGGCCTGGGTGTTATTGCTGTGTTGATGCCTCAGGTTACCGCTGTTGTATTTGCTGTCTGGTTTGTTATTGTGCGAGTTAGCCGTTATGTTTCACTCGGATCGATTGTTGCGGCAGCCTGTGTGCCTTTGGCTGCGGTCTTTTGGCAGCAGCCGGGAGAATATATTTTTTTCAGCCTGCTGGCGGCGATCTTTGTCATTTACCGTCATAAGACAAATATCGGGCGTCTGCTTGAGGGTACGGAAACAAAGATTAAGGCGAAACAGCGTTCTTAAAATTCAATAGTTTTTTTAAGCCGTTCTGGCAAGCCTGGCGAATACAGGCAGACAGAACGGCTTTTTATGGGGAGAAATGTTTTTGGGATAGTCAGTATGGGATAAAGAGCCATTTTTATTTCATCAGCTATTGTCAAGTGTAAAAGAATGATGATATAATGTCTACTATGCATAGAATTATATCCATTACAAGAGTACGGAGGTTTGATGATGAGTAAAGAGAAATCGGGGTTTTTTTTAGTAAAAGAAGAGATCCTGCCAGAGGCTATAAAAAAGACGATCCGCGTGAAGGAAATGCTCAAACGCGGGGAAGCAAGAACAATCAATGAAGCGGTGGAGAAAATGGAATTGAGCCGCAGCGCGTATTACAAATACAAAGACTACGTGTTTCCTTTTTATGAAGCCAGTCAGAATAAAATTGTAACCTTGACGTTTTTGCTTGAGCATAAGCAGGGGGTATTGTCGAGTGTACTCAATACCATATCGGCGGATTCCGGCAGCGTGTTGACGATTAACCAGGGGATTCCACTGCAGGGAGTAGCCAATGCAACGGTTTCAATAGAAACTGCCGATTTGGTTGTCGATCTGGAAGCCTTGCTGGACAAGCTGAGAATGGTAGACGGAGTAAAACGACTGGAAGTAATGGGGCAAGCTTAAGCGGGAACCGGAGAGGAGCAACAGCGGATGAAGGACAGTATCAACGTAGGATTATTGGGATTTGGCACGGTCGGGACAGGTGTTATGCAGGTACTGGCTGAGAATGCGCATGAGATCAAACAAAAGGTGGGGCTGCCAATCCGGGTCAAATCGGTATTGGTGCGGGATATAAATAAAAAGCGCAGCTTTAATGGAACCTTTACCGTAACCGATAAAATTGAAGATATTTTAAATGATGAAGAAATTGACATTGTCATTGAGCTGATGGGGGGGATTCACCCGTCGCGCGAATACATGCTGCAGGCAATTGCCGCCGGCAAGCATGTGGTGACTGCCAATAAGGATGTCGTAGCTGAGTTTGGCAAGGACATGTTTGCGGCAGCCGAAGAGAGCAATGTGGATTTCATGTTTGAAGCGAGTGTTGGCGGGGGAATTCCGATCATTACCCCGCTTAAACAGTGTCTGACGGCCAACCGGATTACAGAGGTTATCGGCATTGTGAATGGAACGACAAATTACATGCTGACTAAAATGACCCAAGAGGGCCTTGATTATGATACGGTGCTGGCCGAGGCACAGGCAAAAGGTTATGCGGAGTCTGATCCTACCGCCGATGTTGGTGGGCTCGATGCCGCCCGCAAGGCAGCGATCCTTTCTTCCATTGCCTTTAATACGAGGGTGGGTCTCAATGATGTCTATGTTGAGGGGATCACCCGGATTACACCGGCTGATATCGAGTATGCCAAAGAACTTGGTTATGTCGTTAAATTGCTGGCAATCGCGAAGGATTCTCCGGACAAAGGGGTAGATGTCCGGGTGCATCCGGCCTTTTTGCCACAAAGTCATCCATTGGCCGCGGTAAACGATGTGTTCAATGCAATTTTTGTCAAGGGAAATGCAATTGGTGAAGCCATGTTCTATGGCCGGGGTGCCGGTGCCTTGCCGACCGCTTCAGCTGTTTTGGCGGATGTGATTGCGGTGGCACGAGATATTGTTGATGAGTCTTTCAGCCGCGTGCGTTGCACCTGTTATGAACATAAAAATTTCTGTCCCGTGGAAGCAACGGAATCCTCCTATTATGTCCGCCTGCTGGTGGAAGATGAACCAGGTGTTCTTGGAGCGATTGCTACTGCTTTCGGTGCGGAGGGGGTCAGCCTCAATTCGGTTATTCAGACGCGCAAAGTTAATAAGCGGGCGGAGATTGTCGCAATTACGCATTGCGTCGAGGAAAAAAAGATCAGGAAGGCGGCCGAAGTTCTGCGGGGATTGCCAGTTGTCAATGAAATCCGTAATATGATTCGCGTTGAAAATCCGCAGGAGGCTTGTTAAACAAATGGTAGAAGAAAAAATGGTGAGAGTGCGGGTGCCTGGGACCACGGCGAATTGTGGACCTGGTTTTGATGCCATTGGCATTGCCTGTAATATATATAATGAACTGGAGCTTACTCTTAAGCCGGAGGGTGAGCTGGTGATCACGGTTGCTGGCGAAGGGGCGGCAAATATCCCTGGCGATTCGCGCAACATTGTCTGGCGTTCCGTACAGCATTTGCTGCGCAAGGCCCGAATCAACTGCCAGGGGGCGCATATAAAGATGCAAAACAATGTGCCGTTGTCACGCGGACTTGGCAGCAGTGCCGCGGCGATTGTCGCTGGGCTCAAGGCTGCCAATGAGGCGATCGGTGGGCGCTTTAACAATGATGAATTGCTGGCGATGGCCACTGAAATCGAGGGGCATCCGGACAATGTTGCTCCGGCTATTTTTGGCGGGGTCACGATCAGTGTGGTACAGGAAGACGGACAGCCGGCCTGCTTGTCCTTTATCCCCGAGATCCCGCTTAAACTTATTGTCGCCGTGCCGGAGTTTTCCTTGTCGACTCGTTCAGCCAGGAGTGTACTGCCGCAGACGGTGCCGTTTCATGATGCTGTATTTAATGTCAGTCGGTCCTCGCTGCTCGTAGCCGCGCTCTGCCGCGGGGAGACGCGTCTTTTGCGTCAAGCCTTTGACGATGCGCTTCATCAGCCTTATCGCGCCGCCCTGATTCCGGGGATGTATGAGGTATTTAAGGCGGCTCGTGCAGCGGGTGCACTGGGAGCGGCTCTCAGTGGCGCAGGTCCCTGCCTGATTGCATTTGCCACTAAAAATGCGGATCAGATTGGGGAGGCCATGACGGCAGCCTTTGCCAAGGAACAGGTGAAATCCAGATATTTGGTGCTGAATATTGATTCGCAAGGGGCGCAAGTCCTTTGAATTTTGAGGAGGCGTGCGGCGATTAGCTGGCATGCTTTCTTTATTTTTTGACTGGATGAGGTGTTTTTTTTGCAGGAGCAAGAGTTTGTGGAAAAAGTACGCAGCTGTGGTGGACGGGTTTTTATAGCTGGCGGCTGGGTTCGTGATAAACTGCGGGGCGCCGTACCAAAAGACAAGGATTACGTGATCAGCGGCTTGGCAGAAGGCATTTTTTGCCAGGTTTTTCCTGAGGCGGCGAAAGTAGGGAAATCGTTCCCGGTATATTTGCTTGCTATTGGTGGGCAGGATTGTGAGATTGCCTTTGCCCGAACAGAACGAAAAACAGGTGCGGGGTATCGCGGCTTTGCTGTGAGTTATGATGAAAGGGTTACAATTGAGGAAGATCTTTACCGGCGTGATACGACGATGAACAGCATGGCCTTTGAACTGCCAGAGGAACAGCTGATTGATCCCTATGGCGGACAAATGGATGTGGAGCGGAGACTTATTCGCGCCACGTCACCTCACTTTTGTGAGGACCCGGTGCGGGCGCTGCGAGCTGCCAGGCAGGCCGCTGAGCTTGATTTTGTAATTGACGTTCAGACCCTGGAGCAGATGAAATTTTGTGCTGTGGAACTGTTGTCTGAGCCAACGGAAAGAGTGTTTCAGGAGTTTGTGCGGGCGCTTGGCGCCCCCCGGCCAGCGTTGTTTTTTATCATGTTGGAGAAAGCCGCGCTGCTTGCAGGTGTCTTTCCTGAACTTCATGCTTTACGAGGCCAAAGTCAGCCGGAGGAATTTCATCCGGAAGGAGATGCCTTTGTTCATACCCTGCAGGTGCTCGAGCAAACTGCGACCATGACGGAGGACCCGCTGGTGCGCTTTACCGCCTTGGTTCATGATCTTGGCAAGGGGCTGACATCAAAGCATCTATTGCCACATCACTATGGGCATGAACACGGCGGACTTACAGCTCTGGCGAGTTGGTCGAGGCGGATGACCTTCCCTCGCCGCTGGCTGCAAGCGGCAGAGTTTATTATTGGTGAACATATGCGCGCTCCGAGGCTTAAAAAACCGGGTAAGATTGTGGAGCTTTTGCTTAAGGCGGCGAAAAATCCGATCGGAATTGCCGGCCTTAAGGCGGTTGTTCTGGCAGATCATAAATCGTTGCCGTTTTATCTGGCTGAGGCTGAAACTTATATAAAGATAATTCAATCTGTCAAAGCGGGCGACTGTCCAGCCGTCCTGCAAGGACCTGAAATTGGGCGTTGGCTGCGTCAGCAGCAGATTGCTGCGTATATAAAAGTGGCCGGCAGCTGAGTCGGCTTACTTTTTTTGGAGAAATATTGTATAATAAAGGTAATGCGATGCCGTTTGACCGCAGATATAAATTTAAGGAGGGGACTTGTATGACAGGTGTGATTATGCCGTATAAATCTGTTATGCCGAGCATTGACCCGTCTGTATTTGTTGCGCCGACGGCAACTGTTATCGGCAATGTGACAATTGGCGAAGGGGCTAATATTTGGTTTAACACAGTTTTGCGGGGTGATATACAGAGCATTACGGTGGGTAAGTACACGAATATTCAGGATAATTCGACAGTTCATGTGATGGGCGACCAGCCAACCGTTATTGGGGATTATGTGACGATTGGGCATAATGCGGTGATCCATTGCAATAAAATTGGCGACAACTGTTTGATTGGCATGGGGGCAGTTTTGCTCGGGTACTGTGAAATTGGGGAGAATACGATTATTGGTGCCGGTGCAGTTGTCACGCAGCACAAGAAAATACCGCCGAATTCATTGGTTGTCGGCTCGCCTGGACGCATTGTTCGCCCGCTGCTCGATGATGAAATTGAAGCCTTACATCAGTCCGCCATCCGTTATAATTTGCTTGCACAGCAGTATATGCAAAAATAGGAGTTGTTCCATGTGATAGAGTCTACATTGGTTTTAATCAAGCCGGATGCTTTTGCTAAACATTATACCGGCGATATCATAAAGCGTTACGAAGCAGCAGGGCTGCAGATATCCGCAATGAAGCTGCTGCAGATGACACCGCAATTGGCTGCCAAACATTATGCCGAACATATCGGCCGGGAATATTATGAAGGACTGGCTAGTTTTATGACATCAGGCCCGCTGATTGCGATGGTTCTGCGTGGTGAAGATGCGATTGAACGGGTCCGCGCGCTCAACGGCGTTACCGATCCGGCAAAAGCCGCTCCGGGAACCATCCGCCATGATTTTGCCGAAAGTACGCGGCATAATGCGGTGCATGCTTCAGATGGTCCGGAAAGTGCAGTCAGGGAGATTCATATATTTTTCAATGAAACGGAAATATATATTTGAGCGGGTTGTCTGTGTTATAAATAAGGTGTTAACAGGCAGCCAAAGGAAGGGAGCGCGGTTACATGAGTGTTTATACAAAAACCGGAGATCAAGGCAAGACAAGTCTGCTCAGCGGGCAGCGGGTTGACAAAGCTTCTTTGCGGGTTGAAGCCTATGGTACGGTTGATGAAGTGAATTCTTCGCTGGCAATGGCCCGGGCGTTTTGTGAAAATGAAGATGTAAAAGAAAAAATTATCAAATTACAGCAAATGAATATGATGCTGATGGCAGACCTTGCCAGTGTTGATTCACCGCCGTATATAACAGCTGAGCATGTCAGCTGGCTGGAGTCATCGCTTGATCAGCTGGAAGAACAGCTGCCCCCGATCAACAAATTTATTGTAGCTGGCGATACGAAGGGCGGCGCTGCCCTTGATATGGCCAGAACAACTGTTAGGCGGGCTGAACGGCGCGTTTTGGAATTTGCTAAAATTGGCAAAGTTGATGAAAATGTGCGGCTTGTATTAAACCGGCAGTCAGATCTTTGTTTTATGCTGATGCGTTTGGAAGAAACGAATAAGATCCATTAAAAAATGCTGCAGGCTTGCCTGCAGCATTTTTGTCAGAAAACTTTTTTACAGAAAGAGGAATATGAGGTATTTTCAGAGAATAAAGAAAATTATAACAAGATTTTAAGGGAGGTTATGTCTATGAAAGAATACAGCAGTGCCAATCTACGCAATATAGCAGTTGTCGGTCAGGGGAAAGCCGGAAAAACAACATTGCTGGAAGCATGCTTGTTTAATGCCGGCGCTGTGACCCGTCTTGGAAAAGTGGACGAAGGGACGTCCGTACTTGACTTTGAAGCAGAAGAGACAAAGCGCAGACTTACACTCAGCAGTGCAATTGCTGCCTGTGAGTGGCAGGGCTATAAACTGAATTTCATAGATACTCCGGGATACCCGGACTTTGTCGGTGAGGTCAAGAGCGCGCTGCAGGCAGCGGACAATGCCCTTATTGTCATTTCCGCGCCGTCAGGCATTGAGGTGGAAACGGAAAAAGTGTGGCATTATGCTGAAAGCCTGAATTTGCCGCGGGCTATTTTCATCAATAAGATGGATCGTGAGCATGCTGATTTTAATCGTACCGTTGAGGAGCTGCGCGTGAAATTTGGCCCCGGGGTGGTGCCGATTCAACTGCCGATCGGAACGGCTGCCGCTTTTCAAGGGGTTGCTGACTTGCTGAAATTGCATACCAAAATTGTTACTTCGCAGGAAGAAATTCTCGAGGGGGCTATTCCTGAATATTTGGAACCGGAAGTGGAGCTGGCTCGCCAGCAGCTGATCGAAACGGTCGCTGAATACAACAATGAACTTTTGGAAAAATATATTGAAGGCCAGGAAATCGGTGAAGTCGAAATAGCGGCCGCTTTAATTGAGGGAATTCAGGCGGCAAAGATATTTCCTGTGCTTTGCGGCAGCGGCTATCAAAATGTAGGTGTAAAAAAAATGATGAATGCCGCAGTCGAATATCTGATGACGCCATATTTTAAAACCTCGCTGGGAATTGATCCGGCTACCGGAGATTATATTGAGCGTCGGACGGAGGATGCTTTTTCGGCTCAAGTGTTCAAGACAGTGGTTGACCCGATGGTTGGCAGACTCAGCTTTATCCGGATTCTGTCCGGGACCATGAAGGGAGATTCGTCGTATTATAATTCGGCCAAGGATGTATCCGAACGTGTTGGCAACCTTTTCACTTTACAGGGCAAGCGACAGCTCGGACTCGGCACCGCCAGTGCGGGGGATATTGTCGTCGCTGCCAAGCTGGCATCGACTAATACGGGTGATACGCTTTGTGACAAATTAGCCCCCATTCGCTATGAGAAAATCGATTATCCTGAATCGATGATGACGATGGCCATCAAGGCCAAACAAAAAGATGATGAGGATAAAATCGGGGTGGCACTCAGTAAGCAGCAGGAAGAGGACCCAACGCTGCGGGTAGTCAAGGACCGGGAAACAAAAGAGTTACTGATCAGTGGCATTGGTGAGGTTCACCTTGATATTGCACTGGAGAAGATGCAGCGTAAATTTGGCGTGGAGGCGCTGCTTACACAGCCAGCCGTTGCTTATCGGGAAACGATCCGCAAGCCGGTAAAGGTTGAAGGTAAGCACAAAAAACAAAGCGGCGGCCACGGGCAGTACGGTCATGTATGGCTTGAAATCGAGCCTTTGCCGGCAGGTTCGGGGAATGAATTTACGGAAACTATTTTTGGCGGCAGCGTGCCACGCCAATATATTCCAGCAGTAGAAAAGGGGACGACGGAAACGCTTCAGGGTGGTGTTCTGGCCGGTTATCCGGTGGTTGACGTCAAGGTCAATCTTTATGATGGATCTTATCATACGGTGGATTCTTCGGAGATGGCCTTTAAAACGGCTACGGCACAGGCAATTCGCAAGGGAATACTAGAGGCTTCGCCGCTACTGCTGGAACCGATTTGTGATATCAATGTCTTTGTGCCAGAATACTATATGGGTGATGTCATTGGTGATTTAAATGCCAAGCGGGCCCGGATCATGGGAATGGAAAGTGGTGAGCGGGGACAAGGGGAAATAAAAGCTCAGATTCCGCAAGGTGAACTCTATAAATATGCCACTGACCTGCGGTCCCTGACCCAGGGGCGGGGATCGTTTTCCTTGAAATTCTCCCATTATGAGGAGATGCCGGCAAAAAAAGCGGAAGCGATTATTGAAAAGGGCAAGGCAAAGCTGAAGAAAGCTGAAGAATAGAAAAACCGGGGAGACTTTGTCTCCCCGGTTTTTTATCCTAAAACGCAGAAAAGCCATCACGCGGATGGCTCAATAACAAAATGGCTGGGGTAGCTGGACTCGAACCAACGCATGCGGGATTCAGAATCCCGTGCCTTACCAACTTGGCGATACCCCAATGGTTTAGCGGGCAGGGAATATATCACTGCCACGAGATATAATTATACATAGGTTTGCAGATAAAGTCAATAAAAATTTTTCAGGGAAGGTGCTCCAGCTGCAGAGTGGTTTGCAGATAAATTTCAAACGTACGTGGCCAGGGATAGAATGCCTCGGCCTGCAGTTCGCGGATGCGCAGTTGAAGCGGGCCCTCCGGGGTCATGATTTTCAGCGGTTTTCGATAAGCCGCTGTATGTTCCAAATAGGAAGCACGCTGGCTGATACCGGTTTGTAGCAGATAATTAGCCCATTTGTAATTATGTTCCATATCGAGATCGTAGACGTTTTTATAGCCGGCTTTTTGCAAGGTTTTATTGATGGTATCTATCAGATCCTTTAAATAGAAATAATCTTCTAAATAGCGGTTGTTGAGCAAAGTCAGATTGTGCCGGTAAAGTTCAAGTAAGGCAGTCGTTTCTGTCTGTCGGGACAATTCAGCAGTGAAGACTGCTCCCTGGGATATGGCGGTACCGACGGCGTTGCTGGTTGTATTCCAGCCGGCATAGGCAATCAGCTGATTGAGGGGCACGTCACAATAGATAAGCTGCGGCAGCAGCGTTTCTTCGGCGCAAAAATGCTGGCTGAGATCGACGAGGGCAATTTTGTAGCCGCCATCAAGTAATTCTTGAATGCGCTGGGCACTGTGCTTGCGATTGCCCATATTTTTATCGGTGCCGATATGCACGAATAAAATGAAATCAGCATCCTCCGGGCGTTCTACTGCCTCCCCGTGAATAAGGCGAATTTTCTCGGCGACGCTTGTGGCGACAGAACCAGACATATAAGGCATTCTGAGGCCGGGGGCATCGCTGTCACTATATTCAACATAGATTTTTGGCGGCTGGCTGCCGGATAAATGGCTGTGAATATCGGTGAGCAGAGACAGGGCAACTTCATCCGCACCGCGGGTTATAACGGCCCGGTCGTCACGAATTTCGAGAGAATTTATAAAGCGCTGCAACTGCAGCTTTTCCAAGTTGGGAATGCCAAAGTCTTCGCTGTCATCCTGCCCGATAATGATTTTTTCCAAAATCCCCTGCGAGGCCATAAGGCAGAGTTTTTCGTTGAGACGGGAATTTTCTTCGTACAGACTTTTATATTGGGCAAGAGCAGACGGTGGCACAGTTTCCTCAAGCTGTCGCAGTTCTTTAAGATCGTCTGGATTGTCAAAAATAGACAGCTCTTCTGTCAGCCTTGAATACTTGATCAGGTTTTTCCGATCCTCATAATTTTCGATGCTGGCCGGAGGATGAATCCGCGGCAGGATATTAAAGGCGTAGATCGGTTTATCTGGATGTTGGGTATGAAGTTCACGCACAAAAGCAAGGGCATCTTCTTCACTGCCGCTGCCATCGGCTTCTCTGGCCGCCAGCAGCCCTCCGTGCAGCAGCTGGTCGATAGATAAGATGACGGCGTCAGCGGTAGCAATGTTTTGTGCCAACCAGGATCTTAGTGCCGGGCGGTTGCCGGGAGCTGTGTAGTAATCAAGAATTTCTGCGGGAGGCGTTATAACTTCAATGCCGGCAATTTTTCCAGCATCAATGACGAATTTTTGACAGGGCGGACGGCTGTCAAGCGGCAGCAGCAGGACTTTGTATGTGGGTTTGATCAAAGCCGGAGGAACTATTTTCCCGTAAGGATAATAGCCGGTAAGCAGCTCAAAGGATAGGAGCATTGTAACAACAAGCAAAAACAGAAAAAATAAGCGAAGCTTCAAAGAGGAGCCTCCTTTGACAATTAAATTTCATTTCATATTATACCATATGAAATGAAATTTTTTACGGTCCTAAAGCGCACTTCTTTTCCGGCAGGCAGTTCACGAAAACGAAAAAATATGGTAGAATGAGAACGGTTTATTTTAGGTTTGGAGTGGAAATATGAGGATTATAACAGGTCTCGCCAGAGGCTGTAAACTAAAAACGCCCAAGGGCTACGATACACGGCCGACAGCGGATCGGATCAAAGAATCTGTTTTTAATATTTTGTCGCCTTTTATCAGGGAGACAGTAGTGCTGGACGTTTTTGCCGGCACGGGAAATCTTGGGCTGGAGGCGCTCAGTCGCGGGGCGTCCTCGGCGGTGTTTATTGATCAGCGGGCGGAAAGCATTAAGGTGATTGAAGAAAATGCTGTGCATACGCATTTGGAAGAAAAAGCGAAAATAATAAAAGGCGAGTCTTTGGCCGTAATGCGGCGGCTCGAACAGAGCGGACAGCGTTTCTCCCTGGTATTTTGTGATCCTCCCTACAGTAAAAACCTTTGTCAGCAAGTTCTTAGCTTTCTTGCGGCGGGGGATTTGCTGGAGCCGCAGGGGTTGGTCGTTGTTGAACATGCCAGAGAAGATGACCTTGGCGGACCATGGGGGGATCTGCTGCTTATTCGCAATCAGGCCTATGGTTCGACGACGCAGGTTAGTATTTTTAAGCGCGAGCGGGAAACAATGAAGGAGGCTAAGCCATGAGGATTGCAGTTTGTCCGGGGAGTTTTGATCCGGTTACCAATGGGCATATCAATATTTTTGAACGTGCCAGCAGCATGTTTGACCAGATTATCGTTGGCGTGTTCCATAATATAAACAAGACGCCTTTTTTTTCGATGGAAGAACGGGTCGAACTGCTGCGCGAGTCGACACGGCATATTGAAAATATTAAAATAGATGCTTTTCAAGGACTTTTGAACGATTATGTTCGTCAGCAGGGAGCACGGATTGTTGTTCGCGGACTGCGGGCCGTGGCTGATTTTGAATATGAATTCCAGCGCGCACTACTGTTGCGACAGATCGATCCCGAGCTGGAAACGGTTTTTTTAATGACGAGCAATGAGTATTCTTTTCTCAGCTCATCCGGTGTCCGTGAACTAGCAAATTTTAATGGTCCGGTCAAAGGACTTGTGCCCGAGTGTGTAGAATTAGCTATAAAGGCGCGCATGGAAAAAACCATGCAGCGTGAGAAATAAAATAAAAGGTAGGCTGATCAAATGGCTGTAAATGATATTTTGGATGAAATTGAAAATTTAGTTGTCGATGCAAGACGGGTGGTATTTACTAATAAGTGCATTATTGAGGAAGATGATCTGATTCGTCTCGTTGATGAGCTGCGCAACGAATTGCCGCAGCAGATCAGCAAGGCCGATCAGGTCGTGCAGGAACAACAGCGGATTCTTGAGGCGGCACGCCAGGAGGCAGCACGTATCGTCGATCAGGCCAAGGACTATGCTATGAAGCTGACCGATGAAAATGAAGTGTTTCAGCAGGCACAGGCAAAAGCTCAGGAAATCATGGAAAAAACGATTCTTAACTCTCGTGAACTCAAACGCGATTCTGTACAGTACGCGAATCAGGTGTTTGACCATCTGGCTGCTAATATCAGCAATACGTTGAATGTCGTACAGCAGGCAAAATCAGATCTGAATCAGGGACAAGACGACTGATACATAGACAGGAAGTCTCCGTCCAGGCGGGCGGAGGCTTACTTTGCGTTTTGAGAAACACAGGAGATTTTGTATGAAGGATAATTTTTCCCTGCGTCGACTTACAATTATTGGTATTTTAGGGGCGATCAGTGCGATTTTGATGTTTATAAATTTCCCGCTGCCCTTTGTCCCGCCGTTTTATCGCTTTGATGCGGCGGAACTACCAGCTTTGTTTGGAGCCTTCTTTTTAGGCCCGTCGGCGGGGGTGCTCATAATTTCATTGAAGCTGTTGGTTAAACTGCTAATTCAGGGTTCGGATACCCTGCTTGTTGGCGAAATGGCTAATTTTATGGCCAATGTCGCCTTTGTTCTGCCGGCAGCCTTGATTTACCAGCGACATAAGACGAAGCGGGCGGCCCTGTGGGGGATGACGGCGGGGACTTTGGCCAGCAGCCTTTTTTCAGTATTTGGCAATGCGTATATTGCCATTCCTCTGTTCGCGGCTGTTTATGGCTGGCCGGTAGAGTCGATCATTAAGATGGGGACGGCGGTGAATCCTTATATAACGGATATGACAACGATGATGTTGTGGGCGGTGCTGCCGTTTAACCTCATAAAATGTGCGTTTACTTCGTCTGTGATGCTGCTTATTTACAAGAAAGCGGCAGGCGCACTGCGGTCCTATAACGACGGAAAATCGTCACAAGTTTTGTGATGCGGGTTTATAAAAAATTCTCAGCGGAAATATCTGCTGAAGTGTGCTGGAGTGGAGCAGGATATGCGCATAATGATTGTAGATGATGAGGAATCCATACGGGAACTGCTGGCCTATAATTTAACAAAGGCCGGCTATGAAGTTGTGCAGGCTGGCGATGGTCGCACGGCACTTAAGCTGGCAACCAATCTTGATATGATACTGCTGGATGTTATGCTGCCGGAAATTGATGGGCTTGAGGTCTGCCGGGAGATTAAAAGCCGCAGTCAGACGGCGATGATTCCAATTATCATGCTTACGGCCCGTGACGGCGAGATCGATAAGGTTCTTGGTCTTGAGCTGGGGGCTGACGATTACATAACGAAGCCGTTTAGTATGCGTGAACTCTTGTCGCGAATTAAAGCGGTTCTGCGTCGTAGCCAGCATGGAGCAGTGCAGGAAAGCCAACTGGCTGTGGGGCCGTTGCGCATTGATTTTGCTGCCTATAAGGCTTTTCTGGGGAAAGAGGAACTGGCCCTGACACCAAAGGAATATGAATTGTTGAAATTATTTCTGACAAATGTCGGGCGTGCCTATTCCCGCGATGAACTGCTTGAGAAAGTATGGGGTTATGAATATTATGGTGACACCCGCACGGTGGATGTGCATATCCGGCATTTACGGGCTAAACTTAAAGCTGTGCCGGCTGTCAGTGACGGCATTGAAACCGTGCGCGGGGTTGGCTATCGGTTTGTCAGGGCAGAAGGTCTTTAGGAAAGTATATAGATGAAAAACAACGGCGGCAAATATTTTGCCGCCGTTGTTTATTTTTACAAAGTATCTTGTTGTCCCAGATAATGGGTAACAAACTGCTGGGCGACGCGTCCGCTGCGCCCGGAGTGCGTGAGTTCCCACCGCAGTGCCTGCAGTCGCAGTTCCTCAGAATCCAGCGTAACAGCAGCTTTTTTGAGCAGGTGCTCAATAATTGCCAGGTATTCGGTCTGATTTGGGGCTGTATAGTTGATGATCAGACCGAAACGGTCTGACAGGGATACGGTTTCATTGACGCTGTCATTGCGGTAAAGCTCTTCCTGGGAGTCAGCCCGATCCTTCCAAGTTTCCTTGATTAAATGACGACGGTTAGAGGTTGCATAGATCAGCACGTTTTCCGGGCGCCCTTCGACGCCGCCTTCAATCGCGGACTTTAGGTATTTGTATTCAATTTCGAATTCTTCAAAGGAGAGATCGTCAAGAAATAAAATAAATTTTTTCCCGGGACGGCGGCGAAGGTCACTCATCACCTTGGGCAGCTCTGTCAGCTGGCTTTTTGTCAGCTGGAGCAGTCGTAGTCCCTGGGCATAAAATATATTAGCCAGAGCTTTTACGGAGGAGGATTTTCCCGTGCCGCGGGCACCAACCAGCAGGACGTTATTGGCGGGCTTGCCACCGGCAAAAGCGGCAGTGTTTTCGAGCAGTTGCTGTTTTTGCCGTTCATACCCGACGAGATCAGAAAAAGCAATGTCTTCAAAATGGCGAATGCCGATGAGTGACTGTTTTTTGCTATCCCAGCAAAAAGCCCGGTGACTGGCAATTTCGCCGCAGCCATAGCGGCGATAATACTCAAGTAAAGTGAGCGTAAACTCCGCTGGCGTGGTGGCTGAGCTTACACCGTGGTCGATAAATAGCAGGTTTTCTGGCAGCTTTGAATCGGTCGGTAGATAAGCCGACAGAAGTTTTTTGGCCGGGCCTAACATGTCAGGTAAGTCCTCTTTCTTGAGCAGGGGCCAAAGAATTTCAATGTCATGAGCAAAGGCCTGGTGCAGTCCGGTGCCGCAGTTTCCGTTAGTTCGTTCTGTCGTCTGGGCGGCGGCATTATTCCCCTGCGCCAGTAAATAAAGCAACTGCGCCCGCAGCAAATTACCGGAAAAGTTTTTCTGCTCAGCTTGCTCGATAAGGGCTCCGGCGAGAATGTATGGGAGATCTGTGTCCGCAGGATTTTTCGCTAGGTCACAGAAAAGGCGAATGATATTATCTGCCAATATATCACGGCAAACTAGTAGCTTTTGTAAATCAAGTATGTTCATAAAGATAAAATGTCCTCCTGAAATATAATGTTATTAATAATATAACGAATTGCTGTAAAAATGTAAACATTTTTATGTAAAAAAGCAGCCAATGATTGTCTGATGACAACGATTGGCTGCTTTTTTATTGTTTTTTAAAATTTCAACTTAGTTTTTATGCGTTCAATGGCGCGTTCAGTGTTTTCCCGGTTGCCGAACGCGGTAAGACGGAAATATCCTTCGCCGGATGGGCCGAAGCCGGCTCCCGGGGTGCCAACAATATGGACTTCGTGCAGTAACTTGTCAAAAAATTCCCAGGAAGGCATATTGTTTGGTGTCTTCAGCCAGATGTAAGGTGCATTTACGCCGCCAAAAGCCTGGAGGCCAGCGGCCTGAATCCCTTCGCGGATGATTTTTGCATTTGTCATGTAATAATCAATCGTGGCCTTGATTTCCTGCTGGCCTTCAGCCGAATAGATAGCTTCCGCACCGCGCTGGATGATATAAGCTGTGCCGTTAAACTTTGTCGTATGACGGCGGTTCCACAGCTTATTGAGTTCATGCTGGCTGCCGTCTTTGGCGCGCCCCTTAAGCGCTTTTGGCACAACGGTATAGCCGCAGCGAGTGCCCGTAAACCCAGCTGTTTTAGAGAAGGAGCGGAATTCGATGGCGACTTCCTTGGCACCTTCAATTTCATAAATGGAGCGGGGGACATCGTCCTCGGTAATATAGGCAGCATAAGCGGCATCAAAGAAAATAACGGATTCATTTTTTCGCGCGTAGGCAACCCAGTCTGTTAAGGCTTCGCGTGACAAAGTTGTGCCGCTTGGATTATTCGGGCAGCAGAGATAAACCATGTCGACCCGGTGCTTTGGAATTTCCGGTGTGAAATTGTTTTCAGCCGTACACGGCATATAAGTTACGTTTTCAAACATGCCATTTTCCTGCAGACTGCCGGTGCGTCCTGCCATTACATTGGTATCGAGATAAACCGGATAGACCGGATCGGTAATGGCCACTTTGCAGTCGGTGCTGAATATTTCCTGGATGTTCCCACAGTCGCTTTTGGAACCATCACTGACAAAGATTTCATCCTTGTCGATTTCAATGCCGCGCTTTGTATAATTGGCATCGATGATTTTTTCGATTAAAAAGTCATAACCCTGCTCGGGGCCATAGCCTCTGAATGTATCTTGATGCGCCATTTCTTCAACAGCCGCATGCATGGCTTTAATTGAAACTGCTGGCAGTGGCTGGGTTACGTCGCCAATGCCAAGTCGGATAATGTCAGCATCCGGATGGGATTCTTTAAAATCAGCAACCCGGCGGGCAATCTCTGCAAACAAGTAGCTGCCGGGAAGTTTCAAATAATTTTCATTGATCAGTGCCATAAAAATCCTCCTAAACAAAATGTAATCTTTTAGAACTATTTAATTATACAATAAAATTCATATATGGGATATAGTCGAATTGGGATTCGCCGGCAATTCTTTTGCGAGGTACCTTAGCGAAGAGGCTGGCAGCACAGCGATGATACAAAATGATGTATTTGTTGCAAAAAATTTGCTATAATAAGAATTGAAAATATCATTTATGCAAAAATGGATTTTTATTATACATAAGGAAAGGGGGTAATTATATATGGAAATATTATTGGGATTTATTCTTTTATTGGCTTGTTTGATTATCGGTGTCCGGCATGGTGGTTTGGGGCTGGCCGTAATCAGCGGGATTGGTCTGGTTATTTTTACGTTTGGCTTTGGCTATAAGCCGGGCAATCCGCCGATTGATGTTATGCTGACTATTATGGCAGTTGTTACCTGTGCCGGTTTTTTGCAGACATCAGGCGGACTGACCGTTATGTTGAAATACGCCGAACGGTTACTGCGGAAAAACCCGAAATATATCACGATTTTGGCGCCGATTACGACCTGGGGGCTGACGGTTCTTTGTGGAACGGGGCATGTCGTGTATACGATGTTCCCGATTATTTATGATGTGGCAATTAAGCAGAATATACGACCGGAACGTCCAATGGCAGTTGCTTCGGTTGCCTCGCAGATGGGGATTTGTGCTTCGCCGGCATCAGTGGCCGTCGTTTCAATCGTGGGCTTTATGGCAGCAGCCGGGCACCATTATGGCCTGGTTCAGATACTCGCAGTAGCGATACCGGCTACTTTTTGCGGTGTTTTATTTGCCGGCCTTTGGAGCTTGCGGCGAGGCAAGGAACTTGAGCGGGATGAAGAGTTTCAAAAGCTTATTCAGGATCCTGAGCAGCGTGAATATATTTATGGCGATACAGAAAGCCTTGTCGACCAAGAACTTCCGGCAGAGTATTATCGGGCGATGATCATTTTCTTTATCGGCATTGCGGTTATTGCGATTTTTGGCAGCTTCCCGGATCTTGTGCCGCATTTTTCAGCGGGTGATGGCAAGCCGGCAAAGGCGCTGTCGATGACGATTATGATTCAGATGCTGATGCTTGGCGTAGCGGCAGCAATTTTGTTAAGCTGCAAGGTCAAGGCGAAGGATGTTGGCAATGGCACGGTGTTTCGAGCCGGTATGGTGGCTCTGATCTCTGTTTATGGAGTTGCCTGGATGGCAGATACCTTTTTCGGGCATCATATCGAGATGCTGAAAGTCCTGCTTGGGCAGACGGTAACAGAGTATCCGTGGGCATATGCGCTGGTGGCCTTTGTTACCTCGAAGCTCGTCAACTCGCAAGCTGCGGCTATAGCGATTGTTGTTCCGATGGCGCTGGCGGTCGGTGTTGATCCGGTGCTTATCATCGGGTTTATTTCAGCCTGCTATGGATATTTTTTCCTGCCGACCTATCCGTCGGATTTGGCCTGTATTGGCTTTGACCGCTCGGGAACGACAAAGATTGGGAAATATGTAATCAATCACAGTTTCATTATTCCTGGCTTTATCGGAGTCATTTCCGGCTGTGCTGTCGGCTATGCGATTGCCAGGCTGATTCTGTAAAACAGAATGAAACGAGCTGCGGTGCTGTTTGTGCCGCAGCTCGTTTTTATTTTGGCAAATCCGTCTTTTGCGGTATAATAAGGAAAATAGAGCTTCGTGAGGTGTTTTTGTGTACAAAAAAATAATCTTTTTATGTCTGCTGTTTTTCGGCACCAGTACTGCGGTGGGAGAGTTGTCCGCACATACGGGAACGGCAGCTTCTTTGCCGGCCCAACCCGTTTCCCGGGTAAATCTTGTCTGGCAGCCGACCTTTGAAGCAGAAAACAATCTGTCGGCACTACCAGTACAGCCAGGCGTGAACACGGCCTCTCCCTGCTGGTTTTCTATTGTCAATGAAGCCGGGCTGATAAAGAGCGATGTCGATGAAACCTATATTGCCGCAGCCAAGGCAAGGGGCTACAGGCTCTGGCCCTTGATCGATAGTGGCTTTGATGCCGATCGCATGCATGAACTGCTGAACAATGATACGGCAAGGCATTATGTCGTGCAGCAATTGTTGTTTTATACGGAACGCTACGGGTTTGATGGCATCAATCTTGATTTTGAAAATATTTATGACGATGACCGGGATCAACTGACGCTGTTTGTCAGGGAAATTACTATGGCCCTGAGGGCTGAAGGAAAAACGGTGTCTATTGATGTGACAGTGCCGTCAACAACACCAAACTGGTCGCCTTGCTATGATCGTGAGGCCTTGGCACAAATCGTGGATTATGTGATGCTGATGGCCTATGATGAGCACTGGAGAACCTCGCCTGTCAGCGGGTCGGTAGCTTCGCTGGGATGGGTGGAAAATGGCATTATAGCAACCATGCAGCAGCAAGTCCCACCGGAAAAATTAGTGCTTGGAATTCCCTTGTACATGAGATTGTGGACGGAATGTCAGGGAAAGGTGTCTGCGCGGACTTTGACGATGCCAGCGGCACAGGCACTGATAAAAGAAAAAGGTCTTAGTCCGCAGTGGCAGGCGGATCAGGGACAGTACTATTTTGAATACAACGAAGCTGGCCGCCGTTATCGGGTCTGGCAGGAGGATGAGCGTTCCCTTGCCAGTAAGGTTGCTTTGGTAAAAAAATATAATTTAGCAGGGATTGCCAGCTGGCGCAAGGGCTTTGAGTCTCCGGAAGTCTGGCCTGTGCTTGCTGCCGGGATGGCGGAATAAACCCCGATAAAAATAAAACCACAGCGAAAATCGCTGCGGTTTTTATTTTTATATTTTGTCGAGCTGAAGGCTGTCCTTGCAAAAATCGATGAAGGACTGGGAGGCTTTCGAGATATAACGATCTTTTTTCCAGGCGAGGCCGACATCGACGAAGATTGGTTCCGACAGGGGCAGCCCTTTAATGCCGGGAGCGTCCTTGATGATGAAATCAAGCAGAAACGCCAGGCCGACATCGCTGGATACAAGTCCCTTGATGGTTTCGATCTGGTTCGATTCGAGCACAATATTAGGCGTCACGTTGGCGGATTTCAATTTCTGGAGAATCAGGTTGCGCAGAAAAGATCCTTCCTTGAGCATGATCAGGTCGGTATCCGCCATATCCTTAATATGGATGAAGTCCTGTTTCACAAGTTCGTGATGTTCCGGCACACAGGCGACAATCTGGTTGGTGGACATTTTCAGCAGCTGCAGGTTAGGCGAGGCATCCGAGATGATGACGATGCCGAAGTCGAGCTCATCGCGTTCGAGATGCTCACGAATGGCCATAGAACCTTCCTCATAAAGGTAGATATCGAGATGCGGATAACGTCGCTGAAAGCTGGAGAAAATTTTAGGAAACAGGTAGGCTCCGATCATTGAAGGGATACCGATCTTGATCGTGCCCTTTTGCAGCTGTTTATAGTCATTTACTTCAAGCACGGCATCCTGAATGTTGCGCAGGGCAAGCTCGATGCGGTTGAGAAAAACAGCACCTTCCGGAGTAAGGGAGAGCTGCTTTTGGCTGCGATCAAACAGCTGAATGCCAAGTTCTGCCTCA
This sequence comes from Selenomonadaceae bacterium, assembly GCA_051653465.1. GTDB lineage: Bacteria > Bacillota > Negativicutes > Selenomonadales > Selenomonadaceae. The sequence goes on along the minus strand of JBOFWE010000111.1, from coordinate 4,374 downwards.
AGTTTTTTGATTGCAACGGTGATGTTTGGCTGAGATACGCGAAGTCTTTCAGCGGCCCGGGTAATGTTTTTTAAACGGCTGGACATTTGAAAATATTCGAGTTGTCGTAATTCCATAGTATCGCTCCATTTTCTAAAATATCGGTCAGGTTTCCAAAGTATAATAAACTTAAATTATTTAAGCATTATTATACCATATTTTAAAGACATAGTGAACAATAAAAAAATCTTATCATAGCATTATTCTGCCATTAAGAAATAGATTTGTCTTTACAAGAAAATACAATAAATACAATTAATATAATAACATAAAAATTATTGGATATGAATATGAAAAAAACATCCGATGGGAAATTTAACTTTTTTTTACTTTTGACGATATAATAATTAGGAAAAAAAGGGGCTGGCGCAGAGGACCTTTGCCGCGTTTTTTTAAATAACGAGGCAGAGACAGCGGTTATGCTGTATAATATAACGCAGGATCTTCTGCCTGGTGAGACCGTGTCGTGAGTTCACGAAACATAAAGGAAGAAATAAATTATTTTCTGGTAGGAATTTTGCCCTCAAGTAGGGAATATAATAATTCGTCAAGTCTCATGCTGTCTCAGGGAAGAGACAAAAATCAGTTGTTATACACGTTTTAGTAGAAGGAGGACTTGCGTTGGAAAAATCAACAGTCATCGGAATGGTATTAGGATTTATCTCAGTCTTTGTCGGAATGGTATTAAAAGGAGCTCCTATAAGCTCATTAAATAATCCGGCGGCATTTTTGATCATCTTCGGGGGTACATTTTCCTGCTTGTTTACGGGCTTTACGATGGAGCAGATGCGGAATTTCCCGAAACTGGTGAAGAAGGTATTTCAGTCCCAGGATAATCGCCCTAAGACGGAAATGCTCAGCTTATTTGTCGAGCTGTCGCAGATTGCCCGCCGCGAAGGGATTTTAGCGTTGGAAAATAAGGTCGCCGATATAAAGGATCCTTTTTTCCGGTCGGGACTCAACATGGTTATCGATGGTATGGATCCTGAATTTGTCAGTGATGTACTTGATGCGGAGCTGCAGGTCATGGAGCAGCGCCATGCCGAAGGTATGTCGATCTTTACACAGGCGGGAACTTATGCGCCGACACTGGGGGTTTTGGGTGCGGTTGTTGGCTTGATCGCAGCGCTGGGAAATCTTAAGGATATTGATAAGCTCGGGCATTCAATTGCGGCGGCTTTTATTGCTACATTGCTCGGTATTTTTACCGGTTATGTGCTCTGGTTGCCGATTGCCAATAAACTCAAAACGATGTCACAGATGGAAGTGGCGCAGAAACGAATGATTATTGAAGGCATCTTGTCTTTGCAGGCTGGTGATTCGCCAACGGCAATCGAAGCTAAGCTCAAGGTATTTATCCCGCAGACAGAGCGTGATCAAATCAAAGGCAGAGCGGAGGCATAAGGTATGGCGAGAAAAAAGAGGCATAAACCGCATGAGGAACATGCCAGTGAGGCCTGGTTGCTGCCGTATTCGGATCTGCTGACCTTGCTGTTGGCATTGTTTATCGTCCTTTTTGCTGTGTCGCAGACCGATCAGGAAAAAGTGACAGAAATGGCGCAGGCGTTTAGTGCGGCCTTTCATTCGGGCGGCCCATCGATGTTTGATCAGGCCGGACCTAATATGCAAAAAGCAGCTACGCTTCCAGAAGATGCTTTGGTTGCGAATAATCAGGAATATATCCAAGAAAACCAAAAATTGGAAGAAATTAAGCAAAAGCTTGACAGCTACATAAAAGACAATGGGCTTGAAATGGAGCTTGGAACAGCAATGACGGATGAAGGGCTGATGATCCGCATCCGGGAAAAGGCGTTGTTCCCGTCGGGTAGTGCTGATCTTGTTGCCGATTCGCAAAAGATCGGCCCGGTGATTGCCGGCCTTTTGGCGACAATTACGCAAAATGTCGTGATTTCCGGTCACACGGATAATGTTCCGATTGCCAACAGTCAGTTCCCGTCGAACTGGGATCTGAGTGCGCAGCGGTCATTGAACTTTATGAAATTTATTTTGTCACAGAATGCGAATTTGCAGCCGGTGCGTTTCAGCACCGTTGGTTATGGCGAGTACCGTCCGGTCGCTGATAATGCCACAGAAGAAGGGCGCAGTCAGAACCGGCGGGTGGATGTTTTAATTGCCCGGACCTATCAAAGCGTAAATATGCAGGCAATTCAATAGGTATGAAAACAGAGCCGACATTTTAAATGTCGGCTCTTTGATGAGGAGGGTATATATGATTATTGGCACGGGGATTGATATCATCGAAATTGAACGTATAAAAAAAGCCATTGCCAATAAACGCTTTGTTCAGCGGGTCTTTACCTCCGCGGAACAGGCATATTGTGAAGGCCGGGGAAGCCAGGCCCCTGCATCTTATGCGGCCCGCTTTGCCGGCAAGGAGGCGGTGCTAAAGGCTTTTGGCACCGGACTTGTCGGAGGGACTTTACAGGACATTGAAATTTTGCCGGATACAAAAGGTTGCCCGCGTGTCAGGTTGTGTGGCTTTTTTGAAGAAATGGCCCGTGAACTTGGAGTGACGTCAATTTACATATCGCTGAGTCATGCGCGTGAATATGCGGTGGCCCAGGCTATTTTTGGAGGAGATGCAAAATGAAAATTGTGACAGCAGCAGAAATGCGGGAGATCGATCAGGCGGCAGGAAGTACTTATGGGGTGCCGGAAGTTGTTTTGATGGAAAATGCAGGTGTTCAGGCAGCACATGAAACGAAACGTCTGCTTCAGGGCGTTGAAGATAAGTCGATTGTCATATTTTGTGGTTCGGGCAACAATGGTGGCGATGGCTTTGTTGCTGCCCGTCATTTGGCAAATCTGGGGGCAAAAGTTAAGGTGTTTTTGCTTGGCGATCTGCAGCAGCTGAGCGAAGCGGCCCAGCTGAATCTGGATATAATTACGAATATGGATCTTGACATTCGTCAGGTTGCCTCACCGCGTGATTGGGATAAGATCCAGGTTGTGCTGGCATTTGCTGATGGTATTGTCGATGCTCTGCTTGGGACGGGCTTTCATGGAGCTTTAAGTGAGGATTTTGAACGATTGATTTCCATGATAAATGAGGCGGAAAAGCCTGTTTTGGCAATTGATATGCCAAGTGGTGTAGCCGCAGACAGCGGCTGTATTGCCCAAACGGCTGTGGCGGCATCAGTGACGGTTACGTTTGGTTTGCCAAAACTTGGACAAATTTTTTATCCAGGCGGGGCCTATACCGGGAAATTGCTGGTAGATGGGATTGGAATTCCACGGACCTTGCTTGAAGAGGAGAAGATTCAGCAAGCGTTGCTCGATATTCATCTGGTGAAAAAATTGCTGGTGCCTCGCGCTGCCGATGTACATAAAAACAGCTGTGGGCGTGTTTTGGCGATTGCCGGCTCAAGAGGTTACACGGGGGCTGCGGCACTCACGGCGGAATCGGCCCTGCGCAGCGGTACGGGGATGGTCAGGCTGGCAGCTCCGGCAGGACTGCATGATGTCTTGGCGGGAAAACTGACGGAAGTTATATTACAGCCGGTGCCGGAAAATGAAAGCGGCATGATCGCGGAAGCTGCTGTCACGGATCTGCTTGAAGCAGCTGAAACCTGTGATGTAGTTGTCATTGGGCCTGGACTTGGCCGTGATGAAGAAACCGCACAGGCCATCCGCTCATTTGTACTGCAGGCTAAGGTACAGCTGATCCTTGATGCCGATGCGATTCGTGCTTTTTGCGACCAGCCGGAGAAGCTCAGCCGGGCTGCCGTCATGCCGGTGCTGACGCCTCACTTGGGTGAGATGGCAGCTTTGCTCGGCATTTCGGTAGGAGAATTGAAGGCTGACCTTTTGGCAACGACTCGGCAGGCAGCAGCCGATTACAACAGTATCTTTGTGGTAAAAAGCGAAAAGACCATCGTTGTATTCCCCGATGGCAATGTCTATATAGCCAGCAATGGAAATCCGGGGATGGCGACGGCTGGCAGCGGCGATGTTTTGGCTGGGGCCATTGCTGGTCTTAAGGCGCAGGGATTGTCTCGCTACAATGCGGCCCTCGCCGGAGTGTTTTTGCATGGGATGGCCGGTGATTTGGCAGCCGAACAGGGGATGACGGGGCTTCTGGCCAGGGATATTATGTCAGCCTTGCCGGCAGCCAGGCTCGCGGTTGGCAATGAGTAAATAATTTATAAAATCATTACTTTTAAATTGACATTTCGCAGTAAAAAAACTATACTGAATCTATATTTGGGTTATTATGATTTAATATCTGCGGAGGTGTAAGTGTGACCGAGTTGAAACGTGTAATGATTAGTATACCTGATGAAATGCTGGAGGAGATTGACTCATTTGCTGCTA
>JBOFWE010000110.1:0-1443 GCA_051653465.1 Selenomonadaceae bacterium | reverse complement strand
GCTGAAAAATACGGACGTGACATTGAGGTCATGATGCCATATGCTGATTACCTGAAGTCGGTAGCCGAATGGTATATTCAGCTGCTGGCTGAATCGCTGGGCAAACAGTTTGACCGTGAAGGCCGTGAAGTCTGCTACGGGAGAACGCCGATTGTAGCTGTTGGCACAACGGATATGCATGCGCAGACACAGCAGCACCAGGAAGGCAAGCTCAACAAGATTGTGCAGTTTATCCGCGTCGAGAAGTGGGCGCAGGATTTCACAATACCGGATGCATTTCCGGCGGCGAAGAAATTGTCGGATATTTCCGGAGTCAAGATGAGCGAAGCGCTTGAGGTAGCCCGGGAATCCAATGCCGATGCGCTTGTTTCCAATGACCGGTTTAATGCGCTCTTTAGTCTGCCGGAGCTTACGCCGTATCATTTGGGAGAACTACTCTACATGCTGGCAATGTCGGTGGCCTATGAAGGTGAACTGGCTGATGTCGATGCCTTCAATCAGCCGGGTGTCGAAGCCTATAAGCGGATTATGGGCCCGAAACTGCAGGCACTGAAAGTTAAATAAATGATCACAGCCCTGACCACCATAAGGTGGCAGGGCTGTATTCTTACTGCAATTAACGGAATATTTACAATATTTTACAGGAGGCAGCGAAGATGAAACGCTGGCAGGAGCTTTGGCAAAGGCCGTTGGTCCGCGCAGCAATTTTGGGGATCGGCGTATTCGTGATTTATTTGGTGCAAAATAATTTTTTTACAGTAGAGGAGATACCGTCGGAGTTCTCTGAATCTGTGCCGTCGCCAAAGGTCACGACGGTGCAGTCGGTGGTTTTTCCAGAAGGCGATAAAGGAAGCCTGCGCGATCCGTTTACCGGGGCGAAAGAAAAAAATCCACCGAAAAAAGAGGAAAATGCAGGCCTTTTGTCAAAGAATAAAATGTTGAATGTAGGGACGGAGAAAAAACCGTCGAACCCTATAAAACCTACACCTGTACTCACCGGAATTTTACAGGGGCCGCAGTGCAGTCAGGTCCTGCTGCAGCTGGGAGAAGAGCAGGCAGTGATTCAAGTTGGCGGCTGGATTGGAGAATATGAGGTTAAAAGCATTGAGCCTGACCGGGTGCTGTTAAACGGACCGGCTGGCGAATTTTTTTTGACCTTACAGCAGATGAATAGACAGCAGGAAAAATAAAACAAATGGGCGGTGGGGTAATGAACCTGAAATCGCAGGGTGTTTGTATTTTATTTATCATGATTGTTTTATTCACCCGGCCGGCAGCGGCGGCCGGAATATCACTGGCAGTCCGGGATGCCGATATACGGGAGGTGTTAATGTCACTGGGGGCGGTCAGCGGGCAGCCGATTGCAGTCAGCGATTCGGTCCACGGCAGAATTAGTCTGACACTTGATGAAGCTGATTTTTCTTCTGCCCTGGCAGTTGTAAC
>JBOFWE010000109.1:0-1011 GCA_051653465.1 Selenomonadaceae bacterium | reverse complement strand
CGGCTTCCGCCCTGGTCAGACCGTCTTTCGGATCCGGCAGATTGAAGGTAAGCGTTTTGCCGGAATCGAGCTTAAAGGTAAGCTGCAATTTCTTATTCATCGCCATCGTCTCTTCCTCCTTTCCTCAGAATTTTTGCCGCCTCAGGCTTTCTGCATGAGGGCCGTATCCTGACGGTGCACCGCATGTACACTATGCGCCTGCAGCGTGCCAAGCGCCGCGGCAACTATCAGAAAATCCTCATCGCCAAGCTCCGGATTGATGTTGGCAAATGTCCGCTGCTTATAGGCCGGAGCACCTGCCGCCGTCACGCCTGTCTGTACCTGCAGGACGAGCTTGCTCTTTTGCTCTGCTTTTACTGCCATGTTCTCACCTCCCTTCACGCTACTACATGCCAACAGCCGGAGGTTTTACAACATCGCCCAAATTTTTTCTATACTTACCCAACAACGTATAGGCACTTCCCTTCCCAATAACAAGCGGCAGATGCGGGAATACAATGTACTTTTTAAAGATTTTGAAATTTTGGGAACAACAGCCTAATTTTTCTGACAAAATTTCGCATTATGCCTTTCAATATCCTTGGCAAACATGGTATAATGGACCAATATAAATATCATATATTTCCCCATAATTATGCACTAATATCATAAACGAGGTGGATTCATTGTGAATAACTTTTTGTCTTGTCAGATTGTAACAACACTCTTAGGCGGCATTGCCGGGATACTCGTGTTTCAAAGCGCAGGCAGCTTTCTGGCCGCTTTGATTGCCGTCATCCTTCTTGCCGTCATCATGGGCGTCCTCAGCAGCAAGTATTTCCTGCCAGGAAATAGTCCTTCCCAACCGGTCGTACATACGGCAGCGCCAGCCACTGCCAAGGCAACCACTGCTGCTCCAGTCAAACATGACGATGACATCGATGTACTCGGCATGGCAGAAGAACTTGCCTTTTCCGCCCAGCAGCTGATCTGGGGAATTGTGCGGTATCAGGATGCCTTGAAAAAGCTCGG
>JBOFWE010000108.1:0-1356 GCA_051653465.1 Selenomonadaceae bacterium | reverse complement strand
AGTTGCAGCTCTTTTTAAAATTCATTACCCAAACACATTATTCCTGCTAATTATAAATAACCTTACAGTTTACGCTATCCCCTGCGCTCTTTTCTGGCAATCCATGCAAAGCCGCTTGCCATATTTTCCGATGGAATATCTCTCTACTCTTTCGGTAATTGCAATTCCACACTCCTCGCAGGCATTACCATTTGTAGCTTCCTCCGGAACCGCTTTTCTTGTCCCTTGCTTTATTTGGGCTACCGTACCGCCACTTTCATCCGTCTTTCCATCGGCCTCCGGATCATCACCCGTACTAATCGCAAGGCTGAGCATGTACGCATACTTTATCGCAGCCGTTTGTGCCTTCATCACGGCCTTATCACCACCGTCTTGCCCGCTGCCAATGCCTGTAAGGGTAACGGTTTCTCCGGAGTCTTTGTCGATCAGCAAGACATCCATCTTTACCGTAGCTAGTCGCTCGATATTGCCCTTTAAATTTGTCACCTCTACTACGTCCAATATCTCAGGTACAGCAATCGAGCACAGGCCATTTTCCACTAAGGCGGCATTCACCTTTTCAAGCACATCGGCACTGGTGGCATACTTATAGTGATGAAAGCTGTTTTCTCCATTTTTTAGGACATGGCTGCAGGCATCCATCACATTTAATAGTTTCTTGGCTAAGTTTTTCATATGTGTCTTTTCCTCCTAGCTTACTTGTTTTGCTTTTTCAAAGCGAAGCTGCTGCCCATAGGGACAATTCTCTCCGGCATCACAGTAATCGAGACATTTTCGATCATGCCAGCGTTCTTTACTGGAGCAGATTTTTGGCAGTGTTTTTGTTTGCATAGCAATATAGAGCTGGCTAGCTTTTTTCGCAAAGTAACGGATCAGCCATTGATCGCTGATCTTTTTTATCGGGATAATATATACAGACTGGTCAATGCCACGTTCTGCGGCAATCCGCAAGTTGTTGTCCCGGCACATGGCCTGAATGAACATCCGTTTTACGGTAAAGCCTTCTTTTTCAAGCAGCATCCGATAGTAGTTGAGCTGAATCGCCCAATCCAGGACATGTTTTACCCCATCGGCGCGTAGTTCATTCCTATATTTCGTCTGCCCTTTTTTAAGCCCGGTTTTATAGGTTTCTCCCGTAGCTACTCTGGTTTTGTAAATGCCCAGTGCTTTCATGAGCTTAAAGGAGCTTGTGACTTTCAAATCTCCCAGCACGCCTTCTTCTTCATCAAGGATTTTGCCGTATAAGTCGAATTTCCCGCTGGTGATCTGATCTTTCAGCCGGATTTCGCTTAAGATTTCCCCGTCGGTACAGTTTTCGTTGATGGTGTGGACCGCCTGTCCATGCAGGGCATAGAG
>JBOFWE010000107.1:0-3371 GCA_051653465.1 Selenomonadaceae bacterium | reverse complement strand
CCTCTGCCCGCACAATATTGACAAACGGCCGTATTTGTCCGAAGGAATCAAGTACACTTAGATACTCACTTCTTGCCAGATATTCATCTTCGATGGCAAACTCCAGCATCTGCTGGACACTGAGCTGTTCCTGCTGCAGAGCTGCCTTGGCCCCGTAATCATCCGCTGTCCCGGCAAACACTGTATTTATCCCCAGCAAAAAAACAAATACAAAACTTAAAAGAATACGCATACTATTTCCTCCTCATCTTATTTTTATAGTCTCATTATAAAATGTTTGCAAGCACATTAGCAAGAATATTCTAAATTTTAAACTATTATCCTTTTTATATTGAATTTATTTCTTGTATTTTCCTTTATTAAGTCAAATTATTTAGAGGATTTTTTGAATATTTAAAGAACTTACACAACTGAGGGAAGAATTATATTGAGGAGGCATATTTATATGGAAACAAAAATTGTTTTGGCTCTCGATGGTTCTGACGGCAGCAACAAGGCGCTTGATTGGACGATTAATTTCGCAAAATCAAATAGTGCACAAGTTCATGTTGTTACGGTTATCGACTCAACAAGTGTAATCACCTTGGAACCAGAACGCCATATTCTGGAAATGGAAGAGATTCGCCGGCAATCCCTGGAGCGCCTCAATCAAGCTACCCAACCATTATGTGATGGACATTCCTGCTCCATTATTCGTAAAGTTTTAGCAGGCAATGTCGCCGATGAGATCCTTCAATACGCAAAAGAGAATCAAGCAAATATGATTGTTTGCGGCACTCGCGGCCGTGGAACACTAAAAACGCTGCTCTTGGGAAGCGTAGCCCACAAATTAGTGATGTATGCCGAATGTTCGGTACTCGTTGTAAGATAAAAAACACCAGCTTGCACAGGGTTTCTTATCCTGTGCAAGCTGGTGTTTTAATGCGAACTCTCGCCTTATCACTTTTTAATTATAAAATAAAAGTAGCCTATATCCTGTACAATATTATATAATTTACCTTGTTTCAACCGATTCTTTTTATGGAGGTTTTTTATTTGAACGTTCCCATATATCAAAAAATTGCTTTGGATATCGCCCGCCGGATTGTAAATCAGGAATTTGCCGTAGGACAAAAGATTTCCGGGCGTACCTTGCTTGCCAGCCAATACGCAGTCTCTCCGGAGACAATACGAAAGGCCTTATTTTTATTAAAAGACGCAAATATTGTTTCTGTATCCCAGGGAAAAGAGATGCAGATCACCTCTTCCGAACAAGCCTTTCTTTTTTTAACCCACCAGCAGGAAAAGGCCTCGGCCTATTCCTTAAAACAGGATCTTGAGCTTTTATTGCGTGAAAAAGACGATATAGATTTGCGCTTTCGCAAAATTACAACTGAAATTATTCATTACTCAGATCGCTTAAAAAATATAACCCCTTACAATCCGATGGAACTTGAGATTCCCAATCCATCCACGCTTATTGGAAAATCTTTACGAGAACTGGATTTTCGTAATCAAACAGGCTGTTTGATTATTGCCATTCGTCGTCAAACAAAAATCTATATTGCCCCTGATCCTGATGAGATTTTACAGGCCTTTGACCGGCTTGTTCTTCTCGGCACTCCGGAAGCTATGCAAAAAGCAAAAGCTTTCATATAAGCTACCTTACAATAAATTTCTATTGACTTCCAACCTGTCCCAGTGAAGACAACTTTGCTCCATCTCTTTCATTGGCAAAAATATAGATATAGTCGCCCGCCTGAATTCTGGTATCGCCAACCGGCGAAATTTCATTCTCGCCCCGCTTGATATTTATTACCAGGCTGTATTGTGGCCAGGAAATCTGATGAATACATTTTCCATCGAGATCAGATCCATTTTCAACAACAACTTCAAACAGCAGACGCTTATATTTCATCTGAATTTTTGCCTTCTGCTGTTTCTTTAAAGATCGTTCTAACAATATATCATATACCGGTTTCCCATTAAGCATGTCTGCCGTAACATAAGCAACCATAGACACACAGATCAATGGCAGCATGTGCTGAAATGATCCCGTCATTTCCATGATTAAAATACTGCCTGTAACAGGTGATTTAACAACGGCGGCGAAGTATCCAGCCATAGCAAATACAATAAAATTTTCTGCATAGCCGGTAACAACAATTCCTAAATATTCTACACCGCTGCCAAAAACACTGCCAGCCAGCGCCCCCAGAACAAGCATGGGCAAAAATATCCCCCCGGGAACACCTGATCCAAAGCAAATCATGGTAAACAGGAATTTCCCTGTAAAGAGCAACAACAAAAAGCCCATTGCATATTGGGTCGTCAAAACCGAATCAACCAAATGATTTCCGCCGCCGAGTATCTGCGGAAAAATCAGCCCCAGTCCAGCAGCCAAAAGGACCGGGATCAGCGGCTTTGCAAAACCATATTTCAAGGGCACTTTATCATACAAATCAAGCGAGAAAGCTAACGCCTTGTTAAACCCTATCCCTAAAAACCCCAAGAAAATCCCCGCGATGACTAAGATACTGTAATACCTTACAGGAAGTACCGATAATACATCCAAATGAAATATAGGAGCATCCCCAAAAAAATATTGAGAAACAACCGTAGCGGAAATTGTCGCGGAGATCGTCGCCATTAAAACAAACGGCGAAAAGTTTTTTTGCAATTCTTCCAAGCAAAAAACGACGCCAGCCAGGGGCGCATTAAAAGCGGCTGCCAATCCTGCTCCAGCACCGCTGGTAAGCAGGAATTTCTCCTCAAACCGTGACCGGGCGGAAATACGGCTCATCCCCTGGCCAATCGTTGCCCCCAACTGAACCGACGGGCCTTCCCGACCCAAAGACAAACCGGAGCCAATGGCCAAAACACCACCCACAAATTTATAAACCAGCACGCTGGCCCACTTCATATGCATTTTTCCTAATAGAATACCTTTAATTTGTGGAATCCCGCTCCCTGCGGCCATCGGTTCTTTTTTGGTGATTTTGTACAATACAACGGCAATACTGGAAAAAGCCAGCAGTAGCAGCACTGCCATCCCAAAATCGCCTGAATGTACTTTAGCATACCGTTCCAGCCAAAAAACTTCTAAGCCTTCAATAAGGAAACGAAACGCAACAATTACCAGCCCCGTGATCGCGCCCACGGCAATTCCTTCCAAAAATAATGTCATTCTAAACCGGCGTTCTGACACAAATGCCTTCATTGCCTGTTCCAGTTTTGTTTTTCTCATGCAGCCTCTCCCATTTTCCGATACCGTTCAGTTTCCTGTTCAATAAAACCCATTATTCTTTTACAAAATTTTTAATTCTCGACTTCCATATAGTATAACCTTTTTCATTCAGGTGCAATCCATCGACTGTATAATTTTCAGGCAG
>JBOFWE010000106.1:0-4774 GCA_051653465.1 Selenomonadaceae bacterium | reverse complement strand
TCGCGCTTGCAGTGATTTTTTACAACGGGTCAACAGCGCGCAGGCGTCGGTTGGCCCGTTGTTACATTTTGAGGAATAATTATCATGGTATGGTATAAAAGTGTAAATTTACAAATTGAATTGACACCCATCTGTATCGATGCTATGATATGTAAGGGAAATAAGGGATATACGTTTTCACCAAACTCAAAACGAGGCATAGCTATGTCAATTTGAGTGCTTTTTTGTTTTGGGTAAAATTAAATTGATTATAATGAAATCTTAGACAACGCCCGGCGGAGATTTTTCTGCCGGGCGGATGTCGGCTAATAGGTTGATGAGTTGAGAGGAGCGATTTCACATGTCAGCAGTTGTTGTAATGGGAACTCAGTGGGGCGATGAAGGAAAAGGGAAGATCGTCGATTATTTAGCAGAACAGTCGGATGTAGTTGTCCGCTTTCAGGGCGGCAGCAATGCCGGCCATACGGTTACGGTGGAAGGAAAAGAATTTAAACTTCGTCTCCTGCCGTCCGGTATTTTATATGATGGGAAAAAATGCGTAATTGCCAATGGTGTTGTCATCAATCCGAAAGTATTGCTGCAGGAAATGGATGGGATGGTAGCACAAGGCGTTTCCGTTGATGGCATCCGCATTTCTAACCGCGCCCATGTCATTTTGCCGTACCACTGCATTATGGATGGTTTGCTGGAAGAAGCGCTGGGGGATAAAAAGATCGGTACGACGAAAAATGGGATTGGTCCTTGCTATATGGATAAGGATAACCGCATTGGTATCCGGATTGTCGATCTGATGGACGAAGAAGTTTTCAGCGAAAAACTCAAGGCAAATATTGCACTGAAAAACAAGGAACTCAAAGAAATTTATCAGCAGGAGCCGCTTGATTATGAAGCCATCCGCACGGAATATCTCGGTTATGCGGATCGCCTGCGCAAATATGTCATTGACACCTCCGCTTATCTGAATGAGCAGATCAAGGCAGATAAGAAGGTATTGTTTGAGGGCGCGCAGGCTACACTGCTTGATCTCGATCACGGTACGTATCCGTATGTTACGGCATCTCACCCGACTTCGGGCGGTGCTTGCGTCGGGGCTGGCATCGGGCCGAACAAAATTGATACTGTTGTTGGCGTCGTAAAAGCTTACTGCACACGCGTTGGGGAAGGCCCGTTCCCGACCGAACAGCTCAATGAAATCGGGGAGAAGATCCGCACTTGCGGTCATGAATTTGGTACTGTTACCGGTCGTTCCCGTCGCTGCGGCTGGCTCGATGCCTGTGTTGTCCGCTATGCCGGCTACATCAGTGGCATCGACTACATGGCGATCACGCGTCTTGACATTCTCGACGGCTTTGAAGAAATCAAGCTTTGTGTTGCTTATAAATACCAGGGTCAGATTCTCAATGAAATGCCGGCAAGCCTCAAAGTGCTTGGCGCTGTTGAACCGGTATATGAAACCTTTGCTGGCTGGATGACGGATACGACAGGGATTCGCAAATACGAAGATCTGCCGGAAAATGCAAAAAAATATCTGGAACGCCTGGCAGAAGTGGCCGAGATTGAACTGGGCTATGTTTCGGTTGGACCGAATCGTGCGCAGACAATTGTTATCAAACAGGATATTTTCTAAAAAAAGAAAAAGTGCCGGTGAAAATTATTTTTTGCCGGCACTTTTTGTGCTATAATGAGAGTATATTTGGTGGATGTCAGCTTGAAAAAAAATTATCGGAAAAACATGCAAAAATCCTTGACAAAGGTCCCTGCTGTTAGTATAATATTGTCTTGTGAGTGACACACAAGTCATTGAATTTCTTTAGTAGCAGCGATTTAAGCATACTCACAATGGTTCACTAGCTCAGTTGGTAGAGCACCTGACTTTTAATCAGGTTGTCCCGAGTTCGAGCCTCGGGTGAGCCACCATTACGGCGCGTTGGTCAAGCGGTTAAGACACCGCCCTTTCACGGCGGCTTCATGGGTTCGAATCCCATACGCGTCACCATTTCATACGGGCGATTAGCTCAGCTGGGAGAGCGCCTGCCTTACAAGCAGGATGTCGGCAGTTCGATCCTGTCATCGCCCACCATTAAATTTCATATGGCCCGGTAGTTTAGTTGGTTAGAATGCCGCCCTGTCACGGCGGAGGTCAGGGGTTCAAGTCCCCTTCGGGTCGCCATTTGTGCCTTGGTAGCTCAGTCGGTAGAGCAGAGGACTGAAAATCCTCGTGTCGGCAGTTCGATTCTGTCCTAAGGCACCATTTTTATTTTGCGGTTCACTAGCTCAGTTGGTAGAGCACCTGACTTTTAATCAGGTTGTCCCGAGTTCGAGCCTCGGGTGAGCCACCATTTTGCAGTTAGCGGAACAAGTGCAAGCACTTGAATTTTCATACGGCGCGTTGGTCAAGCGGTTAAGACACCGCCCTTTCACGGCGGCTTCATGGGTTCGAATCCCATACGCGTCACCATTTATACGGGCGATTAGCTCAGCTGGGAGAGCGCCTGCCTTACAAGCAGGATGTCGGCAGTTCGATCCTGTCATCGCCCACCATATAGTACGTAAAGCATGCTGTCTATCAGCATGCTTTTTTGTGTTTTCAGGCAAAAAAAACCACCCGGCAAATGCGGGCGGAATCAGGTAAAGCAAACTGCTTTTTATTTTTTTACGATCGGGGCCGGACAGTTATGGCAGGGCGGTGCGCTCAGCCCATAATCTTCTGGTGATGTCATGGCGTTGATGTAACATTTCCCTTCGGAACAGAATTGGCATTGCGGATTGATATTTTTTTTCATTGCGAGCACATCCTTTCTAAGTAAAGATAAAAATATTTCATACATATTATCGCACGTATTGAAAAAATAATAAATATGTTTGCCGTGTGTATACATAATTCTTTGTTTTTACCTTGCGCAGCGACATAGTGTAATGCAGAGCGGATGCGTTGCTTCAAATAGCATGGTTTGCCCGCAGGGAACATGCTATAATAAAAAGCAAAGAATATACATAGGATCTGTTGAAAAGCAGTAGACGCTCATCAGCAGATATCATGGTAGGAGGCAGTGCAGAAGATGACAGTATTGGTATGCGGCGGAGCGGGCTATATAGGTTCTCATGCTGTACATGAATTAATAAATCGCGGCGAGGCAGTTGTCATTGTCGATAACCTGCAGTCGGGACATCGCAGCGCCGTGCACCGGGATGCGAAGTTTTATCAGGGCGACATCCGCGATTCTTTGCTCCTTGACAGAGTAATGGAAGAAAACAAAATCGACGCGGTAATGCATTTTGCGGCGAACTCCCTTGTTGGGGAAAGCATGGAGCAGCCGCTGAAATATTTCAACAACAATGTCCATGGGATGCAGATCTTGCTGGAGGCAATGGTCCGGCATCAGGTCGATAAGATTGTCTTTTCTTCAACGGCGGCTGTTTATGGCGAGCCGGAACGGGTGCCGATTACTGAAGCGGAACCGACGGTGCCGACCAACACCTATGGTGAAACGAAGCTGACGATGGAAAAGATGATGAAATGGGTCAGCCGGGCAAATGGAATCCGATATGTTTCGCTGCGCTACTTCAATGTGGCTGGCGCCCTCGAAGACGGATCGATCGGTGAAGATCATTCTCCGGAAACACATCTGATTCCGCTGATTCTGCAGGTGCCCAATGGTCGCCGTGAGCATATTACGATCTTCGGTGAGGATTATCCGACCGCTGATGGGACCTGCATTCGTGACTACATTCATGTCGTGGACCTGGTGGATGCCCATATAAAGGCCCTGGCGTATTTGCAGCAGGGAAAAGATAGTGAAATCTTTAATCTCGGCAACGGTCAGGGATTCTCTGTCCGGGAGATGATTGCTGCGGCAGTTCGGGCAACCGGGCAGCCGATAAAAGTCGAGCTGGGTGCCCGCCGTGCCGGCGACCCGGCGCAGCTGATTGCGTCAAGTGAAAAGGCCAAGACTGTTCTTGGCTGGCAGCCGCAGTATACCTCGGTTGAAGAAATCATAAAGACTGCCTGGAAGTGGCATAAAGGGCATCCGGATGGATACCCGGACTGAACGGGCCGAGCTAAAAATGATGGGGGCAGATTATGAAGGCGACAATTCTTGATGTGGCTGCTGCTGCCGGTGTTTCGGTGGCAACAGTATCACGTGTCATCAATGGGAATTATTCCGTCAAGCCGGCAACGGCTGATCGGGTGCGGTCCGCGGCTGCGCAGCTGCAGTATGTGCCGAATATACAGGCTAGGGAACTCAATCAGCAGCGGTCCTCACTGGTCGGTGTGATTGTTACCGACTTGCAGCAGGAATCGGTCCGAGGGCTACTGACGGGCATTGAACAGGAACTGCGCCAACAAAAAAAGGCCCTGCTGCTTGCCTGTTCCCACGGACTGGCGGATCAGGAACAAGCCTGTATCGCCGATTTTTCTGCCCGCAACGTGGCTGGGATACTTCTCCTTTGTGAAGAGCCGGACAGAGAGCGAAGGTTCGATGCCAAAAAACAGCCGTGTCCTTTGCTGGTGCCCGTGGCCGGATTGTCAGCGGATACGGCTTTAGAGCGTGGCCGCCAGCTTGTCCGCCAGCTGATGGCACTGTGATTTGTAGAAAAAATAGTAAATATATACAAAACCTTGAATTTAAAATGGTTTTATGATAGAATATATGAGTCGATGCAATTCGATTCGCGGGCATAGCTCAATGGTAGAGCACCGGCTTCCCAAGCCGATGATGGGAGTTCGATTCTCCTTGCCCGCTCCATAGAGAATACAAGGCCTCACAGGATT
>JBOFWE010000105.1:0-1584 GCA_051653465.1 Selenomonadaceae bacterium | reverse complement strand
GGGTATGCAGCCGCTGGTTCAATTGGGACGGATACCGGAACAGATATTCTTGATTATATTGAAACCCAAAAAAAAGTGGAGCGGGCTAATGCGGCCGATACGGAACTCATTGCCTTAAAAAAAGAACTGGCGGCGCAGCCAGCACCAAAGCAGCCCCTGGATCCGAAAAAACCGGCACCGGTTACCTTTGAGGGCGAGGATATTTGCTATGATCAGCGCTCGGGAGCGGTCTATGCCAAAGGTGATGTAAAGATCACACAGCTGCAGTCGCGTGTGCTGGCTGATAAAATTACCGGCAATACAAAGAGCCAGGATATTTATATTGATGACAAAGTGCATTTGCTGCAGGTGACGAATCCACGGCTTATTCTTGATGGTTATAAAACAGCCTACAATTATGGGAAAAAAACGGGGACAATGGACAAGGCTGTAGGGAAGCTGGACCAGGAATACATCAAAGGTGAGAAAATTGAATTTTACCCTGACAAGGTAATTATCTATAACGGGACAATGACCAAGTGTTCGGCCAAGACCCCGGATTATCATACAAGTGCTGATAAAATTGAAATCTGGCCGAATGACCGAATGGTGATGCACAATGCAAAGTTTTGGCTTAAAAATACGGTTGTCGGGAAAAAATCAGTATATGAGACAAAAATAGGGCAAAATAAAGAAAATACAGCCTTCCCGAGAATTGGCTACAATAATCACGACGGTGTTTCAATAAAGCAGACGTATGATTATCCCCTGGCGGATAAGGTGAATGGAACGGTAGAGCTGAACTACTATACAAAGCATGATTTCAAGAATGTTTATGAGGTAAGCTGGAACAATGCAGATAGTCATGCTAGCTTAAAATATGGATCATTTGAAGATGGCGATAATAACTGGATCAAAAAAGAACCAACGCTTACCTATCAATACGGGTCAAAAAAGATTGGAACCTCACCACTTAACTATTATTTGGGGGCTGAGGTTGGCAAATGGACGGATGATGCCAAGACAAGCTGGCATAAAAAATATTATGTGGGGCTCAGTCACGATACGATTGATTTCAGTGACAGCCTGCATCTGTATACCAATATGGAATATTCCATTACGAAGGAATCCTATGATGATTCGAAAGTGAAAGGCCTGTCGTATAATGCAACCTTGCTGAAGGAAGTCAACGATCGTACAGCCGTTTTTACCGGCTACCATTATTCAAAAAACACAGAGGAAAATTCACTGTTTGAATATGATAGTGATGATTATGCAAGGCGACTGGAGAGCGGGTTTAGCTATCGGCTTGATGATATTAACCGGATTGTCATTGGGCACGGATATGATTTGGATCGTCATGTGACAAGAGATGTAGATTACTATTGGTATCATGACATGCACTGTGTACAGGTTGTATTTAGATACCGGGCCAAACGGGATGACTTTATGTTCCACGTTGAAATTGCCCCGTGGTAAGGAGTGAGGCTGAATGAAGAAGGATTTGCTCAGCAGAATTGAAGAGATGCAGGGCCGGAAAATTCTTGTTATTGGCGATATGGTGGCCGATATTTATCTGCAGGGGGTAATATCAAGGATATCACG
>JBOFWE010000104.1:0-1434 GCA_051653465.1 Selenomonadaceae bacterium | reverse complement strand
GCGTGCTTTTTTATTTTGCTTTACTGGCAAGAAAATAGATAGCAACGGTTGCGGCAAGGCCAAGGCTGCCCCATACGGGACCTTTTTCGACAAAGGCGTATACGCTTGCAGCGAGACAAAAAATTACGGCAAAAAAAGTTTGTTTAGCGCTTTCTTTACGGTAAGCAAAGGTCTTGTAATCCGTGCCGGTTGCTGCCTTGAAACAGTCGTGACAGATAATCTGGCGATCCTGGCCCTTGCTTTGATGGATCAGGGCATCTTTTTCGGCAAGTTCTTTGCCGCAAGTTTGACAGTTTAACATGATCTTCAACTCCTGTGTCATATTGAAAATTCGCTCTGTTGTCAATTGTAGCACAGACGGTGCGATTTGGCGATGCAAGACCAGGTTTAATGATTTTTATGTGGTGCAAAGCAAGTTTCGTTTATGCTATAATTGGGGATATAATATTTGAGGGGGAGTCTTGAGTTGAGTGACAAAAACAATGAAATGATCTTAGTATTGGATTTCGGCGGGCAGTATAACCAGCTGATTGCCAGACGCGTAAGAGAATGCAACGTATATTGTGAGGTTTATCCACATACATTGAGCATTGAAGAAATAAAAAAAATGCAGCCTAAAGGGATTATTTTTACCGGTGGCCCTAATAGCGTTTATGAAAAAGACTCGGCTGTTTGCAGCATAGAGCTTTTGAAGCTTGGCATTCCGGTATTGGGAATCTGTTATGGTTCACAGCTTATCGCACATTTGCTTGGGGGCAAAGTTGCGACGGCTCCGGTCAGTGAATATGGCAAAACAGAAGTCCACATTAACGCACAAAGCTCGAAGCTCTTTGCCGGCGTATCCAAAAAAACGATTTGTTGGATGAGCCATACCGATTATATCGCAGAGGCTCCGGCGAACTTTGCTGTTACGGCATCCACGCCTGTATGTCCGGTTGCCGCTATGGAAAATGAAGCAGAAAACCTCTATGCCGTGCAATTCCATCCGGAAGTTATGCATACTGTAGAAGGCATGACAATGCTCCATAACTTTGTATTCAAGGTCTGCGAATGCAGTGGGGACTGGAAAATGGACTCCTTCGTAGAATCCACAATCCAGAGCCTCAAACAAAAAATTGGCGCTGGTAAGGTTCTGTGCGCATTGTCTGGAGGGGTAGATTCTTCGGTAGCGGCGGTACTCCTCTCCAAAGCTATTGGCAAGCAGCTTACGTGCGTATTTGTTGACCATGGTCTGTTGCGCAAAGATGAAGGCGATGAAGTCGAAGCTGTTTTTGGACCGAAAGGCCATTATGACCTGAACTTTATCCGCGTCAATGCCAAAGATCGTTTTTATGAAAAACTCAAGGGTGTAAGCGATCCTGAAACAAAACGCAAAATTATCGGCGAAGAATTCATTCGTGTCTTTGAAGATGAAGCTAAAAAAATCGGCACGGT
>JBOFWE010000103.1:0-3561 GCA_051653465.1 Selenomonadaceae bacterium | reverse complement strand
TAAGCCCGAGCGGCAGGGAAAACATCCGTATAAACGGTGTGACCGTGGACTCGTAGAGAACAGCCAGCAGCATATAAATCAAGACCAATGCCAAAAGCAGTGCCGCCAGCAATTCAGCAAACGAATCCGCCATTTGTGTGGCCTGCCCGCTAAAGCGGTAACTGACACCAGACCCGAGATTCGCTGCCTGTAAAACCTTTTTGGTGTCCTGCATCACATCATTCAAGGGGCGTCCACTCAGACTCGCACCAATGGTGATCGCCCGCTGTTTATCAACGCGGCGGATGCTCACCGGTCCCACGCCATTTTTAATATCCGCTACGCTGCCGAGAAACAATGTTTTGCCACCGATATCAAGCGGAATCGCTGCCACATCAGAGGCTTTAAAACCATCACTGTCCTTGAACCGAACTTTAATATCTGTGTCCTGCCCATCATTTTTCTCATCATTTGCAATAACACCGGCTGACCGCCCAATAACCGCTGAAGAAAATGCCGTCTGTACATCCGCCAGCGAGGCCCCATACGCTCTCAGTTTTTCTCTATCCACGGAAAGCTGAAGTTCCGGCATTCCTTCGGTATAGGAACTGTTGATATCGCCAACACCACTGACCTCCGTTTTTAACAGCTGCTGCACTTTATCAGCGGCTCCAATAAGCGCCGGCCAATCATTGCCGCGCAGTTCAATTTGCAAGGCCCCACCGCCCCCGCGTGGTCCGCCTCCGGAAACGCCCGCTACCGAAGATTGGGTTTCTTGGACCCGAACATCGGCCGACTTAATATTTTGCGCGGCAAAAGTCCTGACCTGATCGGCAACTTCCCAGACAGAGCGGCTACGATCCTTACGATCGTAAAGCTGCACTTTTATGCGGCCTTCATTGGCCGCTGATCCGCCCCCCTGCGTCAGGCAATATTTCACTTCATCGACATTTTCCAGATAGTCTTCCAGTTCTCCCATGACATGATCTGTCTGGTCAAGACTTTTGCCCACTGGCAGCTCAACCATAATTTCAAAACTGCTTTCGTCCGTCTGCGGCATATATTCAGAACCCACCAGCCCCAGAGGAATAAAACTCAGCACCGCAAAAAAAACAGCCATTGCTGTCAAAAGCACCTTTTTCTGATGCAGCAAACTCCAGCGAAGAGCCAGCTCGTATTTATCAATTGCCGCCTGTTCCAACCAATCCATAAAACTCCATATTCGCCCTTTGGGCGTTTCCGGTCCAGCAGCGAAGAACCTTGATGCCAGCATCGGGGTCAGCGTAAAGGAGACAAACAGAGAAAATAACGTCGCAAAGACTATCGTCAGCCCAAACTGGCGGAAAAACTGTCCCGTCATTCCATTCATAAAGGCAATCGGCATAAATACAGCCACATCACAAAGTGTAATCGCCACCGCTGCCATACCGATCTCATTGCGCCCGTCTTCCGCTGCCTGCCGTGAGTTTTTCCCCAGGTGCAAATGCCGCGTAATATTTTCCAACACAACAATAGAATCATCGACAAGGATGCCCACACACAATGTCATTCCCATCAGGGACATCATATTAAAAGTAAATCCAGCGGCGTACATCGCAAAAAAACTTGAAATCAACGACGTCGGAATAGCCAGCATAACCGCCAGTGTCGACCGCCAGCCGCGCAAAAACAAAAACAGCACAAGCCCTGTCGTCATCAACCCCTCAAGCAAAGTTCCCAGGGTATTGTGCAGCGAGTTGTTAACATAATTGGCATCGTTGCTTACCACAACAAACTGATAATCCGGATAATCATGCTGCAGCCGGGTAACATTTTGCAATACAGCCGCTGCTGTCGAAACCACATTGGCATCACTGTTTTTATAAATAGAAAATGATATCGCATCCTGTCCGTTGACTCGGCCAAAGCGTTCCGGGCGGGCATCCTGCTGACGGATAGAGGCCACGGCGGTCAGGGGGATATTAACCTTGTCGGAATTTTCCACCGTAAGCTGTTCGATATCCTTAACATTTTTATACTGCGCAATAACACGAACATCCGCTTTTGTCTGTTCAGTATACACGGACCCTGCCGGAAGCAGCTGATTCTCTGACTTCAGCCGGCTGACGATCTGATCCAAGGTCAAATGATAGGCCGCCATCTTATCCTTGTCAACCTCAACCGCAACTTCCTTGTCACGACCACCATTGATTTCAATTTCAGAAACTCCCGAGGACTGTTGCAACACATCTTGAAAAGTGTTTTCGGCTTTTGAATACATCGTCGACAGGGAATACGGTGAAACAACGGCCAGTTCGACAATCGGCTTGGCATTCATATCACGTTTGATTACTACTGGTTCCTCGATTTCATCGGGAAGTTTCCCCCGGACCGCATTGACCTTTTTGGTCGCATCAATTGCCGCAGCATCCGCATTGGCGAAAAACTCCATTTCCAGTGTGATCCGCGCCGTTTCATAACTGGCTGTTGAAGTAATTTTTTTTACATCGGATACGGAAGAAACCGCATCCTCGAGCGGTTTTAAAACCTGCTGCTCAATCGAATCGGCATTGGCCCCCGGATACTTGACTGTAATCGTCACATAAGGCGTATTAAGCGCCGGCAGCAGTTCAACCCCGATTCGATAAAAACTATACAATCCCAACACGACAAAAAAGGCAACTACCATACAAATGCCTACCGGTCGCTGAATAGAAAGTCGGGTTATATTCATGATCTATCCCCCGCTGCATCGCGATCAATGGCAGTCCCATCCTTAATTTTATCCTGGTTGCTGACAGCAACTGTATCCCCATCTTCAAGTCCTTCAAGAATCTCAACGAGCTCATCATTGCTGAGACCAATACGTACCTCACGTTCAACCGCTGTATCATCGGCCGCGATAACAAACACGCTGTTGCGGCCATTTTTATTTATTATAGCTTCTTTGGGAACAAACAGTGTCTGCGGTCGCTGGAGAATATCGATACTCGTCCGGGCAAACATCCCGGCTCGCAGTGCTGTTGCATCCTCAAGTTCCAGACGAACCGTATAGGCTTTGCTTGCATCCTCCATTGCCGGACTCACATAAATAATCTTTCCCGGTACGGATTTTCCGGCAGCATCAATAACAACACTGACATCCATCCCCGTTTTCAAAACAGCAGCATCCGCTTCTGCCAGCTGGCAATCCACATATAAATGCGTATTATCTACAATTTCAAGTACCTTCGTGCCAGCCGGAGCAATGGCCCCTACTTCCGCTGCCCGGTAACCGATGACACCATCACGCGGTGCCCGTAGCGTTAAATCAGACAGCTGTTTTTCCAAGGCCTGCGTGCCATAAGCTGTTTTTGCTGCTGCCGCTTGTTTGGAGGCAACGGTTGCCGCCGTATCACCAGTCACCTGGTTCTGTAATGATTCTAAAGCTGATTTGCTAGCCGCATACTCCTGCTCAACCGTGTCAAAGGCATCCTGTGAAATCGCTCCTACCGATAATAAATACTGATTGCGTTCATATTTATCCTTTTTCAGGCGATAATCCGTTTCAGCCTGAAGGAAGCTGGCATTATAGGAAGATTCTGTTTCCACGGCATCCGCCTG
>JBOFWE010000102.1:0-3454 GCA_051653465.1 Selenomonadaceae bacterium | reverse complement strand
GTTCAATGGAAGATGCCCCAAAGAAGCCATCAATTTCCGGTACGTGCTTGATAACGTATTCCGCATCGTCAGGATCAGCAATCGGACCGCCATGGCAGATGACCATGATATCCGGGTTGACTTTGCGGCCGGCCGCGATGATGTTGCGAATCTTCTCGCAGCAGTCATCAAGCGTAACCGCTGTTTCTGCCCCGATCGAGCCTTTTGTGGTCAGCCCCATATGGGCGACAAGAATATCCGCCCCGGCTTCAGCCATGGCCTGAGCCTGTTCTACATCAAATACGTACGGGCAGGTCAGCAGATCGAGCGCATGTGCCTGGCGGATCATTTCAACTTCCAAACCATAGCCCATCCCTGTTTCCTCGAGATTGGAACGGAATTTCCCGTCAATGAGACCTACCGTCGGGAAATTCTGCACGCCGTTAAAGCCCTGGTCCTTTAGTTGCTGCAAGAAGATCTCCATGACGCGGAACGGGTCCGTTCCATTAACCCCTGCGAGCACCGGTGTTTTTTTGACAATCGGCAGAACCTCCTGTCCCATTTCCTGGACAATCTTATTGGCATCACCATAGGCCAGCAAGCCTGACAAAGAACCACGCCCAGCCATTCTAAAGCGGCCTGAATTATAGATAATCAACATATCGACATCGGCCTTTTCACTGCATTTCGCAGTGATCCCGGTACCAGCGCCCACGCCGACGAGAATCTTGCCACTGGCAACCTGGGCTTTAAAATCCTTCATTATTTCTGCTCTTGTTTTTTTCAACATACGATTTCCCTCCGCAATAAATATTTATAAGCATACGTTCAAACTATGCCTTTTCCATCAATGCAATCAGCTCTTTTGCTGCGGTTACAGCGAAAGCCTCTTCATTGATATTGTTGTCCATTTCCAAAATTTTAACGAATGGATTCTTTATCTTTTCTTTTAAGGTATCAAACAGTGCTTGCCGTTCTTCCGGGCCATTAAAAACCTGACCTTCAGCATCAATCATGGAAACACCCTGCAGCGGCAACAGCAGCGTCATTGGCCGCTCGGCCTGTGTCCACTTTTCAGCGAGCTTCGTACCAATCTTTACATTTTCCGCCACGGTTGTGCGCATCAAAGTTACCGTCGGATTATGCTTGTAGAATTTACGAGCCGCAAATTCCTCCGGCACCGTCTCCATCGGGCCAAAGTTTACCATATCACAGGCTCCAACAGATACCACCTGTGGCACCTTGTTTTTAATGGCGGCCTCGCACCGATCTTCCCCGGCATTTAATACCCCGCCAACAACCTCATCGCACCATTCCGTTGTCGTCAGATCAAGCACCCCTTTGAAGTACCCGGCATGGATTAACGACTCCATCGTCCGCCCGCCGGTCCCCGTACAGTGAAAGACCAGGACTTCATAGCCACGGGATTCCAGATATTTTTGGGCCGTATTCACACAAGGCGTCGTTACCCCAAACATTGTCGCCGCAACCAGGGGTTTTGTTGTCTCGGTGTCTGCCGGCAGCTTTTCCGCCAGCCCCACCATCCCGGCAATTGCCAAAACGGCTTTTCGGTAAATCATTTTTGATATCTTGTTGAGTCCGGCAACATCTACAATCGAGGGAATCATCACAATATCACTGGTTCCGACATACTGGGCAACATTCCCTGAGGCCATTGTCGATACCATAACCTTCGGCACACCTATTGGCAAGGCGCGCATGGCCGGCGTTACCAGTGAAGTGCCCCCGGACCCGCCAAATGAAAGAATCCCATCAAATTTTCCTTCGTTATAGAGCTTTGGGACCAGGACTTCCATTCCCTTGGCTAAGGCCTCAGTCGCCGCAGCCCGATCTTTTCTGGCGGCCAGCTGCCCGATATCATACCCGGCGGCTGCCGCTACAACATCATTGTTGACCTCCGGCACAAAGGAGGGTTCAAAAACACCTGTATGAATCATGAATGTTTTCAGCCCCAGGCTTTCCACCATTTTTTTGACATAAGAGAATTCCCTTCCCTTCGTGTCAAAGGTTCCCGTTATTGCTATTGTTTTCACGGTATTCCTCCTCTCCGGCTTCTGATTTTTACCTCTGCAAAAGGAAAGGCAGAATCATCAGCTGTTACCTAGATTCTACCCTGATTTCGTATTGTTTTAAATGTCTTTATATTATGTTTTATTGTACTCATATTGTTTTAAATAGATATATTATCTGCTTTTGTTGTGTTTATATTATTTTTATGACAATTACGACAAATTGTTTTATTCTTGTTTTGTATTTATGTAACTTCTTGGCGATACCCCCACATGTTTACGGAAGATCTTTGAAAACTGTACATAGTCCAAATAACCGACTTTTTCGGCAACTTCCCGGCAGTTCATCTTCCCCCCCAGCAGTTCCTTGGCCTTGTTCATCCGGTACTGAATCAGGTACTGCGTAAAATTCATCCCTGTTTCCTTCTTAAACCGAATAGATAAATACGAAGAAGAAACGTGCGCCACAAGCGCCAAATCTCTCAGCTGTATGGGCTGATCAAAATGCTCGCCAACGTAATCTTTTACAAAATCCGCATACCCGCTGGAATAAATAGAGCCCTTTAAAAAATTGGTCATCACGGCAGACCCTGTCGAACCGCTTTTAAAAAGGCGGGTCGTATCAAGGATTGCTTTTTCGGTAGGAATACGGTCAAAGGTCGATCCACCAATATACCCCTGACAACTCGTATTCTGATAAATGTATTCCAAATCCGCGGGGGTACTGATCGTGCCGGCATAAATCATGCGCATAGCATCAGGGTAATTATCGGTGCAGAATTTGAAGATATCATCTGTCAGCGAGCGCGCCTCATTCAAGGAAAAATAGCGTTTGGCACCCATCATGCCGCCTTTCGTCAATCCCAGGTGAACACAGATCACATCGGCTCCGGCCTCAAGCATCTGCTGGCATTCCTCCCTATTGGTCACGAACGCAATCGTAAACAAATCCAATACATGCGCCAGCCGGATCGCTTCCACCTCAGTGGAAAAGGACGTTCCCTCTGCGGTCAACGCTTGCCTGAAATCACCATCGATAAGCGATAAGGTCGGATAGTTGATAATGCCGGAAAAGCCGCTCTGCTTAATCCGTTTCAGGTATTCATAGATGTGTATTGTCGGGTCGCTGGCAAACAGGCCAAAAAAAATCGGCATATCCGGCAGTATTGGAAAAAGTTCTTTCGCCCCCAGTTCCATCACAATCTCATTGTTGTTACCGCAGGCAAGATATCCGGCATACGAGCTTCGACCCATCAGGCGGTATTTCCCGGCACTCAGGGCAAGGAGGAAATCAGCCCCGCCCATTGCCACATATTTTGCTGTCATTCCCGAGCCAACAGCGGCTCCTATAATATGTCCATTGACACGAATCTGCGCTTGCAGGCGCTGAATAATTTCACTTCGGTCCATCCTTCTGTCTCCATTCATCACAATCCGTCTTATCT
>JBOFWE010000101.1:0-4918 GCA_051653465.1 Selenomonadaceae bacterium | reverse complement strand
CCGTTAAAGGATGTGTTGGCTGCGAGGTACAGGATCAGCATGGTTGTGATCTGTATATAATAGAAGAAAAAGCCACGGCCAAAGGTCCGTTCGGCGATTTCAGCCAAGGAAGTCGAGTTTTCGAGTGGCAGAATATGATAATGCATGATCAAAAAAGAAATGCCGATAAACATAAATCCGAGAATGCCTGACATCCAATAGGTTGTATGACTGGCATTTTTGATGGCCGGGTCCTTGAACATCGGCACACCGTTTGATATGGCCTCGACTCCGGTCATTGAGCTACAGCCGTTGGCAAAGGCTCGTAACAGGATGATTAAAATTCCCCAGTCAAAGGTTCGCTCGAGCGAGGCTGCGGGAATTATTGGTGTCTGCTGGGTAAGAGCCTGATAGGTTCCGGTGAAAATAAGTGCTGTTATGCCGAAGATAAACGCATACGTGGGAAAAACGAACGTGGTGGAGGCTTCGCGTATGCCGCGCAGGTTAATCAGCATTAAAATAAAAAATAAAATAAATAAGTCAAGGGCAACTTCGTGAACGGCCAGTACCGGAAAAGCAGAAATAATCGCGGCGGTACCGGCAGAAATACTTACGGCAACGGTCAGCATGTAATCGGCAAACAGTGCGGCGGCAGCGGTAAGGGCAGGAACTTCTCCTAAATTGTGCATTGCTACAGCATAGGAACCGCCACCGCCGGGGTTCGCTCGGGCTACTTGGACATAAGAAATTGTTACAATTGCCAGCAACAGCAAAATTGCGGCAGCAATATGGCTCATATAGCCATAGGCGAGCAGGCCGGGAGCGGCCAGGATCAGCATAATTTCTTCCGGACCATAAGCCACTGAAGACAGGGCATCGGAAGAAAAAATGGCGAGAGCCTTCCATTTTGGCAGCTTTTCGGCAGATATTTCCTGGTTATGCAGGGGACGGCCGATCAACAAGCGTCTTAATAAACGCATCATGAGTATTCTAACCTCCATTGAAAATATATATAATTTTTGAACTAAACTTAAAAAAAGACACAAAAAAAGACCCTGTGAGGTCTTTGACCCTCATTTTAGCCGACGAAGTTAGCTGTCGGGTAGGATGATAAGAGAAAACATCCCTTTCGGCCAGGCCGAAATTAACCCCAAAAAATTGGTTCCTCCGCTTCTTGTGACAAGAACTAAGCTGTTATTCAAATATAGAGTGATTATACACCTTTTTGATAAAAAGTAAAGGCTTTATTGATAAATATTTTATGTGGATTTTCAACGGCAATTCTGACTGCAATAAGAATAAATTGTTGGCTGGCTGCCACTGTAGATAATTGGCTTAACTGGTAAAACAGACTGGAGATATGTAAAAAAATTGCTGTCTACGGCAATAAATTTTTCGTAAAAATAAAGGATTTCTGCTATAATAAAAATAATGATTGAAAGAAATGAGGCTTGCGATGAGGGCGTTTATTTTTGATATGGATGGGGTCATTATCGACAGTGAGCCACTTCATACGGCGATGAAAATAAAAACATTTCGCCATTTTGGCCTCCGGCTGACAGAGCAGGAATGCCTGGAGTATATGGGGCGGACGACGAAATTTATGTTCCGCCATTTTATTGAAAAATATGACCGGTCGATTTCGTTGACTGAAATGGTTCACTATAAGCATCAGATTTATCTGGAAGCTCTTTATAATGATGGCGGCATCAAGCCGATTGCCGGCACCATGGAGCTTTTGCGTGAATTGAAAGCGAAAAATATTCCGGCAGCGATTGGTTCTTCTTCGGGACGCCAGGTGATTGATGCAGTTGTCGAAAAGTTTCAGCTGCAGCCGTATTTTCAGTCGATCTTAAGCGGTGCAGACCTGCCGCAGAGCAAGCCGGATCCAGCCATATACCTGCTTTCGGCCCAGCGACTGGGTGTCCGGCCGGAACACAGCATTGTCATTGAGGATGCTGCGGCTGGTGTCCAGGCGGCCAAGGCTGCCGGCATGTACTGTATCGCTTATCGTAATCCAAGCTCCGGCCGGCAGGATTTGTCACAGGCGGACCGGATTGTCGAGTCGATAAAGGATATTGCTGTGGCGGAGTTTTTACCGGACTGATTATTTGGCAATGAGGATTTTTGTATTTATGCCGGCGTCTTGGCGCGGGCAGACAGTTTTTATAGAGGTATGGGGGGATTTTTGTGCAGAGTTTTGAATACTATAGTCCGACGGAAATTGTCTTTGGCCGTGGGGCTGAAGCAAAGACGGCAGAAAAAATAAAGAAAAACGGTGGGACAAGAGTTGTTCTCGTTTATGGCGGCGGCAGTGTTGTCCGCAGTGGCTTGCTCGCCCGATTGGAAAAAATGCTCGATGAGGCTGGCCTGCACTATATTTCATTAGGGGGTGTACAGCCGAATCCACGGCTTGGTTTTGTCCGGGAGGCCATTGCCAAGGCCGTTGCTTTTGGTGCGGATTTTATTCTGCCGGTTGGCGGTGGCAGCGCCATCGACAGCGGAAAGGCGATTGCTCACGGAACGGCAAATCCTGACGCTGATATCTGGGATATCTGGCTGGGAAAGACGCCCCTTAAAAAAACACTGCCGCTGGGCGTGGTGCTGACGATTGCTGCTGCTGGCAGTGAAACCAGCAATTCGGCAGTGCTGACAAATGAGGCAACCGGAAAAAAATGCGGACTGGGAACAGAGCTTAATCGTCCCCGGTTTGCTATTATGAATCCGGAGCTTACGTATACTTTGCCGAGAAATCAGATTGCCTATGGCATTGCAGACATTCTGATGCACACGATGGATCGCTATTTTTCGCAAATCGAAGGAAATGATTTTACCGATGTTGTGGCCGAAGGGCTGATAAAAAATGTCATGCGCCATGGCCGGGTAGCACTCGAAAAGCCGGATGATTATCATGCGATGAGTGAACTTATGTGGTGCGGTAGCGTGTCACATTCGAATTTCACAGGCCTTGGGCGGCCTAAGGATTTTGCAACCCATAAGCTGGGTCATGAACTCAGTGGTAAATTTGATGTTGCCCATGGTGCCTCCCTTACTGCGGTCTGGGGATCCTGGGCCCGGTATGTATACAAGGAAAATCCAGAACGGTTTTCTCATTTTGCCTCCAGTATCTGGGGCATCCAGAACGTGGATGTCGAGCAGGAGGCTTTGGCGGGGATTGCGGCCATGGAACGCTATTTTTCGGCAATCGGCATGCCGATTAACTTCACGGAGCTTGGCATCGGGGTACAGGACGAGGCTGGCCTGGCTTATTTGGCCGATATGTGTACCGATGGCGGGAAGAAAACCGTGGCGGAGTTTAAAAAACTCACACGGGATGATGTGTACGCGATCTATAAGATGTCAAATCATTGATTTTGAACAGGTGGGAGGGCTTGAGCAGTCCATTCCTACCTGTTTTCTTTATCACTAGGAAGGAGGCATAGCGATCTATGAAAACGGAACTTGAGCACTGCCAGCTGTGTCCCCGGCGCTGTGGAGTGAACCGCCTGGCGGGGGAACGCGGCTATTGCCGCGCCGGGGCATTGGCAAAGGCGGCTTTGGTATCCCTGCATAAATGGGAAGAACCTTGTCTGACAGGGGATTTTGGGGCGGGGACGGTGTTTTTTTCACATTGCAATTTGCGCTGTGTTTTTTGCCAAAATCATGAAATCAGTCAGCAGGGAAAAGGAAAAGAGGTTTCGGCAGAGCGTTTAGCCGGAATTTTTCTCGAACAGCAGCAGCGGGGCGCTTCGACGCTCGATCTGGTGACGCCGACCCATTATGTGCCGCAGATTTTGGCAGCGCTTGAAATTGCAAAACATAACGGGTTTCAACTGCCGGTGGTATATAATTCAAATGCCTATGAAACCGTGGAAACGATAGAGCTTTTGCGGGGGTATGTAGATATCTTTTTGCCGGATTTGAAATACCGGGAGGAAGCTTCGGCTGTACGGTATTCGGCTGCGCCGGGGTATTTTTCTGCGGCAACGTCGGCAATTCAACAGATGCTTACCATTGCGGGTCCGCCGGTTTTCAAGGAAGGAAACTTGCAACGGGGAGTTCTTGTCCGGCATCTGATTTTGCCCGGGAAGATGAAGGAAAGCATGCAGGTGGTCAGATGGCTGTGGGAAAATTTTGGTAACCAAGTATATCTCAGCCTCATGAATCAGTTTACGCCGCTCTACCAAACCGCTGAATATCGGGAAATAAATCGCCGGCTCACGACGTATGAGTATCAAAAGGTCATTGATTATGCACGGGATCTCGGGATAGAACAGTGTTTTATTCAGCAGGGGCGGACGGCCTCTAAGGAATTTGTGCCGGATTTCAGTGGAGCTGGTTTGTGAAACGATATAAAATTCTGAAAAAATAAAACGAGAGCTTTTAACTTTGCGGGAAATTAGCTATAATGAATATATTGAAGAAACATCATATCGTATCCTTGTTTGATTTGCTATAAGGTAAAAGGCAGCAGGATGTGTATATGATGTTTTTTATAGTGAATCCCGACTAAAACTTGGGGAAGCTGCACGATATTTATTCAGAATATTCCGCATAGTTTAAACAAATAACCATAAATGATGATTATGATAATATTAAATTTCCATAAATATAGATTTTTCTTTTTAATAGGTATATAATGGGGTTAAATTCAGAATATGGTAAATTATTATGGGTCAATAATGTTTCCGATTCATTGAAAAAGGAGTGGTTTGGAGGCCTGATACGCTGGAATTTGCGGACAGGATATAAATAACCGGTGGATTTTGGCTAAGGCAGCTTTGATTTTGGCAATGATATGTAATGGCAGCTAAATGAGGAGGGATATTGTGGACAGATTGGATTCTATGTGGGAAGTGTATTTACGGAAAGGCATCAGTCGGCGCAGTTTTATCAAATCGTGTGTGGCGCTTACCGGCATGCTCGGTCTTGGACCGGG
>JBOFWE010000100.1:0-4011 GCA_051653465.1 Selenomonadaceae bacterium | reverse complement strand
GAATTGACCATGCTCGACAGGCCAAAATCAATCAGACGGTAGCGCCCGGCAAACGGAATCGTCGCCAGTGGGCGCCGGGCGGTCATCTCCTTTACCAAAGCATCATTTTCCTGCAGATTCATCATTCCCATTACCGTTTTCACTAATATCCAACTCCCGCCAAAATCAAAATATCATCCGACCTGCTTATCTCCCGTCTGGGCTAAAAAGATTTCACCTTCCGGCACAACCGCGATGGATCCGTCACTGGAAACCACTTTCGCCGCCGGCATGACCTCGCAGTTTTGCAGAACAATCGCCTTGTCCACAATTGCGCCTTCGCCGATTTCGGCAAATGGCATAAGCACGGAATTTATAACCCGGGCTCCTTTACCGATTTTCACGCCGGGGAATATCACCGAGTTTTCAACCGTTCCATGGATTTCACTGCCTTCACTGACTAAGGACGACCTCACCGTAGCCCCAGCAGCAACATAATGCGGCGGCAGATCTGCCCCGACTGAATAAATCCGCCATGACGGATCATTCATGGCAAACGGAGGTTCCTCCTGCAGCAAATCCATATTAGCCTGCCAGAAGCTTTCAATTGTGCCAACATCCTTCCAGTAACCTTCAAAAGCATAGGAGAAGAGCCGAACCTCCGATTGGAGCATCTTCGGGATGATATTCTTGCCAAAGTCATGGCTCGATACAATATCGCGGGCATCGTCTTCCAGATAGCGCTTTAACAGCCGCCAGTTAAATACATAAATCCCCATCGAGGCCAGATTGCTTTTTGGCTTCGCCGGTTTTTCCTCAAACTCGACAATACGTCCCGTCTCATCCGTATTCATGATGCCAAAACGCGAGGCCTCTTCCCACGGAACCTCTATGACGCCGATCGTCACCTCGGCTTTTGTCTGCTTATGGGCCTCAATCATCCAGGAATAATCCATCGTATAAATATGGTCACCCGAAAGCACCAGCACATATTCCGGATCAATTGTCTCAATAAAATTAATATTCTGATAAATGGCATCCGCTGTCCCCTTATACCAATCGGCGCCTTTCTCCCTCATATAGGGTGGCAGGATGACGACCCCCCGATCCTTGCGGTCAAGATCCCAGGCGCCCCCCGTCCCCAGATAGCTGTGAAGTTCCAGCGGACGATACTGCGTCAGCACCCCGACCTTATTGATTCCAGAATTCACGCAGTTGCTCAGGGTAAAATCGATGATGCGGTATTTACCGCCGAACGGAACCGCCGGCTTCGCTATTTTTTTCGTCAACGCTCCCAGTCGTTTTCCCTGCCCTCCTGCTAAAATCATTGCCAAGCACTCTGTTTTTCTCATAAGAAACGCCCCCCGGAATTGTATTCTGCCTTACCCGGCATTTTAAATTCGTACAGGCAGAGCCTGTACGACGTACCGCCTTGCTGTTTTTCTTACTCTTCAAAACACACTTGCTATGATATTTTCATGGTAAAACTATTTTACTGTCGACTGCGGCCACTTTTGCAAGGCTGCAACATATCGAGCTGCCAAAGTTTGCAAACTAACACCCGCGGCAGCGGCATCTGCCGGCGACAGTGAAACGATAAAATGATCTTCATAATAAACGACAATCGAATTTCCATCTGTATCAAGGATATAATGATCCGGCGAATATGCCGTCAATTTTGTCAATGGATATAAATTCCCGGCAATAAAGTAAGCCCTTTCAAGCGGTGTCAGCTGTTTTTCTTCCACCAGCACCGGCGGCAGGCTCCAGTTACCTTCAAATACAAGCCCTTGTCCATCCTGTTCCCGAGCTGTAGGACGAACCCCCTGCATGGCCAATTGCTCGCATATCAGGCGAATCCGTTCGCGGTTTTCCGGATGATCCGAAAACAAATCGGATTCACGCCCTGGCTCTCGCCGTTCAAGCTTCAACAGCCCGACCAGCATGCCATAAGGATTATAACCAGCCTGCAAGGACTGTTCAAAGCCAATTCGGTCAGCCATCCGTTCGTCTTCCCGGCTGTAACCGGCAGTAATCGCACTGAGCGCCGCCAGCTGCAGACTGATTCCATCCCCGCCAAAAGCGGCCCCCATCAGCACTGCCATACCTAAAGTTTTCTCCATCTGCGCCATCGAATGACGCCTGGCAGCATGTGTGACTTCATGGCTGATAATGCCGGCGAGTTCATCATCTGTCACCATATAATCCGTCAGCCCTTTAAACAGATAGATAAATCCACCGGGAAGCGCAAAAGCATTCACATCCTCATCATCGAGAACTTTAAACGTATAGGGCAGATTCGGACGGCTGCTCACAGCAGCAATTTTCTCACCAATCCGCTGTACTCTCGCCTGCAGCACCGGGTCCTCCACTAATTTATACTGTTTTTCAACCTGCCGGGCCGCACTCTCCCCAATGGAAATTTCCTGCTTGGTACTGATAATTCCAGCCTCGGCGGCCGGTAAAAAAAAGCCGGCAAATAGTAAGCCGACAAGCAAAAACGATCCTACAACCTGTTTGATCCGAAAAGTCAAAACATCTCCCCTTCCCCTCAAACAACAGGCACTGCCAAAAGAATACCCTTGACTGCCTGCATCCAATTTAGAAACCATACTGTTTACTTCTACAAATTTTTTTTATTTCCTGCCGGCAATAAGGCCACTGAGCACAAGTCCACGAAAGAATTTACTGCGTGGTTCAGGCACCAGCGGAAATTTGCTGCATAAAATTTCCCCTAAGTCCAGAATATCCTTCTCGCTGCCGGATATCAGTTCCAGCTCCACTTCAAGAATGGGCGTTGACAAATTTCCTGCCCGGATAACCCCCTGGTCAAGGGCAACTTCAATAGCCATCTGATTCCATTCCACTCGGACAGTTTCCCGCGTGAATTCTGTCTCCGTCACAACCTGAAGATCATCGGCCGATATCCCGGAAAACACAGCCGCAGCCTCGGCTATATCATAAAAAAGCGTCAAATCCGGGTCAAGAGAAAGTGCCGGACGATTGATTTCCAGCCGCTTATGCAAGCCATGATCAGAAGATCCCCCGCCTTTTACTGTCGCCACAAGCTGATCATTTTCCCGCCGCAAGCGGTAGGACAAGCGGCCCTGGTTCAATCTGAGATCGCTCGTATCGTAATAACGTGCCAGCATCGCAATCTTTTCCTGCTTTACCCGGCCCGGCAGATTGTATATGTATTCGACAATCCTTGGCCACGCTTCCGGCTGCGTCACCTGCAGTTTCAATTCAATTTCCTGTTGTTTTTCGCTGTTCATAATCACCCTCCCAAAATCCAGCCACACGGGCAGACATCCTCACCTGCCCGGTAACCTCTTTGCTATATTTCCCCTTGAAGATAAACTTTTCCTGCAATCCTCCTTTGATCATTTACTTTCCCTAAAGAAAATGCTACACTTTTATTTATTATATATTTTTACGAAGCCCAGGTATAGTTTCACAATTATTGGAGGTTTATTTTTTTATGGAATTATTAGAACAGCGTATTTTAAAAGAAGGCTTTGCTCTGCCGGGCAATGTTCTGAAGGTCGACTCCTTTATCAATCAGCAGATTGACCCGGCTCTTTCTTTTAAAATGGGCGAGGAATTTGCCGTTCAGTTCGCCGGCATCCAGATTGACCGCGTGCTGACGATCGAAGCCTCAGGCATCGCCATCGGACTGACGACAGCCTATAAGCTGGGGGTTCCTCTGGTTTTTGCCCGCAAAAAGAAATCCATCTTGATGATGGAAGAAGCCTATGCGACAGAAATCACCTCATTTACCAAACAGGAAACAAACACCGTATCCGTGTTAAAAAAATTCCTGCCCGCCGGCGAAAACATTCTGATCATCGATGACTTTTTGGCCAATGGCGAATCGGCTCTCGGCCTGGCCCGTCTCGTTGAAATGGCCGGTTCTAAAGTTGCCGGCATCGGAATCGCAATTGAAAAATCCTTTCAGCCGGGACAGCAGCGCATCAAAGCTGCCGGCTACAAGCTCTGTTCCCTGGCCCGCATCAAATCACTTGAGAACTG
>JBOFWE010000099.1:0-130336 GCA_051653465.1 Selenomonadaceae bacterium | reverse complement strand
TTGACGAGTACGTGACAAGCATTTTTTCAGGGAAGCGGGTTGCCTTTGAAGAAGAACACATGACGCGTGAGATACTGATGGAGGAATTTTGCTTTCTGGCTCTGCGGACAAGCCAGGGGATTTTGGCGGATGCATTTGCCAGAAAGTTTGACTGTTCGCTGTGGTCCGTATACGGGGAGATTATCAAGCAGCTAACAAGTCAAAAGCTTTTAACGGTGGATGAAAATGGCTGCCGCCTGACCAGGCTGGGAATGAAATACGGCAATCAGGTCTTTGCCGCCTTTTTGCTGGATGCCTGACCGGGATTTGGCCAGGAGAAATAAATTTTTCCCGGCCGGTAAAATCCCGCAAAGATTATTGACTTTTTTCTGAAAGCGTGGTACATTTTTATTAGACATTAGCACTCACTTGTTCAGAGTGCTAACAATAGGGGGTGGAAAGATGCTTGATGAACGAAAACAGCGCATTCTAAAAGCGATTATTAACGATTATATTTCCACGGCAGAACCTATTGGCTCTAGAACAATTGCCCGCAAATACGATCTCGGCGTAAGTCCGGCTACCATTCGCAATGAGATGGCTGATCTCGAAGCGCTCGGTTACTTAGAGCAGCTTCACACGTCCTCGGGTCGTATTCCGTCCTCACAGGGGTATCGCTTTTATGTCGACGATCTCGTGCGGCCGGAAACCGTGACGCAAAATGAAATGACTCTGATCAGAAATTGGTATAAGGCAAAAGTGCAGCGAGTGGAAGAGGTTTTCCAGGAGACGGCAAAGATTATATCACGAATGACCAAGAACGTTTCATTAGTTCTTGCCCCGCAGCTTTCCCAGGCTGCATTTAGGTGCCTGCGTTTTTTGCCACTGGATGATTCGCGGGTCATTGCCGTCATCATGACGGATGTCGGTTTTATTGAAAACAAGATAATACCGATGCCGCCCGGAGCTGTATTTGAGGATTTTCAGCAAATTGCCCGTTCTGTAAATGAATGCTTGGCAGGACAGACCCTGGACTCGATCAGTCCGGCCGTTTTGCGCCGGATTAAAAACGATATCATGGACAGTTCGTTGTTTGAGGCGGCGCTCGATGTGATCCATCGGGCCCTGGCAGAGCAAAAAAAAGAACGGCTCTATCTTGGCGGAACGACCCAATTGCTTAATCAGCCGGAGTTTCGGGATGTTGACAAGGTGAAAAACCTGCTGCTGATGCTGGAGGAGGAACAGCTGCTCTGTGATATTTTAAATGCCTCTCGCGGCAGTGGGCTGACTGTTACTATTGGACAGGAGAATAAATACAGCGGGATTCAGGACTGCAGCATTGTCAGTGCTACGTATCATATGGACGGGCAATTGCTGGGGACGATTGCTGTGCTTGGACCGACCAGAATGGAATATGCCAAGGCGATGGCCTTGCTTGATTTTATGAATGTAAATCTGACACAGGTGCTAAAACAGTTCAGATGGTAGATGGTGTTTGGCTGTCATCATGATAGATTTTAATAAAGAGGTGAGGTTTTGAAGATGCCATTTATGAAGGAAGAGATGAAAAAAAAGGATTCTGCTATTATGGAAGATATGGAAAAGGAAATTGAGCAGGCGCAGCAGGAGCTTGCTGAAGAAACCGAAGGACAGGACGGGCAGGATTCGATAAAGGAAACCGCGGAAGAAGCAGCCGAAGCGATACTTCAGGCTGAAAATGATAAAAAGGATGCTGAGCTGCAGGAGGTCAACGACCGCCTGATGCGTCTCAGAGCTGATTTTGATAATTTTCGCCGCCGGACGCGGCAGGAAAAAGAAGAGCTTTCGGCAGTCGTGCTGCAAAATTTCATGACAGAGCTTTTGCCATTAGTTGACAACTTTGAACGGGCTTTGGCCGCAGAAACCGCGGATGCAGATTCACTGCGCGAAGGGATTGTCATGGTATACAATCAGCTGGCAGCAGTGCTCCAGAAAAATGGACTTGAACCGATCAAGGCCGTGGGGGAAAAATTTGACCCCAATTTCCATCAGGCTGTCATGCGGGTTGAGGATGCCACGAAGGAAGATGATACAGTGGTTGAAGAATTGCAAAAAGGCTATATCGTCCAGGCACGGGTAATCCGTCCGAGCATGGTCAAGGTAATTGCCAACTAATTCCTAGTTGGATTATGATAAAAGAAATATAGATAGTGCATCTATTTTAATTTCGAGGAGGAAAATTTAATGTCAAAAGTAATTGGTATTGACTTAGGTACAACAAATTCATGTGTAGCTGTTATGGAAGGCGGCGAACCGGCCGTTATTACAAATCCGGAAGGAGCTCGTACCACTCCGTCGGTTGTAGGCTTTACAAAAACCGGTGAACGTCTGGTCGGTCAGCTGGCAAAGCGTCAGGCTGTATCAAACCCAGATCGTACCTTCGCTTCGATCAAACGTCATATGGGAACAGATTATAAAGTGACGGTTGATGATAAAAACTATTCGCCACAGGAAGTGTCGGCGATGATTCTGCAAAAAATAAAAGCCGATGCAGAAGCCTATCTGGGCGAAACGGTATCACAGGCCGTTATCACAGTACCGGCGTATTTCAATGACAGCCAGCGTCAGGCAACAAAAGATGCCGGGAAAATTGCTGGTCTTGAGGTTTTGCGTATCATCAATGAACCGACAGCTGCAGCCCTTGCTTATGGTATGGATAAAGGGGAAGAACATACAATTCTCGTATTCGACCTTGGCGGCGGAACCTTTGATGTTTCGATTCTCGAACTCGGCGACGGCGTATTTGAAGTAAAGGCGACAAATGGTAATAACCGCTTGGGCGGCGATGACTTTGACAAACGCATTATGGACTGGCTGGTTGCTGAATTTAAGAAAGAAAACGGTATTGATTTGTCCGCTGACAAGATGAGTGCTCAGCGCCTGATCGAAGCAGCGGAAAAAGCAAAGATTGAGCTTTCCAATATGCTTTCGACAAATATCAATCTGCCGTTCATTACCGCTGATGCTTCGGGTCCGAAACATCTTGATCTGACTTTAACCAGAGCTAAATTTGATGAACTCACAGCGGATCTTGTCGAAGCAACGATGGGACCAACTCGTCAGGCCTTGCAGGATGCAGGCCTTCAGCCAAGTGACATCAATAAAATTATTCTTGTCGGCGGTTCAAGCCGTATTCCGGCCGTACAGGAAGCCATTAAGAAAAATCTTGGGCAGGAACCGCATCGCGGCGTAAACCCGGATGAGTGTGTGGCGATCGGGGCGGCTATTCAGGCCGGCGTGCTTGTTGGCGAAGTCAAGGATGTTCTTTTACTTGACGTAACACCGCTTTCCCTTGGGATTGAAACACTTGGGGGCGTCTGCACCAAAATCATTGAACGCAATACAACGATCCCGGCATCGAAGAGCCAGGTCTTCTCGACGGCAGCAGATAATCAGCCATCGGTTGATATTCATGTACTGCAGGGTGAGCGCGAAATGGCAGCTGGCAATAAGACACTGGGCCGGTTTGAACTCTCTGATATTCCACCAGCACCGAGAGGTGTGCCGCGCATTGAGGTTTCCTTTGACATTGATGCCAATGGCATTGTGCATGTTTCGGCAAAAGATCTTGGCACCGGCAAGGAACAAAAAATCACGATCACGTCTGACAGCGGCATGAGCAAGGACGATATCGAACGCATGGTCAAGGAAGCAGAAGTTCATGCGGCGGAAGACAAGCAGCGCAAAGAAGAAGTTGAAACAAGAAACAATGCGGATTCGCTCGTTTATCAGGCTGAAAAGACAATTAAGGATTTAGGCGATAAAGCGGACAAAGCGCAGGTTGCCAGTGTTGAAGCAGCCGCTGAAAAGGTAAAAGAGGCCCTCAAGGGAACGGATATCGAAGCGATTAAAAAAGCAACGGAAGAACTGCAAAAACCGCTCTATGAAATGAGTGCAGCTGCCTACCAGGCAGCCGAAGGGGCTGGCGCAGCTCCGGGAGCTGAGGCTGGAGCCGCAGCGGAAGATCACGGCAAAAAAGATGATGATGTTGTCGATGCGGAATACAAAGTTGTCGATGACGAGAAAAAATAAGAGCTGATAAAATTCTGCCTTCGGGCGGGCTGTCAGCAGGGAAACAGATGACTCCGGCTGACAGCAGCCGGAGTCATCCGTTAATTTAAGTTTAAAAGTTTAGGTGGTGCAAAGTGAGTAATAAGCGCGATTATTATGAAGTCCTGGGCGTTGATAAAAATGCTTCAGAGGCGGATATAAAAAAAGCATTTAAGAAGATGGCACGCAAGTATCATCCGGACTTAAATCCTGACAAGAAGAAAGAAGCAGAAGCGAAATTTAAGGAAGTAAATGAAGCTTATGAAGTGTTGTCGGATGCGCAAAAGAAAGCCCAGTATGATCAGTTCGGCCATGCGGCCTTTGATGGATCAGCTGGCGGCGGAGCCGGTGGCTTCGGTGGCTTTGGCGGCTTTGGTGGTGGCGATGCCGGTGGGTTCGGTGATATCTTTGACATGTTTTTTGGCGGTGGCGGGCGAGGAGCGCGCCGTCCGGGACCGGAACGCGGCAGTGACCTGCGCTATGATCTGGAGATTTCGTTTGAAGAAGCAGCCTTTGGTAAAGAAGCAGAACTCAGTGTTCCGCGCACGGAAGAATGCAAAAGCTGCCATGGCAGCGGCGCAGCCGCAGGAACACATCCGGAGGAGTGCCCACAATGTCATGGCTCCGGGCAGGTTCAATATGCCCAAAACACGCCGTTTGGCCGGATGGTCAACGCCAGAACCTGCGAACGCTGCAGCGGCACGGGAAAAATCATCAAAACACCTTGTAAGGATTGCGGCGGCAAGGGAACGAAGCGCGTAACCCGCAAGATCAATGTGAAAATTCCTGCCGGCGTTGACAATGGTTCTCGTATCCGCGTAACTGGAGAAGGTGAAGCTGGTATTCGCGGCGGCGGTCCGGGCGATCTCTACGTTTATATTTTTGTCAAAACACATAAGCTGTTTCAGCGTGATGGTGCTGATGTTCTCTGTGAGGTGCCAATTTCTTTTGTTCAGGCGGCACTTGGCGATAAGGTTGAGGTTCCGACACTTGACGGTAAAGTTGAACTGACGATTCCGGCTGGAATCCAGTCAGGGAAGGTTCTGCGCCTCAAGGGAGCGGGCATCCCGTTCTTGCGTGGACAGGGCCGGGGCGATCAGCATGTCAGGGTTAAGGTTCTGACCCCGCAAAAACTGAGCGCCAAGCAAAAAGAACTCTTGCAGCAATTTGCGGCTGAGAGTGGCGACAACGTCAATCCGGAACAGACAAGCTGGACGGATACGCTGAAAAAATTCTTTCAATAAAGCAGCTAACCCGGGCATTTTCTTTGTCCGGGTTATATTGTTTAAAATGAGGTTTTGACTTATAATGAAATCCAAGATCATACGGCAGCCGAGGGGATGGGGTGCGCAAAATAATTTTTGCGACGGATGCCTTGGCTCTGCTTGTTTACGTGACGAAAGTAAAATGCGAGGAGCGATGTTTTGTGAAATGGGCCGAGGTTAGCATAAGGACAACCCATGAGGCAACGGAGTTTATAGCGGAAATTTTTCATGATTTGGGAGCTTCGGGGGTAGTGATTGAGGACCCTAAACTCGTCAATACATACCGCTCATCGGGAATCTGGGATTACACGGATATTCCGGAAGCTGTGAATACAGAAGTGGTTACGGTTAAAGCTTATCTGCCAGCGGATGAGGGGCTTGAAGCAAAACTGCGGGCCTTTGAATGCGAGGTGGATTCTCTGGCTGGCCATAATGTGGACAAAGGCCTAGGTGACATCATCTGCGCTGAAATACAGGATGAAGACTGGTCGGAGACGTGGAAAGCGTATTACCATCCAGAAAAAATTGGGGAGCGCATTGTAGTGAAGCCTTCCTGGGAAACCTATACGGCGGGGAAGGATGAGCTCATCATTGAACTTGATCCGGGGATGGCTTTTGGTACAGGTACACATCCGACTACTTCGATGTGTGTACGGGCACTGGAAGATATTGTACGGCCAGGAATGCGGGTGTTTGATG
Source organism: Selenomonadaceae bacterium (assembly GCA_051653465.1). Taxonomy (GTDB): domain Bacteria; phylum Bacillota; class Negativicutes; order Selenomonadales; family Selenomonadaceae. The sequence goes on along the minus strand of JBOFWE010000099.1, from coordinate 124,304 downwards.
TCGGCACGGGTTCCGGCGTTCTGGCTATTGCTGCCGCCAAACTGGGAGCGGCAGAGGTCTGTGCGGTCGACTTTGATCCGCTCGCGGTTCGCGTTGCTGGTGAAAACATTGCGATTAATCAGGTCGAAGATATTGTCAGCACGGGGCAGAGTGATCTGCTGAAAAACATCGAAGGCAAGGCGGATCTGATCATTGCCAACATCGTAGCCGATATCATTATCCGTCTGCTCGATGATGTCAGCAAACGTCTTAATCCTGGCGGCACACTGCTCGCCAGTGGTATCATTAATGACCGTATCGCCGATGTCACGGCAGCTGTCATAAGCCACGGTTTTACGATTGACAAGGTTATCGAAGAGGGCGGCTGGGCGGCTATGGTCGTTCACCAGGGAGGCTCTGACGCGTGAGACGGGTATTTATCAGCGGTGAGCTGCAGGAAGAAATCAAAATTTCCGGTTCGGACGCGCATCATATCATCCATGTTCTCAGGGGCAAGGTTGGTCAGCAGCTGGTTGTGGTTGATTCCTTGCGTCAGGTAGCAGAAACAGAAATTATAGCCTTGGCGGAAGATCATCTTCTTCTTCGGCTCGGAAAGCATTTGAGTGCCGATACGGAGCCCCCGATTGAAGTCACGCTGGCCCAGTCGCTGCCTAAAGGCGATAAGATGGATTTTATTGTACAGAAGGCGGTTGAACTTGGCGTTAGCCGGATTATTCCGGTGGCAGCAGCAAACTGTGTCGTGAAGTACGATGCAGCCAAGCGTGTTTCCCGGCAAAAAAAATGGCAGAAAATAGCAGATGAAGCTGCGAAGCAATGCGGCCGAACCCTGCAGCCGGTTGTCGAAAGGGTTATGTCACTGGAGGAAGTACTGGAAAACAGTGAAGAGGCTTCCCTGTTTATGTGTTATGAGGGCGAGGCCGATCAACCGATACGGGAATTTTTTGCCTCCAGCGAGGACAGCCGGTTTTGTGTACTCGTGGGACCAGAAGGCGGATTCTCGCCGGCGGAAGTTGCCCTTTGCCGCCAAAATGATGTGCAGACGGTAACGATGGGACCGCGGATTTTGCGCACGGAAACGGCGTCACTGGCGGCGCTGAGCCTTTTGTTGTACGCCAAAGGCGATCTAGGAGGAAGGAGCAAGTAAGTTTGGCAAAAGTTGCATTAACAACACTGGGATGTAAAGTTAATCAGTTTGAAACCGAGGTCATGGAGGGCCTGTTCAAAAAAGAAAATTACGAAATTGTTCCGTTTGACGAGCAAGCGGATTTTTATATTATCAATACCTGTTCGGTGACAAATCTTGGCGAAAAAAAATCACGGCAGTTGATTCGCCGGGCGCAGCGGTTGAATCCGCAAGGTATTATTGCGGTGACGGGGTGCTATTCACAGCTTGATCCGGAAACGATCCGGGCTATGGAAGGTGTGCGCGTTGTCATCGGCACCAAGGAACGGGGGCGGATTGTTGCTCTTGTCGAGCAGGCAGCCCGCGAAAATCGGCAGGTAGAAGCTGTGGCTGATATTATGCAGGCCAAAGAGTTTGAGGATATTCCGCTCTTTGACATGCCGGAGCGGACCCGGGCTTTTTTGAAAATTCAGGAGGGGTGTACAAATTTTTGTTCCTATTGTATTATTCCCTATACCCGCGGTCCCTTGCGCTCGCGTCAATTGCCGAGTCTTAAGGCTGAGGCCGAGAAACTCGTTGCTGCAGGGTTCAAGGAAATTGTGCTGACCGGAATTCATTTGGGTGCTTATGGCCGCGATCTTGAAGAGCAAGTCTCTTTGGTGGATGCGGTGAGAGCGGTTCTTGCTGTGCCGGAACTAAAGCGCCTGCGGCTGGGTTCTTTGGAGTCGATAGAACTTTCCCCTGAATTGTTTGCCTTGATGTGTGAGGATAAACGTTTTAGCCGCCACCTTCATTTGCCACTGCAAGCCGGACAGGATCAGGTATTAAAGGCGATGAACCGGCATTATACGACCGCTGAGTTTGCAGCGTTGCTTGACAAGATCGAAAAGTCGGTTCCTGGCATTGCTATATCGACGGATATCATTGTTGGTTTTCCGGGAGAAACGGAGGCGATGTTTGCCGAAGGCCTTGCCTTTGTTGAACGGATGAATTTTGCCAAAATGCATGTATTTCCTTATTCAAAGCGGGATGGAACGCCGGCGGCCTTGATGATAGATCAGGTCCCAGAACCTGTGAAAAAGGAGCGGGCGCATAAGATGCAGCAGTTGGCTGCGATCAAGACAGAACAGTTTCATCAGGAATTTGTCAACCAGCAGGTAGAGGTCTTATTTGAAACAAATCAGGAAGGAATCTTCAATGGATTGACGGATAATTATATCCGTATCTATACCACTGGCAATATTTGCTGCGGGGAGATATACCGTGTCTTTTTGACCAAGCCATATAAAGATGGTCTTTGGGGTGAAATCTGCTAATTTTTTTTTCAGGCAGGTATTTTGAAAAAAAAAAAGAAAATAGATTATTGTAAATGGATAATTTTTATCTGTTTTTCGAGAGGAGGTGCATTTATGTCAGAGGATTGCATTTTTTGCCGGATTGCCTGCAAGGAAATTCCGGCGGCGCTTGTCTATGAAGATCAAGACGTCGTAGCATTTAAGGATCTTGCACCGCAGGCTCCCGTTCATGTGCTCGTCGTGCCGAAAAAACACCTGGTGGATTTGATGGCTGTTCAACCTGAAGATCAGGCTCTGATCGCCCATATCATGACGGGGGTTATTCCTCAGCTGGTCGGTGATCTTGACCTGAAGGAAAAGGGATTTCGTGTTGTAGTAAATACGGGCACCGAGGGCGGTCAAACCGTTCCACATCTCCATTTTCATTTATTGGGCGGGCGGTCCATGGCCTGGCCGCCGGGCTGATGGTTGACAATAAACGGCCGATTCATGTATAATGGTCAGGTGTAGTGATGCAATAATACACTCCCATGTCAAGTGGAGGGGGGGAAAAATAGATGTCAGAAGTTAAAGTTGGTAAAAACGAAACGATTGATAGTGCACTCCGCAGATTTAAGCGTACCTGCCAAAAAGCTGGTACTTTGGCTGAAGTCAGAAAACGCGAACATTATGAAAAACCTAGTGTCAAACGCAAGAAGAAGTCCGAAGCTGCGCGCAAACGCAAATTCAAGGCTTAATTGATTCGGAGGTAGTTCATATGTCGCTTAAAGAACAGTTGACAGAAGACATGAAGACGGCTATGAAGGCCAAGGAGGAAGGCAAACAGCGTTTGTCCGTCATCCGCATGGTCCGGTCGGCAATAAAGCAGATTGAAATTGATGGAAAAAAAGAACTCGACGATGCCGCGGTTCTTGATATCATCAGCAAAGAGGTAAAAATGCGCCGCGATTCCGTTGAGGAATTTACAAAAGGTGGCCGTGAGGATCTCGTTGCCCAGACAGAAGCTGAAATTGCTGTACTGATGGCTTATTTGCCGGAACAGCTCTCAGAAGAGGATGTTCGTACTTTGGTTCAGGAAGCGGTAACCGCCAGCGGTGCTGTTTCGGCCAAGGAAATGGGTAAAGTTATGGCCCTGTTGATGCCGAAAGTCAAGGGACGAGCAGATGGAAAGCTGGTAAATACCATTGTTCGTGAGATGTTGAATCAATAAAATAAAGCAAGTAATAAAGCATTGCAGATGAGATATTCTGTAATGCTTTATTTTTTATACAATCCGTAGGCATATTTTTAAAATGCAGGTATTTCATCGCGTGGCATGGAATACTTTAAGGTGAGAAGGATTGACTAGAGGCAAAGGAGGTGAGGCAGATGGAATTTGTCGGAATGCCGGCGGTGCAGATTCTGTTGGTGGCCGTCATTGTATTATCGCTGCTGGTTGAAATCAAGACCGGTGGCATGGGACTGGGGGCGCTGCTTGGTATTGTCGCTGCCGGGATTTTTTTCGGCGGTATGTATGTCAAAGGGCTGGTGAGTTTCTATCATATTGCGCTGTTTCTAGCCGGAATATTGTGCATCGTCATTGAGATGCTGACACCGGGTGCAGGCCTTTTTGCCGGAATTGGGATTGCAGCCATGTTTTACAGTTTGGTTCTGGCCATGGGCGGGGATATCGGGGCGATTTATATGCTGCTGCTGTCAGTTCTTTTATCAGGGCTGGTATTTGCCATTCTCATAAAGCGGCTGCCGTCAAGCCGTATGTGGAAAAAGATTGTCCTTAGTGATATGACAAGCACTAGACAGGGCTATGTTTCGGCAACAGATAAGAAGATGCTCATTGGCTGTACAGGAACGGTACTGACCGAACTGCATCCGGCGGGGACGGCCTTGCTGGAGGGGATGCCGGTGGATGTTGTTTCTGAGGGTATGTTTATCAAAAAAGGTGAAACTGTCCGTGTAATAGCCGTAAACGGCAGCCGTGTGGTTGTCCGCCGCAGCGAATAAAAAATGGCTGCGACTGAATTTATAAAAGAAGAGGGGATCTTATGCAACTTTTGTTTGGATCAGGTTTTTTGCTGGTATTGATTATTGCAGCTGTCATGGTTTTTTTGCACTTTGTGCCGCTCGGCCTTTGGATTTCGGCGCTGGCTGCCAATGTATCCGTGGGCATTTTTACGCTGGTTGGTATGCGGTTGCGGCGTGTTCCGCCGATCAAGATTGTTTTGCCGCTGATCAAGGCGACCAAGGCTGGTATGGAGGTTTCCGTCAATAAACTGGAAGCACATTTTCTTGCCGGCGGGAACGTTGATCGGGTGATTGATGCGCTGATTGCTGCACAGCGGGCTGAAATACCGCTTTCTTTTGAACGATCGGCAGCGATTGACCTGGCGGGCCGTGATGTGCTTCAGGCGGTACAGATGAGCGTAAATCCTCAGGTTATTGAGACACCGACGGTTTCGGCTGTAGCGAAAAATGGTATTGAACTCAAGATTAAGGCCAGGGTTACCGTGCGGGCTAATATTGATCGGCTTGTCGGTGGCGCGGGAGAGCCGACAATTATTGCTCGCGTTGGTGAGGGGATTGTCACAACCGTAGGTTCGGCAGAGCGCCACACCGATGTCCTGGCTAATCCGGATGATATTTCAAAAACGGTACTTGGCAAAGGGTTGGATGCCGGAACGGCATTTGAAATTCTGTCGATTGATATTGCTGATGTCGATGTCGGACGCAATATCGGTGCGGAACTGTTGACCGATCAGGCGGAAGCGGATAAACGCATCGCACAGGCTAAGGCAGAAGAACGCCGGGCCATGGCTGTGGCGAAGGAGCAGGAAATGCGGGCGTATACACAGGAAATGGAAGCCAAGGTCGTTGAAGCACAGGCACAGGTGCCGCACGCTTTGGCAGCGGCGCTGCGGGAAGGGCGGCTGGGCGTCATGGACTATTATAACCTGAACAATATTCAGGCAGATACGGAAATGCGCGGGGCGATCAGCAAGGCTGGATCGGAAGGGTCGTTACAGGCTCCGCCGCCGGTTAAGTAAACGCTTATGGAAATGATATTTATTATCCTGGCTTTTTTGGCAGTGGCGGTCTTATCCGATCGGATGGAAGGGCGTCAGAAGAAAAAAACTACCTTGCCCACAAAAGACGGGAGCGTTCCTGAAATCAAAATCCCCCCCATTCAAGGGGCGCCACCGCAAAAAAAACCGGGAGTATACCAGGAAGCAACGCCCGTTATTCCAGCTGAACCATCGGGCTCGGTTAACAAATACCAACAGTTTCTTGTGGATAAGCACTCCCGCCAACAGATGGCGCAGGCAGATTATGAAAAATCGCAGGCAAAATTGCAGGCGGGAACCGCGCCGCACAAAAAGGTAACAGATATTCATGCCAATGCTATTTTAAATGCGATTGCCTATGAGCAGATCCTCGGACGTCCTCGTGCCTGGCGGATGTTGAGAGGTCGCTGGCGTAGTTTTGATGAGTGATAAAAAATCCCGTTCCGGAATAACCGGAACGGGATTTTTTTAAGAATTATTTACTGAGCAGGAAGGGCTTGATGAAGCCGTATCAAACCCGAGTTTTTTGAGCAGAGCCATGTCTTCACGGATTGTCGTGCCGGAGGTTGTAAGCATATTGCCGGTAATAGAGGCGCTGGCACCGCCTAAGAAGGCAGTGGCGCCATTTTCCGGCAGCAACTTGCGCCCCGCAGCCAGGCGGATATTAGCTTCCGGATTAATGTAACGGAAGAAAGCAATCGTGCGCAAAATATCTGCTGCCGGCAGTGGGGACTGCTTTTCAAGCTGGGTGCCGGGAATAGCCATAAGAGCATTGATTGGAATGGACTTTATGCCAAGTTCCGCCAGACTGAGGGCCATGTCTAAGCGGTCTTCCCAGGTTTCGCCAAGCCCGATGATGCCACCGGAGCAGACGCAAAGTCCGGCTTGCTGCGCTAAGCGAATCGTGCGCATTTTATCTTCGTAGGTATGTGTCGAGCAAATTTGGGGGAAGAAGCGGCGCGAAGTTTCGATGTTATGATGATAGCTCGTCACACCGGCTTCGACGAGCTGGGAAAACTGTTTTGCCGATAAAAATCCGTGCGAGGCACAAAGTCCGAATGAACAGTTGTCGCGAAGCGTCTTGAATGTAGCAATAATTTCATCAAAGGATTGCCCGCACAGAGACCTTCCAGAGGTTACGATAGCAAAGCGATGGACGCCTTCGCGTTCATTGAGCTGGGCATTGGACAAAATTTCCTCGGAGCTTAAGCTTTCATATTCGGCGATGCCGGTATGGTGTTTGGCGGATTGGGCACAGTAGGCACAATCTTCACTGCAACGACCGCTTCGGCCATTGATGATAGTACACAGGTCGACATGGTTGCCACAGAAATGACGACGGAGCATGTCGGCTCCCAGGCGTAGTTCTTCGAGATCACAGGTGAGCAGCGAGGACAAGTCTTCCCCGCGCCCAAGGCGGCGACCGTCGATGATGTTTTGAGCAAGTTGTTTTGGATTTAACTGATTCGTCACGATAATAGGCCTCACTTTGTACTGTTTTTAAAATCTTTCTCCATTATATTTTAGCTAAAACGATTCGTCAACGTTTTATATAATTATGGTTAACAAACAAGACTGAGCGGCGGCGATTTTTCTGTTTGACTTTTTACTGCCGTGCTGTACAATTAAAGGATAAGATAAACGAGCTGGTGCGGCGGGCTCGTCTTTTATGCTGAAGAGAAGGGAATATAATCAATGGATGTTATCATAAGCAGTTATCCGGCTGAAATGGAATTTGCAGCGGAAATTTTGGCTACTGTCAAAAGGGCAGTCGACAAGGCCGGGGAACTGTATGGACTTAAAAATGCTGAAGTCAGTATCACTTTGACCAATAATGAGCATATACATGAACTGAACCTTCGGTACCGGGGGATTGACCGGCCGACCGATGTACTGTCATTTGCTCTGAATGAAGGCGAGGAGCCGGAAATTTTTGACGGGCCGATGGTGGATGTTTTAGGTGATATTATCATTTCAGTTGAACGGGCAGTCGAGCAGGCAGCCGAATATGGACACAGCGTACAGCGTGAGATTGCCTTTTTGACGGTACATGGAATGCTGCATCTGCTTGGTTATGACCATATGGAAGAAGCGGACCGGATTGAAATGCGCCGGGAAGAAGAATTTGTAATGAAGAAACTCGCAATAGCAAGGGATTAAAGGAGACTGTGTATGGAAAAAGGATATAAATCAGGTTTTGCGGCGGTTATTGGCCGGCCGAATGTGGGGAAATCAACGCTGATCAACAGCCTGATCGGGCAAAAAATTGCGATTATGTCAGATAAGCCCCAGACTACACGTAATAAAATTCTCTGTGTGCTGACCCAGCCGGAGGCACAGGTCGTGTTTCTTGACACACCGGGAATTCATAAGGCTAAGGATAAGCTGGGAGAATACATGGTTCAGGCGGCGGAAAATACGCTGAAAGAAGTCGATGTCATTCTCTTTGTTGTCGATGCGACTGAAAAAATGGGGGCCGGGGAACGTTATATTTTGGAACGCCTTGAGGCGACTAAAAAACCAGTGCTGCTGGTTGTCAATAAGCTCGATTTGATTGACCGTCAGAGTGTATTGCCGATTATCGCCGGCTATACCGCGAAATATCCATTTGCGGGAGTCGTACCGATTTCTGCCAGGGAAGAAATGAACCTTGACAGTCTGCTCACGGAAATCAAACAGCATCTGGAGCCAGGTCCGCAGTACTATCCGGAGGATATGGTGACCGATCAGCCGGAAAGACTGATCGTTGCTGAGCTTGTCAGGGAAAAGGTTCTGCATCTGACACGGGAAGAGATTCCGCATGCGATCGCCGTGGATGTTGATGAAATGTCTACCCGGACGAACGGTGATGTGTACATTCGGGCGACGATCTACGTTGAACGTGATTCGCAAAAGGGCATCGTAATCGGTGCCAAGGGAACGCTGCTCAAGAAGATCGGGGCATTGGCCCGGACAGATATTGAAAATTTGTTGGGGTCGAAGGTATATATCGAGTTGTGGGTTAAGGTGAAAAAAGATTGGCGTAATCGCAATAATTTGTTGAAAGAATTTGGCTTTGAGTAAAAAACGACGATGTTTTTGTCAGCAAAAGACGCTTTATGGGGCAGCCGAAGCAGTCTTTTAGGAGGAATATATATGAAAAAGACTTCAACCTGCTTTATCAATGGTCTCGTGCTGATTGTCCCGCTGGCGATTACAATCTTTGTGATTGCTGAAATTCTATCGCTTACCGAAGGTGCCCTGGGCAAGCACCTGCCACTTTATTTTCCGGGACTTGGCATATTGACAATTTTACTGCTGATCTACCTTGTCGGATGGTTTTCTTCCAACTGGTTTATGAAAAAATTGATTGTCTGGGGAGAAATGATCGTAAATAAAATTCCCGTGGTAAAGTTTATCTATAACAGCGTCAAGCATCTTTCAACGGCGGTGTTTGAGTCGAATAATATGTTTAATCAGGTGGTTCTTGTGCCTTATCCGCACGAAGGAGTCCGGGCAATGGGCTTTGTTATGGCGGATGTTCCCGAGGCTTTGCGCGAACGGTTAGGAGAGGAGTATCTGTGTGTATTTATTCCCTGGAGTCTCAATATGACGTCAGGAACGAATCTCTTTGTTGCCAAAAAGGATGTCATATATCTTGATATCAGCAGTGAATCGGCCCTGCAATACATACTGACAGCTGGAGCTGTGATGCCGCGCAGTCCGGAACTAACCGGAGCCTCTGCTGGCGGGGAAGATCTGAAAGAAAAGAAGGCCGGGGACTGATGGCACAGTATACAACACAGGCAATCGTTGTCGGCGTTCACAATTGGGGCGATGCCGATAAAATGGTGACCTTTATGACACCCGAGCACGGCAAGGTAAAGGCGGCTGCCTATGGCTGTCGCCGACCCAAAAGCCCGCTGGCAGCCGGCATGCAGATGTTCAATTACCTGGAATTGCAGCTGACCCAAGGGGCGCGGCTCGATACCGTCAAGCAGTATTCGCTGAAAAAGTCTTTTAAGGACATTGGCGAAGATCTGACGGTGATGGCCTACGCTTCCTTTGTCGCTGAATTGGCTCGTGAACTGTGCCCAGAGCGCGAGCCGCATCCAGAAGTCTTTGCCAAGTTGTTGGAAGTGCTCGACGCGCTTCCGCGGCGTAATCCGCGGATTGCCTCACTGATTGCAGCGTATCAGCTGCTCGAGTATACGGGCTGCCAGCTGAGCTTTAGCCGCTGCGTGCATTGTGGCGAACCGATTGTGGGCAACAGCTTTTTTTCTTTGGAACAGGGCGGGGCTGTCTGCGGAAAATGTACTTTTCCGGGAATAGATGAATTCCCGAACAGTCTGCGAATTTTTATTGAAGCGATGCTGGCACTTGACTGGCAAAGTCCGTTGCCGCTTCGTGTCACTGGGGCCCTGTTGGTGCGGGCAGAACGACTGCTATTGCTCTATTTGCAGCAGCTGCTGCCGCGTCCTTTAAAATCTTTGGCGTTTATTGAGCAGCTGACGCTTCTTGCAGCGCCTGAAGGAGGGGCTACCGGCAGCTGACAGTTGTTTTTTTGCGATTGACAATGCCGGGGGGATTTGCTAAACTAAATGCAAGTATTTATGCGATGATGAAAAGAGTAGCTCCTGCAAAAAGCGAGGCGGTGACGGTGTGAGACCGCTATAGGGAGTGAGAGGCATTTCGGAGCAGTGAGAGGAAAGCCATAGCGGCAAGTAAAACTCACAAATGATTGAGGTGGGCGCAAGCCAATCAGGGTGGAACCGCGGGAAAGTATATCCCGTCCCTGTAACATGATTTGTTACAGGGACGGGATTTTTTATTTGCGATTCCAAAAATTAAGGAGGTAAAATTCTTATGAAGTTTCAGGAAATTATTCTGACTCTGCAGCAGTTTTGGGCTGAACAGGGTTGTATTTTAGGGCAGGCCTATGATGTGGAAAAAGGGGCCGGGACGATGAATCCCTCGACGTTTCTGCGCGTTTTAGGACCGGAGCCGTGGCATGTGGCGTATGTAGAGCCGTCGCGCCGTCCGGCCGATGGCCGCTATGGCGATAATCCGAATCGACTGTTCCAGCATCATCAATTTCAGGTGATCATGAAACCATCCCCGGATAATATCCAGGAATTATATCTGGCCAGTCTTGAAAAACTTGGTATTCGGGCCTCAGAACATGATATTCGCTTTGTTGAAGACAATTGGGAATCGCCGACTCTGGGAGCCTGGGGTCTTGGCTGGGAAGTATGGCTTGATGGTATGGAAATTACGCAATTTACGTATTTTCAGCAGGTAGGAAGCGTTGACGTGAAACCAGTGGCTTCAGAAATTACGTATGGCCTTGAACGCCTGGCGATGTACATCCAGGGTAAGGAAAATGTTTATGATATTGAATGGACGGAAGGCTATACGTATGGGGATATTTTTCATCAGAACGAATATGAGCAGTCTGCTTATAATTTTGAACTGGCCGATACGGCGCTCCTGTTTGATCTGTTCGAAAAATACGAAAAAGAAGCTGTCCGTATCATTGATCTCGGCTATGTACATCCGGCATATGATTATGTGCTGAAATGTTCCCATGCGTTTAACCTGCTCGATGCCCGGGGCGCAATAAGCGTTTCTGAGCGTACGGCATTTATCGGACGCGTCCGCAACCTTGCTCGCCTCTGTGCCCAGTGTTATTTGAAGCAGCGAGAAGAACTTGGTTATCCGATGTTAAAGGGAGGTAAAAAGGCATGAGCAAAGATTTATTATTGGAAATAGGTACGGAAGAGGTTCCGGCACATTTTATGCCGGGGATTTTGGCCCAGCTTAAAGAAAATGCGGCCGTAAAATTAAAAGAATTGCGTCTTTCATATGAGGATATCTGCACTTTCGGAACACCGCGTCGCAGTGCACTGCTGGTAAAGGGATTGGCTGGCCGGCAGGCTGATGTTGAGAGTGAAAACAGGGGCCCGTCGTTGGCGATTGCCTTTGATGAAAACGGTCAGCCGACAAAGGCTGCCATCGGTTTTGCGCGAGGTCAAAAGATCGATCCCAAGGATCTTATTGTCAAAGATGGTTATGTATATGCGATCGTTCATGAGGCTGGTTGCGAGACGGAGGGGCTGCTTGCGACTGTGCTGCCGGAACTGATTACGGGGCTGAATTTTCCTAAAAACATGCGCTGGGCAGATCTGGATTTTAAATTTGTTCGTCCGATTCGCTGGATTGTAGCTTTGCTTGATGAAAAAGTGATTGACTTCACTGTGGCCGAAGTAAAAAGCGGCAACCATTCCCGCGGACATCGTTTTTTGGGGCATGAGGATTTTGTGATCGAACGCGCAACGAATTACGAAGCTGCACTGAAAAAAGAGTTTATCATTGTCGATCAACAGGAACGCCGCGAGTTAATCCGCCAGCAGATTGAAGAATTGGCGGCTGCCAAAGGCGGTCGGGCTGAAATAACCGAGGAGTTGCTTGAGGAAGTTGTCTATCTTGTTGAATATCCGACGGCGCTGTGCGGCAGCTTTGAAGAAAAATATTTGCAATTGCCGCCGGAAACGGTTATTACACCGATGCGGGAGCACCAACGCTATTTCCCAGTGCTTGATGCCGCCGGAAAGTTGATGCCTCTCTTTATAACGGTGCGCAATGGCAGTAGGGAACACCTGGAGACTGTACAACATGGAAATGAACGCGTGCTTCGGGCCAGACTTGCCGATGCTCAATTCTTCTTCGATGAAGATCGGAAAAAGCCGCTGGCGGATTATTTGGAAAAGTTAAAAACGGTGGTATTTCAAGAAGGCCTGGGGACTATTTACGATAAGAGTATTCGCCTTGAAGCACTGGCTGCATTTATTGGTGAGAGCATCGAGGCCTCGCCGGAGGATATCGCAACGGCCAGACGCGCGGCAAAGCTGGCAAAGGCGGATCTGGTTACCGGTATGGTCTGTGAATTCACGGAATTGCAGGGGATTATGGGCCGTGAATACGCATTGCTCGATGGTGAAGGGGAAGCTGTAGCTAAGGCGATTTATGAGCATTATATGCCACGCTTTGCCGGGGATGAATTGCCGGGAACTGTGGCGGGAAGGCTCGTCAGCATAGCGGATAAACTCGACAATATGGTCGCAACCTTTAGCCGTGGTCGTATTCCTACAGGGTCACAGGATCCTTTTGCCCTGCGCCGCCAGGCCCTAGGACTGGTCAATTCGCTGCTCGATGCAAAATGCAGTTTACATTTGTCGGCTGTTGTTGAAAAATCTATGGATCTATTAGAGATTACGGATCCTTCGGCCCGCGTGAAGCTGCAGTCTGAGGTAGCAGAATTTATTCGCCTGCGCCTTAAAAACATCCTCAGTGATGCCGGGATTCGTTATGATGTCATTGACAGTGTCCTTGAAGATGTCGATGATAGCTATGCGGTTTATTTGCGGGCAGGCGCTGTTAATGTCGAGGTTGGCAAAGCTGCTATGGCCAAATCCATTCAGGCCTTTGTCAGGGTAGGCAATCTTGCTAAAAATTCTGCCAGTGCCCAAGTCGATCCGGCCTTGTTTGTCACAGCTGAGGAAACGGCGCTGTATCAGGCCTATACTTCGGCCGCCGCAGCACTGGAAAGCCTGATTGATGGCAGCGATTTTACGGGGGCATTGGATGCGCTCTCGGATCTGGTTGCGCCGATCGATGCTTTTTTTGCGGCTGTAATGGTTATGGATAAGCAGGAAGAAATTAAAAACAATCGCTTGGGACTGCTTAAGGCAATTACAGAGCTTGTCGGCCGGATTGCCGATTTCAGCAAAATTGTTCAGGCCTGATAAACTAGTTTTTCTCATAAAAGCAAAAATATCCGTCGCAGTTAGCGACGGATATTTTTGCTTTTATGATTAGAGAATGAGGTTTTCTGGAACATTGTAATGAAGCTGGTCAGTGGAAAACTCACTGCCATCCTTTTTTACATGTACGTTTTTGTGGAAGTCGGCGATTTTTGTACTCCAGTTATACGTGGCGCTGTCGGCTGTGATGGACAGACCCTCACGATGCAAACTGACACCGCCGTCGATCTGAGCGGTTTTGTTGTTGCCGTTCACATAAACATTGTCGCCGGTAAAGGTGATATCGTCCTGCATGACAGTGATGTTTCCCTGTCCCCAGACCTCGAAAGAGGTGATATTAACCTGCGCATTATCGGCTGTGATGATGCGGGAATCGGTCTCGATGCGGACATGCCCCTCGAGAATATAGCGGCCGGTGTTAATATCCAGATAATTCGAATCGGAGGTAATGGATGGCTTGGCAGCCAAGGCCATTGTGCTTGTAAAAACCAGCAACGCCGTTGTGAGGCACAAGGCAAATATTTTCTTTATTTTCATAGGTTGAACTCCTTTGTTCATAAAATCGCAACGGTTGTTGCTACGTTCATTATAACAAACCGTGCTGTAAAAAAAAAGTACTGCGAGCAGGGGAGATAAGGCGTGTTTGGCGAATAAGCTATACAGAGAGTAAAAAAGGCGGGGATCAGGAAATGAACATACGAGAACGCAGTGAGGCCATTGAAGAACAGTTTTTATCACCGCTGGCAGCAAAAAGTCGTGACAGTCGACGCGCGCAACCAGAAACGGCATGTCCGTTTCGGACGGAATATCAGCGTGACCGCGACCGGATTTTGCATTGCAAGGCATTTCGCCGACTCAAGCACAAGACCCAGGTATACATTGTATCAGGCGATCATTATCGAACGCGTATGACGCATAGCCTTGAGGTATCACAGATTGCCCGGACGATTGCCCGGGGTCTGCGCCTCAATGAAGACCTGACGGAGGCTGTGGCACTTGGTCATGATGTGGGGCATACTCCCTTTGGTCATGCCGGCGAAGGCGTTATGAACCGGCTGACAGGACATTTTTTTCATAATGAGCAAAGCCTGCGGGTTGTCCGCTTTTTGGAAAAGGGCGGACAGGGCCTGAATTTGACTGCTGCTGTTGAAGATGGAATTCTTCATCATTCCGGTCCGGGGCTGCCGGTGACGCTCGAGGGCAGAATCGTTCGCACGGCCGATCGCATTGCCTACCTTTGTCATGATTATGACGACAGTCTGCGGGCGGGACTGCTGCAAGCCGGGGATTTACCGCAGCTCGTCCGGCAGCATTTTGGCTGCAACACTTCATCAATGATAACGACGATGGTATCGGATATGATTATCGCATCGGAGACGGCTGGTGATATTGTGTTTTCACCGGCGGTGAGTGAAGTGATGCAACTGTTTCGTAAGTTCATGTTTGAACGGATTTATCATTCTCAGGCCCTGGAAAAAGAGCGGGAACAGGCGATGTTTGTGATTGAGCAGCTTTATCGTTATTACTTGAAGAATTTTTCGGCGTTGCCGGAGGAGTTTTTGCAGCGCAGCAAAGTATGGGGGAAGGAAACGACGGTCACGGATTATATTGCCGGGCTCACAGACAGCTATGCTGTGCAATTGTTTCGTGAACTCTTAATGCCGCCGGTGGGGATTATGGTCAATAAATAAGGTTTTTTCGTTGATTTTTCCTTGTTTTTAAGGAAAATTGCTTTTTTTTGTAAACAGCAAATTTTTAAAACTTTGTCAATAGGAAAAAGGATATTGACGATTTATAGGGAATATCATATATATGGGATTGAAAAATTATTTTAAATAGGGGAAAGGCGGGCTGACGCTGCATTATTAAAATTTTTATTTTAAAAGAAGGAAATCGATAAGATACAGCGAATTTAGCTTAGGTGTTTATTTCTTCTAAGACGTTGGTCGGGTAAGAAGAGCGCGATGAAAGGTGAACTTGATGAAGGGCAATAGAGATTATGATGAGTTTATACAACGTGTGCGCTCACAATCAGATATTTTAGCAACGGTTTCCGGCTATGTGACGATGAAAAAGAAAGGCGGCCGTTACTGGGGCTGCTGTCCGTTTCATAATGAGAATACGCCGTCTTTTTCTGTTGTGCCGGAACAAGGCTTTTTTTATTGTTTTGGCTGTCATGCAGGTGGCAATGTATTTAAGTTTATTTCACTCGTGGAAAACATCTCGTATTTTGAAGCGGTCAAGCTGCAGGCAGAACGGCTCAACATTGATCTGCCCCAGCGTGAACGAACGGAGCAGGAAATTCTGCAGGAACAAAAAACGGCAGATCTGCGACGGATACATGAGATGGCCCGTGATTTTTTTCATAACTGCCTTACAAGAACTAAGTACGGTGCTCCGGCGTTAGCATATTTTCGCCAGCGGGGTATCAGCGATGCGGTCATTGAAAAGTTTCGTCTGGGATATGCACCGCCAGCCTGGGATAAGCTGCTGGCCGCTTTTAGTCAACGGGGCATTTCCGCGGAACTGCTCGTCGAAGCTGGTCTGGTAGCTGAGCGTCAGTCGGGCGGCTTTTATGACCGTTTTCGCAACCGGGTCATTATTCCGATCAGCGATGAGCGCGGACGGGTTTGTGGCTTTGGCGGACGGGTTCTCGATGACAGCCAGCCTAAATACTTAAATTCCCCGGAGACAGTCCTGTTTAACAAGCGTCGGCTGCTGTTTGGTCTTGACCAGTCACAGCGGGCGATAAAGGAGGCAGGGTATGCCATTGTTGTTGAGGGCTATATGGATGCGATTGCCGTATACAGCCACGGCATAGAAAATGTCGCAGCCTCTTTGGGGACGGCTTTTACCATGGAACAGTGCAAAAAGCTTTTGCGCTATGCATCCGAGCTTTATTTTGCCTATGATAGCGACAGCGCCGGGCAAAATGCTACGATTCGCGCACTGTCGATTGTACGCGAAACAGGCGCCAGTGTGAAGGTTATCATGTTGCCTGATGGCAAGGACCCGGATGAATTTATTCGTCGGCATGGAGCTGACGAATTTCGTACTTTGATCAAAAATGCTTTGCCGTTAGTGGAGTACCGGCTCAGGCATGCGCTTGCCAGCGCTGATTACACAGCGCTTGAGGGCAAGGTCAAGGTGCTCAATGAAATACTGCCGATTTTGGCGGAACTAAACAATGCAGTGGAGCTCAATGCCTATATTGCCCGCATATCGCAGGTACTCAGTATTGATGAAGGGGTTATTCGCAGCGAACTGCAAAATTTTTCCGGTAAAAAGCAGCAGCAGGCAGAACCTGCGCGGGCTGGCATGCGATTTGCGGTTAAACGCGTAGACAATGCCATCTTGCGGGCCGGCAGATATATCATAAAGACATTATGGCTGGAACCTTCTGTGCTTGGCTATGCCCAGGCGCAACTCAGGGTGGAGGAAGTTCAAAATAAACTCCATCATGAAATTTTACAATTTATCGCCGACAGTGGCGGGGATGAGAGCAAAATGGACGATGTTGCAGCATCACAGATCCTGAGTCCGGAGGCAGGTGCAGAGCTTTCACGCTGCCTGGTTGAGGAATTCGGTCCGGAGGATAAGCTGCAGCTGTTTGATGACTGTGTCCGAACAATCCGGTTATCGTATTTAAAGCAATTATATGAAGAACATCGGCTGCGGGCGGATGAATTAGAGCGTATGGGGGATGAAGGCTTTTTGCAGGAACTTGCAGAAAGCCAGCGAATTAAAAATGAAATTAATGAATTATAAAATGAAGTATGGTCTTATAGTAATGAATATACAGAAAGGAGGCATGTAAATGGCCGAGAAGAAAAAAGCAGAGGCAGTAGCGTCGCAGAGTTCAGATATTGTTTTAAAACTCCTGAAAAAAGGGAAAAAAAGCGGCGGCGTGCTGACATATGGAGAGATTGTCGAAGCGTTGCAGGCCGAAGACATGACGCCGGATGAAATTGATGATTTGTATGAAGCGTTCAGTAAAAAAGGAATAGACATCGTTGATACCTCACATGAACAAAACAATGATGAAGAAGATATCGAAAAAGGGGAAGAAGTCGATATTGATCTGAGCATTCCGGAAGGTATTAACATTGACGATCCGGTCAGAATGTATTTGAAGGAAATTGGCCGAGTACCGCTCCTGACTGCGGAAGAAGAAATTTTCCTGGCAAAACGCATGGAAGAGGGCGATGAAGAAGCACAAAAAAGGCTGGCAGAAGCAAACCTGCGCCTTGTTGTCAGTATTGCCAAACGCTATGTCGGCCGTGGCATGCTGTTTCTTGATCTGATACAGGAAGGAAATCTTGGCCTGATAAAGGCTGTAGAAAAATTTGACTACAATAAGGGCTATAAGTTTAGTACGTATGCTACCTGGTGGATTCGTCAGGCAATCACGCGCGCTATTGCTGACCAGGCGCGTACGATTCGCATACCGGTTCATATGGTTGAAACGATCAATAAATTGATTCGCGTATCACGGCAGTTGTTACAGGAACTCGGCCGGGAACCGGCACCGGAAGAAATTGCTAAAGAGATGGAAATCACCGTTGATCGCGTGCGGGAAATCATGAAGATTGCCCAAGAACCTGTTTCGCTTGAAACACCGATCGGTGAGGAAGAAGACTCACATCTTGGTGATTTTATTGAAGATCAGGATGCGCCGGCACCGGCGGAAGCGGCCTCTTTTATGCTGCTGAAAGAACAGTTGGAAGAAGTTCTCGAAACACTTACCCCGCGAGAAGAAAAAGTCCTGCGCCTTCGTTTCGGACTTGATGACGGACGTGCAAGGACACTGGAAGAAGTCGGTCAGAACTTTGGCGTTACTCGCGAACGCATCCGCCAGATTGAAGCTAAAGCCCTGCGCAAATTGCGCCATCCGAGTCGCAGTAAGAAACTGAAAGATTTCCTGGAATAAAAGGGAAAATCCTTGTTGACAAGTTCGCTGCTGTTATGTATAATATTTGATGTTGGCAATATTCCTTGATAGCTCAGTTGGTAGAGCAATCGGCTGTTAACCGATCGGTCGTAGGTTCGAGTCCTACTCAAGGAGCCATTTTTCTTTGCGGGCCTATAGCTCAGCGGTAGAGCAACCGGCTCATAACCGGTCGGTCCTTGGTTCAATCCCAAGTGGGCCCACCATCAGAGGTAAAATAGATGCAAAGCAGATTCCTGCTTTGCATTTTTTGTTTACGCGCAGTCCATTCGTGCTGTGCGGAGAGGAAGTGGATTTTTATGAGTTTAGGGGAGCGCTTGGCTGCAGTAGCATCGCTCGTTCCGCAAGGGGTGCGGCTGGCTGATATCGGTACAGATCATGCGTATCTGCCGATAAATCTGTGCCAAAATGGTGTCATCACGGCTGCTGTTGCTGCGGATGTCAATAAAGGTCCTTATCAGGTAGCGCTGGCTTCGATTGCTGCTGCCGGTCTATCGGGAAAGGTTCAAGTCCGCCTTGGCGACGGGCTTAAGGTTCTCGCGCCGGGTGAGGTTGATGTGGTGACGATTGCTGGCATGGGCGGAGGCTTGATGCAGGAGCTGTTGAATGCCTCAGCTGATATACTGGCAGGCTTGTCGGGCTTAATTTTGCAACCGATGAATGCCGGTGCTGGGCTGCGGAAATGGCTCTATCAGCATGGCTGGCATATACATGATGAGGTGCTGGTCCTTGAAGATGAGCGCCTGTATGAGATTTTATATGCTGTTCCTGGCGAGGAGGAAGTGCCGGATGATATAATGCTGTCAGTCGGACCGATTATTTGGCAAAAAAAGCAGCCGCTTCTTCGCCTGCGTCTGGAGCAACTGCTGTCCCAGGAACAACGGATTTTACAGGGCTTGGCAAGCAGTGATCGGGCGAAATCCAGCTCGAAATATCGGGAAACCATAGAAAAAATTGAAAAACTGGAGGCTTTAAGCCAATGGTAAAATGTCAGGTTGTTATGGAAGCTCTGGATAAAATAGCCCCGCGCTATTTGGCTGAAGACTGGGACAATGTCGGCCTGCTCGTCGGCAGTCCGGCCAAGGAGATTCACAAAATTCTTGTGGCCCTTGATGTCAGTGAAGCACTGGTGGATTTTGCTGTCACTGAAAAATACGATATGATAATTTCCCATCATCCTTTCCTGTTTAAGCCGATGAAACAGCTGCGGACAGATCTGCCCCAGGGGCGAGTGCTGCAGAAACTTTTGACAGCAAACATTGCTGTTTTTGCTGCCCATACAAATCTTGATATTGCCGATGGCGGCGTCAATGACGTTTTAGCGGAACTCCTGGGGTTAAAAAATATTCGCCCGTTTGCTGTTACCGCGGAGGAAGAACTGGTAAAGCTGGTTGTATTTGTTCCTGTTGAATATGCCGACGTTGTTCAAAAGGCATTGGGAGATGCCGGCGCCGGCCATATCGGCAATTATTCGCATTGTGCGTTTCGCTGCAAGGGACAGGGAACGTTTTTGCCGCTCGACAAAGCAAATCCCTTTATTGGGGAACAAGGTGTTTTGGAGCAGGTGGAAGAAGTGCGGCTGGAAACTATTTTCCCGGTACAAAGTCAAAATCGTATGGTTCGTGCTATGTGCAAAGCTCATCCCTATGAAGAGCCGGCCTATGACCTTTACCCGTTGAA
Organism: Selenomonadaceae bacterium; assembly: GCA_051653465.1. Classification (GTDB taxonomy): domain Bacteria; phylum Bacillota; class Negativicutes; order Selenomonadales; family Selenomonadaceae. The sequence goes on along the minus strand of JBOFWE010000099.1, from coordinate 104,397 downwards.
AAACAAAGGAAATGTTATGAGTCTTGGCCGGATGGGCGATCTCGAAACAGCACTGCCGGTGGAAACGTTTGCCCATAAGGTCAAGTTGGCACTTGCTGCGGATGCTGTGCGGCTGGTCCGTGGCGGCAAAAAAGTGGTCAGCAGGGTGGCTTTATGCAGTGGCAGTGGAGCAGAGTTTATGGCTAAAGCAGCTTATATGGGAGCGGATGCCTATGTCACTGGCGATGTGAAATACCATGAGGCGCAACGGGCGGCTGAACTTGGTCTGCATCTGATTGATGCCGGCCATTTTGCAACGGAAAACCCGGTGGTTCCGGTGCTGGCGGAAAAGCTTAAAGCAATAGCCACAGCCGGTAAGTGGAAGGTTGAAATTTCTGCGGATACAACCGGTACGGACCCGTTTGAATTCATTTAAAGCCAGAGGAGGCAGATAGCATGTCAAGGGCTGAGACGATGGAAAATTTTAAAAATACGGAGATTTATGCTATAACCGCAGAGAAAATGTCACGGGGGCGCAGCAATGCAGAGGTTGTTGACCAAATGCTTGCTGCGGGCATTCGCTTTTTACAGTATCGTGAAAAAGAGAAGAGTGCCCGGGAGATGTATGAGGAATGCCGTGTGCTGCGGCAAATGACACGGTCGGCCGGGGCAGCCTTTATTATTGATGATTTTGTCGATTTAGCGCTTGCGGTCGATGCGGATGGAGTTCACATCGGTCAGACGGATTTGCCGCCGGCTGCAGTTCGGCGACTTGTCGGACCGGCAAAAGTCATCGGGCTGTCAACCCATAACCTCGAGCAACTCCAGGCAGCAAATGCTATGGGCAATCTGATTGATTACATTGGTGTCGGCCCGGTGTTTCCCACGGCAACGAAAGCCACGGCGGCAGTCGGACTTGATTACGTTCGGCAGGCAGCGCACAGCAGTTTGTTGCCATATGTGGCGATTGGTGGCATCAAGGAGCATAATATTGGAGCTGTAGCTGAAGCGGGAGCGGATACAGTGGCTGTTGTATCGGGGATTGTCGGAGCGGTGGATATAGACGCTTCGATTGCTACTTTGCGCCGATGCTTCCGGGCTGGAAATTGACATAGCAAGGTCGAAGTGTTATAATTAAAGAGTTGGCTTTGAGTATGAAAGATGATCGCGAGTGCCTTCGAGGCATTTGAGGAAAGTCCGGGCTCCACAGGGCGATGTGCTGGATAACGTCCAGCGAGGGTGACCTTAGGGAAAGTGCTATAGAAATTTAGACCGCCTGCATAGCAGGTAAGGGTGGAAAGGTGCGGTAAGAGCGCACCAGCGGTCAGGTGACTGGCCGGCTTGGTAAACCCCACATGGAGCAAGACCGAATAGGGAAGGGATGATGCTGCCCGCGGAACCTTCCGGGTTGAGTCGCTTGAGTCGACAGGCAACTGTCGATCTAGATAAATGATCGTCACCGCGCAAGCGGAACAAAACTCGGCTTATTGATTACTCAAAGTTATAGGCTGCTATACTGCCGGACAACCGGCAGTTTTTTTTATGAAAATAGGTTTTTTTGTAAAAATAGCGGAAATAATCAAAAGAATAAAATAATTTCCAAAGCAGGAAATTAGATTGTTTTGGCGAATAGTTAAAGCAATGAGTTATAAACAAGCCGAATCCAGCTCAGGAACGGGGAAACCAATTCTTTGGGGTGAATGTTGTTAGTCCGGCTCTGCCGACAAACAAGGGGTGGTCTTCTTCTCTGCCCTAACCCGACAGCTAACCTCGTAGGCGACAAAGAGAGGAGTGGCTTTTTGAGTAAGTTGCTGCGTATATTAACGCTATCAATGGTACTTATGTGCTGGTTTTCCGTTGCCGATGCGGCTGCGTTTCGCATGGGGGACCAGGGTGATGAAGTGGCCGAAATTCAGGGCCAATTGGCAAGCTTGGGCTACGATGTAGTGGCTGATGGGGATTTTGGTCCGTCGACAGCGGAAGCCGTCAAGCAGTTTCAGCAGTCCCGGGGATTATCCGCCGATGGACTCGTGGGGAGTTCAACATATATGGCCCTGCTGGGAAGGGACATTCCGGAAGTGAGCCGTGGGTCGAATTACATAACCCGCCGTGTAGTGCAATCGTCTCTGGCCTATGTTGGGGTGCCATATGTTTTTGGTGGAACTACGCCCAGCGGATTTGATTGTTCAGGTTATGTCCGCTATGTTTTTGCCAATGCAGGTATTTATTTACCGCGCACAGCCGATGCCCAATATGAAGTCGGTACACCGGTGGCCTATGATGAATTGATTCCGGGAGATCTCGTTTTCTTTTCTACCTATGAATATGGTGCATCTCATGTAGGCATCTATTTGGGTAATGGCCGGTTTATCAATGCGTCTTCAAGCCGTGGCGTTGTGGTTGATTCATTATCAAGTTCTTATTGGGGGTCCTGCTACATCGGGGCTCGCCGGGTGATGTAATTTTTAGGAGAGAGTTTCTCTCCTTTTTTTTTCGTTTAAAAAAAGTCCTGCCGGTTAAGAGTAAAATCTCAGCCGGCAGGACTTTTTTAATCGGTAAAAATTGAATTCCAAAACGAATAGGTAAACATCAGTAAAATCAAGAGCAGCAAAAAGAAGTCGCCCCAGGATACTTCCATAAAAAAACCTCCTCCTGTTTATAGGACCTCTTCAAGGCGCGGGTTCGGACTGAATTTTCGGCCGGCTTTACCGCAAGGCTTGCCGTTTAGAAGCACGATGTCAGCTGTAAAATCGACATTCGTGGCAAAAATACTGCTGCCGACAGCATAGACATCGACCGGAACCTGGTGTTCTTCAAAATGGCGAATCCGTTCAGGCGTAAATCCACCGGAAACCATCACTTTTACCTTATGAAAACCTTCGCGGTCGAGGGCCTCACGGACATTGCGCACGAGCTGTTCATTGACCCCGGTCGGTTTGAAGTGTCCCATTTGGCCGATTAGAGATACATCCACCATTTTATCCGAGGTATCAAGGCGAACACCTTCAAGGCGATCGCCGAGTTCATGAGCGACAGCGAGGCTGGTGTTTACGCAATCGTTATCAAAGTCCACGAGGGCGACGCGTTTGATTTTTGGGTCCATGTATTTGTCAAAAAGCTTGGTTGCTTTCAAGGTATCACCGCCGCAGGCGGCAATCAGTGAATGAGGAATGGTTCCGGCAGCTTCGATTCCCCAGACGGCTGCATTGGCCGGCGTGGAAATGCCACTCATGCCGCCGATTTTTGCTGCGTAGCCGTCACTTTCCTGAACGGAATAATGATCAAAGCGGGAAGGGAAAAAGAGCACGGGTTTTCCGCCCGCGGCATCAACCGCGCGGCGCGAATTTGTTGCTACCTTGGTCTGGCGGGCAATTGTGCCGAGATACACCGTTTCAAGGTGAGCAAAATCCGCCAAATCGCCCTCGATGGTCATAACGGTTTCCCAAGGCGCGATAGCATCACCATCATGCAGGGCCTTGATTTTTATGTTTTCAGGATGATAGGCACAGCGTTTAATTAAGGCAATTGCCTCATCGATGCCGCAGAGAACCGCGTAATCGCGCTGAAAGATCTGCAGGGTAACACGATCATGCAGATTGGCCTGATTCAGGATTTCCTGTGTGCGAAGAAAATAAATATCACTGTAGAATCCACTGCGGATTTTATCTACGGGAAAATCAAATGTATTAGGATCTAATCTTTTTGTCATAGGGAGGCCTCCTGGTGTTGATATGACATAGAAATATAGTATAAAATATCACCATGTATATTGACATGATACAATAAAATGGTCTTTATAAGCAATAGGGGGGGTAAATTTGGGAACAAATTGGCGGATTCAGGTTTTGTCTATAAAAAATAAACAGCAAGCTGCATGGGAATTATCAAAATTGGACTGTGATCCAACAGGAACGGCGATTATGCAGGAGAAGGCAGTTTTTAAAGTAGTGCGAGTGGAAAAACTGGGAACCAAGGCGGCCAATGTGCTAAAACAGACATTTCTTGGCAAAGGGGGCGATGCTGCAGTTTCGCGTCACTCAGCGGATCTCAGCGAGCTCTATACGGATGTATTACTGATGGGAACGCTCAAACAGTATCGGGCAGCCCTGAGCCAGCTGAAGCTGCAGCCATGGGGGCTCAAGTCCTTGGCGGAAGAAATCGGGCGCGTGCTTGGCTGTGAAGGCTTCTTGGCACAGCGGCATTTTTCTTGGCGTGACCGGGAGTTGTTTCTTGATGGGGAGCACAGTCTGGTAATGGGAATATTGAATATTACGCCGGATTCGTTTTCTGATGGCGGTCGTTATAATACGCTTGACAGCGCCAGGCGGCATTTGCAGCAGATGCAGGCGGATGGGGCTGATATTATTGATATTGGTGCGGAATCAACACGCCCCTATAACGGCGGACAAAAAATAACAGCCGAAGAGGAGCAGCAGCGCTTGTTGCCGATGCTTGATAAGCTGCTGCCTGAATGCTCTGTGCCGGTTTCTGTCGATACCTACAAAGCCTCGACGGCGGCTGCTGCGCTCGCGGCTGGGGCTCATATCATTAATGATGTCTGGGGACTGCAATATGATCAGGGGGAAATGGCTGAAGTTGCAGCCAAATATGATGTGCCGGTCATTGTGATGCACAACAAGCAGCAGCGCGATTATCCGGAGGGGCCTCTGAACGATATGCATGATTTTTTTTGCAGGAGTATTGCGATTGGCGGCGAAAAGGGAATAAAATGGGATAAATTTATTCTCGATCCCGGTCTTGGGTTTGCCAAAGATAAGAAAGACAATTTGGCAATTATGAAGAATTTGGAGCAGCTGCAGTCCTTTGGCTGTCCGATTCTGCTTGCAGCTTCGCGTAAACGGTTTATCGGTGACATTCTTGAACTACCGGCACAGGACAGGGTGGAAGGCACGATTGCGGCCTCGCTCCTGGGGAGAATGAAGGGAGCACAGATTCACCGGGTGCATGATGTTAAGGCTGTTAAACGAGCATTGACAATGATGGATGCAATGATAGGGAGTGGAAAATATGGCAAAGATTATAATTCATAATATCATGTTTTACGGATTTCACGGCGTATATGAATATGAACGCGAACAGGGCCAGAAATTTTATTTTGACGTTGAGATTGAGACCCTCGACGATAGAGCCAGTGACACGGATAACATCCGCGACGGGGTTGATTATGCGGCCGTTTATCAGCTGGTTAAAGATGTTGTGGAAAATAAACGGTTTCATTTACTGGAGACATTGTCGGCACATATTGGGGATCAAATTCTTGCCGTTAATCCGGTGGTGAAGGCCGTCAGGACACGCGTGCGCAAGCCGTCGGTTCCGATTGCTGGGCCCATCGACTATGTGCAGGTTGAGACAGAGCGGGTTCGGCAATAGCATGGTTTTTTTGGGACTGGGATCGAATCTTGGCGATCGGGCAGCCAATATTACGGCGGCTGTTACTTTGCTGGATCAGTGGCCGGGGATAAAGGTAAGCCGTTGGTCGTCTCTATATGAGACGGAGCCGTTTGGATACAAAGAGCAGCCTGATTTTTTAAATGCAGTTGCAGCTGTAGAAACGGTATTGAGCCCGGAAGAACTTTTGACCGCCTGTTTGCAAATTGAGCAGCAGCTTGGCCGCCAGCGGGATGTTTTATGGGGGCCGAGGATTATTGATATCGATCTGCTGCTCTTTGGAACAGAGAGTAGAAATAGCCCGGAGCTGATGCTGCCGCATCCTTATTTAGCGCAGCGTCGTTTTGTTCTGCTGCCGTTGGCTGAGATTTGCAATGGGGTCGTGCTCGGGGGGAAAACACCGGCACAACTTTTAGCTGAGTGTGTGGACAGTGGAAAGGTAATTTTATACAAAAAGTCTGAATAACGAAGGGATGCTGCCTTTTGCGGCATCCCTTTAAATTTTGCAAAAATAAAAAGAATTGACAAAAGATTTAGAATTGACAATAATGTAAAGTGTAATTGAAAAATTGCTGCAAAATGTAAGGAAATATATTGCAAATTGTCTGAGATCTTTGTATGATGGTATAATGTCATGTGAAAATTAAGCAGCAGTTGAAAAATGCAGGCGGCGATAAGCATGGATAAAATTTTCTGGGCACGATTGCAGATGATTCCTGGGATTGGTAGCGCACAGATAAAAAAGCTTATGGATTTTTTCGACAGTGGCGAGGCCGTTTGGAAAAGTTCGCAGGAACAGCTGCGGGTCAGCGGTTGTCTCGATCGCAAAGGGTTGCAGGCCTTCGAGGCTTTCCGTCGCCAACCGACAATTGATGCTCAGGTATTAGCAAAAAAATGGGAACGGTCTGGAATTAAACTCTGTACTCTACAGGAAGAGCAGTACCCAATGCTGCTAAAAAGTATATATAACCCGCCGGCGGTGCTGTTTTACCGTGGCGAGCTGGAGCTTTCAACTAGAAGTATTGCTGTAGTAGGCTCTCGCCACCCTTCTGCTTATGGCTGCAGTGCGGCGGCAGATATTGCGGAAGAACTGGCAAAACAGTCGGTGGTTGTCGTGAGTGGTGCTGCCAGGGGAATTGATACAGCCGCCCATCGTGGAGCTCTGCGTGCCGGGCATACCATAGCGGTTCTCGGTTGTGGTATCGATTATGCATATCCGCCGGAAAATAAAATGCTTTTGCAGGAAATTGCTGCAAATGGGGCAGTGATTTCAGAATATCCGCCGGGAACTGTTCCTCAGCCGAGATTTTTTCCGGCGCGAAACCGTATTATCAGCGGACTGGCACAGGGGACAGTTGTCGTGGAAGCTGCCGGGAAAAGCGGCGCTTTGATTACGGCAGAAATGGCTCTGAATGAAGGGCGGGATGTTTTTGCTGTCCCTGGAAGCATCTATTCAAGCCAAAGTGTTGGTTGCAATCGTTTGATCCAGCAGGGAGCAAAGCTTATCTGCAGTGCGGCAGATGTCATGGAAGAGTATCCTTGGCAGCAGCGAGAGTGCCTTCGGACAGATAAATTGTGTTTGTCAGCAGAAGAAGCTGCCGTTTATGCCCTGTTGTCGCCTGAGCAAGCGGTAACGCTTGATGAAATTATTTGTAAATTAAGAAGTGATGTGTCAAACATTGCTTTTATCTTACTGCAGATGCAGTTGCGCGGGCTGGTTAGAGAATACGCTCCGCGGCAGTATATTCGTGCAGTCAAGGAGGATGCTTTGTGAAGAAAGCACAGAAGAAAACACTGGTAGTTGTAGAATCACCGGCGAAAGCCAAAACGATAGAAAAATATTTGGGGAAAAATTATGTTGTGCGGGCCTCTATGGGGCATCTGCGGGATTTGCCCAAAAGTCAGTTCGGAATTGATGTGGACAATGATTTTGCTCCCAAGTACATCAATATTCGTGGCAAAGGCGATTTGATCAAGGCCCTAAAAAAAGAAGCCAAAAATGCAGATGCTGTCTATCTGGCATCTGACCCTGACCGTGAAGGGGAAGCAATTGCCTGGCATTTGGCTTATATTCTTGGTCTTGATGAAACCAAGGATTGTCGGATTGTCTTTAATGAGATCACGAAACCGGCAATTCAGGAGGCAGTAAAGAATCCGCGACCGATCAATCTCGATCGGGTCGATGCACAACAGGCGCGCCGGATGCTCGATCGCATCGTTGGGTATAAGCTCAGTCCGCTGCTTTGGCGAAAAATACGCAAGGGCCTCAGTGCCGGACGAGTGCAGTCCGTTACGGTAAAGCTGATCTGCGACCGGGAAAAGGAAATACAGAGCTTCGTTTCTGAAGAGTACTGGTCGGTCGGTCTGAAGCTGAGAAAGGAAAAATCTCCACTATTTGAAGCTGAGCTTACCAGTATTGACGGGGAAAAACCGGTAATTGGCAATGAAACAGCGGCAACGGCGATTGTGCGTGAAATAGAGCAGCAGGCGTTGATCGTTCAGGAAGTAAAAAAACGCCAGCGGCAGCGCAAAGCGGCAGCGCCGTTTATTACCAGCAGCTTGCAGCAGGATTCCTCGCGCAAGCTGGGGTTTACCTCGCGCAAGACAATGATGCTGGCTCAGCAGCTCTATGAAGGGTTGGAGATCGGAAAAAAAGGCCCGGTTGGTCTGATTACTTACATGCGTACGGATTCAACCCGTATTTCCGAAGTTGCGCAGGCAGAAGCCAGGGAGTATATTGAAGCTGCCTTTGGCAAAGCTTATCTGCCGGAAAAGGCTCCTATTTACGCCTCCAGCAAAAAAGCGCAGGATGCACATGAAGCAATCCGCCCGACGAGTGTCAATTTTACGCCGGACAGTTTGGATAAATATCTGTCAAAAGATCAACTGAAGCTATATACTTTGATCTGGCAGCGCTTTTTAGCCAGTCAGATGATGCCAGCGATCTATGACACACTCAGTGTATCGATTGCTGCCGGGCGTTATGGCTGTCGGGCGAATGGCTCCCAGCTGAAGTTTGACGGGTTTACGATTGTCTACAGTGAAGCCAAGGGGAAAAAGGAAAAGGATGTTTTGCTGCCAGAATTGGCTGAGCTTGATACCCTTACCTTAGAACATATTGACCCGCAGCAGCATTTTACAGAACCCCCACCGCGCTATAATGAAGCCTCCCTGGTTAAGACGCTTGAGGAACGCGATATTGGGCGACCGAGTACATATGCGCCGATCATAGAGACGATTCTTGCCCGCGGCTACGTCATCCGGGTTGAGAAGAAATTTGAGCCGACAGAGCTAGGCTTTGTTGTCGTTGATATGCTGGAACAGTATTTTGAATCGATTGTCGATGCAAAATTTACTGCCGGACTGGAAAATGAACTCGATGAAATTGCCGAGGGCCGGATTGAGAAAAATGAGCTGCTTGGTAAATTTTATGGGCCGTTTGCCCAAACGCTGGAGCACGCGGAAGAAGAAATCGGCCATGTTGAGTTGCCGGTTGAAGTTTCTGATGTCGCATGCGAACTGTGCGGGCGCATGATGGTTGTCAAACAGGGAAGATATGGGAAATTCTTGGCTTGCCCAGGTTTTCCAGAATGCCGCAATACAAAACCGCTTTTAAAAGAAACCGGGGTTGATTGTCCAAAATGTGGCGGCAGTATTGTTGAACGAAAAACAAAACGCGGACGTCCTTTTTATGGCTGCAAAAATTATCCGCAGTGCGATTATGTGACTTGGGATGCACCACAAAAGGAAGCCTGTGAAACCTGCGGTTCCTTTATGCTACGCCATTTTTATAAAAATGGCAGGGCAATGCTGTATTGTAGCAATGAGGCCTGTGAGAGCCGCAAAGACCATCCGATTAATAAAGAACTTGACAAGATTAAAGAAAAAGCGGAAGCTAAGGCTAAAAATGCGGCAGCTGCTGTAGAAATACAGGCAGCTGAAAAAGAAAATGAAGCAAAAAAAGCTGTGCCAAAGAAAAAAGCATCGCCGAAAAAGACTGTTAAGGCCAAGGCGGCGCCGAAGACAAAGACAAAAACAAAGAAGCCAGCCGCAGCTCCGGCCAAAGCTTCAACGTAATATGGAGGAAGAACGTGAAGAAAGTAATTATTGTTGGTGCTGGCCTCGCTGGCAGTGAGGCCGCCTGGCAGATTGCCAGCCAGGATATAGAGGTGGAACTCTACGAAATGCGACCGAAAAAATCTACGCCGGCACATAAGACTGCTGATTTTGCGGAGCTTGTTTGCAGTAATTCACTGCGTGGTGCAGGGCTGGAAAATGCGGTTGGTGTACTCAAGGAAGAAATGCGTCGTCTCAATTCGCTCATTTTGACTGAAGCGGATGCCCATGCAGTTCCGGCGGGGGGGGCGCTGGCAGTTGATAGGGAAGGCTTTAGCCGTTCCGTGACGGAAAAGGTGAAAAATCATCCGCTGATAAAAGTCATTCATGAAGAAGTCGAAAAAATACCGGTTACAGATGATGCTGTTGTTTTGATTGCTAGTGGGCCGCTGACGTCAGAACCACTGGCGGCAGATATTGCGGCCTTGACAGGTCAGGAGTATTTGTATTTTTACGATGCCGCAGCGCCGATTGTCGTCCGGGAGTCAATTGATATGACAAAAGCTTATAAGGCTTCGCGTTATGGCAAGGGAGAAGCTGCGTATATCAATTGTCCGATGAATAAGGACGAATATGAGCACTTTTGGCAGGAACTTACTACGGCGGAGCGGACTCCGACCAAAGATTTTGAAAAGGAAAAGTTTTTTGAAGGCTGTATGCCGGTTGAGGAAATGGCCAGTCGAGGCATCGATACGCTGCTGTTTGGCCCGTTAAAACCAGTTGGCCTTGAACATCCGGTGACGGGGCAGCGTCCGCATGCAGTTGTTCAGTTGCGCCAGGACAATACTGCCGGCAGCCTTTATAATATTGTCGGATTTCAGACGCATTTAAAATGGCCGGAACAAAAACGGGTATTTTCCTTGATACCGGGACTTGAACAGGCGGAGTTTGTTCGCTATGGGGTTATGCACCGCAACACCTTTATCAATTCGCCACAGCTCCTGGAGCCTACCATGCAGCTGCGAGGTCATAAGCATTTGCTGTTTGCCGGGCAGATGACCGGCGTTGAAGGCTATGTGGAGTCTGCGGCCTCGGGGCTAGTGGCTGGAATTAATGCGGCCCGGCTTGTCAAGGGCCTTGATCCGCTGGTATTCCCCCCGGAAACGGCGCATGGAGCACTCTGCCATTACATTACAACCGCTGATATGAAGCATTTTCAGCCAATGAATGTTAATTTCGGACTTATGCCGGCACTGACTGAAAAAATTCGTGATAAAAAACTCAAAAAACAGGCTATTGCCGATCGGGCACTGGCTTCACTGACCTCGTTTAAATCGCAGCTCTGAGTGGCAAAGAGGAGAGGAATATCATGGTTCGTTCGACAACGATTGTCGCAGTAAAGCATAAAGGGAAGACGGCCATTGCCGGCGACGGACAGGTGACCTTTGGGGAAAATACCATTATGAAGGTCAATGCACGCAAGGTCCGCCGGCTCTATCATGGCAAAGTCATTGCCGGGTTTGCCGGATCTGTTGCCGATGCCTTTACCTTGTTTGAAAAATTTGAAATCAGGTTGGAGGAGTTTAATGGCAATCTGATGCGTGCGGCAATAGAACTGGCAAAGCAGTGGCGCACGGATCGCGCTTTGCAGCGGCTTGAAGCCTTGCTGCTCGTTGCGGATGGAGAATCGTTGTTGCTGCTTTCGGGCAGTGGTGAGGTTATAGAGCCTGACGGTGATGTCGCAGCCATCGGGTCAGGGGGCTTTTATGCACTGGCGGCTGCACGGGCCATGGTAAAGCATACGGAGCTCGATGCCGCTTCTATTGCCAGGGAAGCCTTGTCCATTGCGGCTGATATCTGCGTCTATACGAATCACAATATAAAGGTAGAAGAGATTGAACAGGGGCATCTGCAGGGACAGCCGGGATGATGCTGCCTGTTATAGAATGATACAAATTTTCAAAAAATAATATTAATCAAAATATATGATTATTTATAAAAATATGGTAGAATATAAAAATGCAGAGGACTGTAGCTGCATTTACAAGGTTAATTCACCCCTTAAATGATAAAACAGAGAATCGAAAGGAAGATCTAGGAATGGCAACTTTACTCGAAAGAACAAGAAAAATCAATAAATTACTGCAAAAATCAGAAAGCGTTGAATATGATGGAATTTCGCGCGTTCTCAGCAATGTAATTGGCGCCAATGTCTATATTGCCAGCAAGAAAGGAAAAATTTTCGGCTATGCATTCATTGATGATTTTGAATGCGATCTGATGGTTGACAAAGTAATCAATCAAGGCGAATTCCCTCGCCACTATGTAAATTGGCTGCTGAAAATGGATGAAACCTCGCCTAATTTGCGCTCAAAAACAGGTATGTGTGCTTTTACGGAAGATACAAAATGCATGTTTAATGGCAAGAATACAACGATTGTCCCGATTTATGGTGTTGGCGAACGCATCGGAACCTTGATTGTCGCAAAGTTTGATGAAGAATTTACTGACGAGGATCTGATTCTTGCCGAATATGGCGCGACGGTAGTCGGGATGGAAATGCTGCGCGATCATACGGCAAAAATTGAGATTGAAGCGCGTAAAAAAGCGACGGTTCAGATTGCACTGGCAACATTGTCTTATTCAGAAGTTGAAGCGGCAATCAATATTCTCGGTGAACTCGACGGTACAGAAGGGTTGCTGGTGGCTTCGAAAATTGCTGACCGTGTCGGCATTACCCGTTCGGTCATTGTCAACGCCCTGCGTAAGTTTGAGTCGGCCGGCGTCATTGAATCTAAGTCCCTTGGCATGAAGGGAACATATATTAAAGTTCTCAATGAACACCTGTTAGAGGAAGTTCAAAAACTTAAGAGATAACGTCTGCGTGTATTTTTCTGCTTTACTAAAAGTGCCATAAACCGAAATTTCAGGTTCATGGCACTTTTTTGCTGAATAAAAATCTGTGTTTTCAATGGCGGATAAAATATTTTTGTCAGTTGAAGCGTTTTTTGGATAAATATTTTTTTGAATTCTGGTTGAGTGAAAGCGGTCAATTGCAGGAGTAAAATTGTTTTGGGAAGGATTTGTAAAGCAAAAGGGCGACGCGACTTAAGACTATTATACTATTATGCATCACAGAAGCATTTAAAATGGTGCAGGGAGCGAAAAAATGTGTTAGAATTTAAAAGGAATTTTAGTTGAAAATGCAGAATATTTTATGTTGAATTATGTTTTTTATTAACGAGTGAGGAGGCAGCTTATGCTGGATCAAATAATGAACGCTACCGCCATTAATGTTTTAGGCCGGGGCCTGCAGGCGGCAAATCTTCGTCATGCAGTGATCAGCGATAATATTGCCAATGTCAATACGCCGAATTTTAAAAAAAGTGAGGTTGTATTTGAGAGCTTGCTGGCCGAGCAAATGACGAATGATACAAAGAAACTGGCAATGGTACGTACCCGTGACAAGCACCTGCCGATTGTTAAAGAACAGGGCCTGGTATCGCCGCAAATTCAAGAGGACGGTACGACATCCATGCGAACTGATAATAACAATGTTGATATTGATATTGAAATGGCTGAACTTGCCAAGAATAATGTATATTATAATGCGCTGTCAAGACAAATCGGCGGCAACATCAATGATACAAAAATGGTTATCAAAGGTCAGTAGAGAATGAAGATAGACAGTGAGGAGGCAGGCAAAGGATGAGTATGTTTGGGGCAATTGATGCATCGGCGTCGGGAATGACGGCGGAGCGTCTTAGAATGGACGTTATTTCCAATAATATAGCCAATGTGAATACGACCAGAACAACTGCAGGTGGACCGTATCACCGACGGTTTGTTGTGTTTGAACCGCGGACGGGCGAGGCGAATTCATTTGCCCAAATCTTGTCAAGTCAGGCAAGAGGGGCAGCTGCCGGTGAAGCCGGAGACGGGGTTCGTGCCGTCAGCATTACGGAGGATACGACCCCAGGGCGAATGGTGTATGACCCGACGCATCCGGATGCAAACCAAAATGGCTATGTGGAACTGCCGAATCTGAATATTGTCAATGAGATGGTAGATATGATTACCGCTTCGCGTGCTTATGAGGCGAATGTAACAGCTGTAAATACCGCGAAGAGTATGGCGATGAAGGCGCTTGATATTGGAAAATAGTGAGGTGTACACATGCAAGTTGAAGCGTTGAAACTGACGCCTGTATCGATGAGTGCAACCAGCCATTTGCACGAAAATCAGGTACAGACAGAAACTAAGAATTTTGGTGAGTATCTGACAGATGCCCTGAAAGAAACAAATAATCTTCAAAACCGGGCGAAAGATATGAATATAGCACTGGCTGCCGGACAAGTAGATGATATTTCCCAGGTGGTGCTGGCCACAGAAAAGGCGAATATCGCCTTGCAGTTGACCATGCAGGTTAGAAATAAAGCTGTGGAAGCTTATCAGGAAATTATGCGCATGCAGGTCTGATGATATTTTTTATGTAGCGAGAGGATGGAGACAATGGCAGACTGGAAAGAACAGTATCTGCAGCTTTGGAATAAGATCAGTAAACGGCAGCAATACACAATCATCGGTGTAGCTGCGTTCTTGATGATATCGATTCTGGGATGGAGTTATTGGTATGGCAGCAAACCGGATATGGTTCCGTTGTTTACGAAGTTGGAGACCAAAGATGCGGGTGAAGTCGCAGCTAAATTGAAAGAAGCAAAAATAACATATGACGTGCAGGAAAGTCCGCAGGGGACAACGATTCTCGTACCATCAAAAAATGTTCATGACGCCAGGCTTGATCTAGCTACGCAGGGACTGCCGCGAGGCTCAAAAGGATTTGAGATTTTTGATGACAGCAAGCTGGGAGTTACGGAGTTTCAAAATAAGGTAAATTACCTTCAGGCTCTGCAAGGAGAATTGACCCGGACGATCGAGCGCATTGGTGCTGTTGAAAGTGCCCGTGTACATATCGTCTTGCCGGAAGATAGTTTATACAAAAAAAATGAAAAGCCGGCAACGGCTTCCATTATGCTGAAACTCAAGCAGGGAGCCCAGCTGACGAAGAAGGAAATAAAGGGCATTGTGAATCTGACGGCGCATAGTATACAGGGACTGCAGCCGGAAAACATCACGATTGTTGATGACAGCGGCAAGATTCTCAATGATCCAGATGAAAATGAAGAAAAGAATGTTGGCAATATAACGCTTACCCAACTGGACATGACCAAGAAAGTGCAGGACCGCCTGCAAAAAGATGTTCAGACCATGCTTGACCAAGCTTTAGGGGAAGGCCGTGCTTTCGTAAGACTCAATGTTCAGCTTGATTTTGATCAAAAGCAAACAGACAAGCAGGTCTTTACGCCAGTTGTTGATGATTCAGGAATAATCCGCAGCTCACAGGATGTTTCTGAAGAATATAATGGCACCTCGGCTAAGCCTGGAGGGCCGGCCGGCACAACCTCGAACATTCCGGGGTATGTGGCGGACAATACCTCAAATGCGCAATATGCAAAAAAAGAATCTACCAAGAACTATGAAATCAATGAAGAAAAACAAAAAATTGTCGCATCGCCAGGCTCAGTGAAACGTCTGACCATTGCTGTGCTCGTCAATGAAGATGTAACCAGAACACAGCAGGACAGCATCAGCCGCATTGTGGCTTCGGCAGTCGGACTCGATAACCAGCGTGGTGACACGATATCGGTAGAACCATTGCCGTTTAATACAGAACTTATGGATAAAAAGGCCAAGGCAGAAGAGGAAGCACGGGCGAAAGAACAGATGATCTATTACCTGCAGATTGCCGCCGTTGTGTTGGTGATCGTCCTTATCGCAGCCGGGATTTATCTGTATCGCCGGAAAAAACGTCTTGAACGTGAGGCGGCGGAACGTGCAATCTATGAAGCTGAACAAAACCAGCTGCGGCTTGAAGCTGAGCGGGCGGCTGCAATTGAAGCCGGTGAAGTGAAACCGGATGAGCTGTCGGAAGAAGAACAGGCACGGATGACAGAACGTCAGAAGATCGAAGAACTGATTCGGACGAAGCCGGAAGAGATGGCACAGCTTGTCAGAACATGGCTGGCGGACGAATAATTTTTAGGAACATGGGTGTGACAATATGTATGAACCTAGCAGTAGTGAAATGACAAGTCAACAAAAAGCAGCAATTCTTTTCATTGCCTTGGGCCCGGAAAATTCGGCCCGGCTCTTTCAACATTTAAATGATGAGGAAATTGAAAAGCTTACACTGGAAATTGCCAATCAAAAACAGGTCACGCAGGAACAAAAAGCTCAGGTCATCAGCGAATTTTATCAGATGGCTTTGGCTAAGACATATCTTTCTACTGGCGGGCTTGAATATGCACAAAATGTTCTGGAAAAGGCACTGGGTTCGGAAAAGGCGATGGATATTATCAATCGCCTGACGACCAGCCTGCAGATTCGTCCGTTCGACTTTTTGCGAAAAACCGACCCGGGACAGCTGCTTAATTTTATCCAGAACGAACACCCGCAGACAATTGCTCTTATCATGGCGTATCTCGATCCCGATCAGGCAGCCACGATTATTTCCTCCTTGTCGGCCGAGCGCCAGGCAGAAGTTGCGAAGCGCATTGCGCAGATGGACCGGACGTCGCCGGATGTATTGCGCGATGTGGAACGTGTTTTGGAGAAGAAACTGTCTTCTCTCGTCACCCAGGATTTCACTGTTGCCGGTGGCGTCAAGGCGATTGTCGAAGTGCTCAACCGCGTCGATCGAGGTACCGAACGAACGATTATCGAAAGTCTCGAGGTCGAAGATCCGGAACTTACCGAAGAAATCAAGCGGCTCATGTTCGTATTCGAGGATATTGTCATGCTCGACGACCGATCGTTGCAACTTGTATTGCGTGAAGTTGATACCAAGGATCTGTCCCTCGCCCTCAAGGCGACCTCGCAGGAGGTCGGAGCCAAGGTATACAAAAATATGTCAAAACGCGCCGGCGAAATGCTGCGCGAGGAAATCGAATATATGGGGCCGGTCAAGATTCGCGATGTAGAAGAGGCTCAGCAAAAAATTGTTGCCATTATCCGCAATTTGGAAGAAAAAGGCGAAATTGTTGTAGCTCGCGGCAAGGGAGACGAAATGATTGTCTAGGGTAATCAAATCTGCGGTATGGCAGAACGAGCCTAAAGTAGTCGATCGTCCGGAATGTCTTGTCAGGCAGGAAAATGATGCCGCAGCTGACACCGCTGCCCGTGCATCCTTGGCGGCGCAGTTAGTACTATTGGCTGAAAAAGAAGAACGAGCGAAGAAAATGATCGCTGAAGCAGAAGTCGTTCGGGCTGACATCTTTGCCGCGGCCCAGGCAAAGGCAGCTGAAATAACGCAGGCGGCGATGGCAGATGCTGAAAATATTGCCGCCGAAGCAGCTCAGACTGGACAGAAATCTGGTTATGATGAAGGTTATGAGGCTGGTTTTAAAGCAGCCCAGGAAGAGCAACGCGAGATTATTGCGGCGGCAAATGCAAAAGCGGAACGAACCATCGCTACGGCACAAGAAGAAATGAAGCTTTGCCTGCTGGCGGCGGAGCAGCAGATTGTTGAGATGACGATGCGGATTGTTGAAAAAGTTCTGCCGCAGCATTTTATTGATGTTCCACAGGTGATCCTGCCAGTTGTCAATAAGGCACTCGAAAAAGTACGGGACCAAAATGGGATCGTAATTCGGGTTGCACCCGATAATTACGAATTTGTGCTGATGGCAAAAAATGAATTTCAGGCAATGATTGATGGCAACGAAATGATTCAGATTGTGTCGGATCCTTCGCTGGCAGCCAGTGATTGTGTAATTGATTCTCTCAATGGAAGTGTGGATGCAAGGCTGGCAACGCAGTTAGAGCTGATTAAAAAATCAATTCAGGAAGTTATGGAATAATGCAGATCAATACAGAGAAATTTATCAATGCAATAGATTCTTGTGAGTCCATAAAATTGAATGGGAAAGTCGTTCAGGTTATCGGGTTGGTTATTGAATCCCAAGGACCTAACGTGAGCCTGGGCGAACTTTGCTACATTTGTTCCCATTTTCCTGGAGTTGACCCAATACCGGCAGAGGTTGTGGGCTTCCGGGCTGGCTTTGTCCTTTTGATGCCAGTTGGCGAAATGCAGGGGATAGGGCCGGGCTGTGAGGTCATTTCAGCGCAAAAAACGCTTACGGTAAAAGTCGGGCCACAGCTTTTAGGGCGAGTGCTTGATGGACTGGGAAATCCGATTGATGGACTAGGACCTCTTGTCGGCATGCAGGAATATTCGCTGCAGGCAGCACCACCGGCCCCCTTGTCACGTCCGCGGATAAAGGAATCGCTCTATGTCGGGGTGAGGGCTATTGATGGCCTGATTACGATGGGATCAGGCCAGAGAATTGGAATTATGGCTGGCAGCGGGGTCGGCAAGTCGACTTTGCTCAGTATGATTGCCCGCAATACAGAGGCGGATATCAGTGTAATTGCCCTGGTTGGGGAACGCGGCCGTGAGGTCAAGGAGTTTATTGAACGGGACCTTGGCGAAGAAGGGCTTAAACGGGCTGTTGTCGTTGTTGCTACATCGGATCAGCCAGCTCTTGTCCGCATTAAAGGCGCGTTAACGGCAACGGCTATCGCTGAATATTTTCGGGATCAAGGGAAAAAGGTCGTGCTGATGATGGATTCTGTTACCCGTTTTGCTATGGCACAGCGGGAAGTGGGTCTTACAATCGGCGAACCGCCGGCAACTCGTGGCTATACGCCGTCGGTCTTTGCGCTTTTGCCAAAGCTGCTTGAGCGAGCCGGAACCAATGATAAAGGTTCTATTACCGGGATTTACACGGTGTTGGTTGATGGGGATGATATGAATGAGCCGATTGCCGATGCCGTGCGAAGCATTCTTGATGGACACATTGTTTTGTCGAGAGCAATTGCTGCACAGAATCATTTCCCGGCGATCGATGTTTTAAATAGCGTCAGCAGGGTTATGATGGAAGTCGTTGACAAAGACCATTACCGGGCGGCGCAGAATATGCGCTCTCTGATGGCAGTCTACAATGATGCGGCTGATTTGATTAATATCGGAGCCTATGTAAGCGGATCAAATCCAAAAATTGATGAGGCCGTGAAAAAAATTGATAAAATCAACGATTTTCTCTGCCAGGGAGTCTATGAAAAGGACAGCTTTGCGGACACGGAAAAGGCTCTGGAGGAGATATAATACTGGAAGCTGAGGATGCCTGATGAAAAAATTCAAGTTCCAGCTGGAGACGCTTCTGAAAGTTACGAAGATGGAAAAAGAAAAGGCGGAAGTGGAACTGGCAAAGATCTCCAAACTGCTGACGGAACAACAGGAATACATGGAAAAGCTGAGACAGGAAATGCAGCAGGGGCAAAAAGATTATGAACGGCTGACCGAAGGGGCAAGGATCACGGTCGGTACGCTGATGACATATAACAGTTTTTTTGCTTGGAAAAGAGAGCAGCTGCAACTGCAGGATGAGGCTATTTTGCAGTCGAAGGCGCAAAAGAGCAAGCGCCTGCAGGAGCTTCTGGCAGTCCGCAATAAGTTGGAATCCATTGAGCAGTTGAGAGAAAAAAGGTTTAATGAATTCAGGCAGGAACAGCTCTTTGAGGAACAAAAACAGCTCGATGAAATAGGCCTGCAGATTTACACACGGCGGGTCAGACGGGGTGAGGAACAATGATGAATTTGGATGGAATCAGTCAAATCATGCAGCGCATTCATTCGATTGAGACGCGGTTTGGCATAGCTGCTGCGCCAACAGCGGATTTTAGCAAGACGCTGAAATCAGAAATGAATGTGGCAGCGCCAGCGGCTTTGCCGCCGGCAGCCGCCGGCAAAGCGGCGAGACCCAAAGCTGCTGATGGTGAAATCGATAATTTAATCCGCAGTGCAGCTACAAAATACGGTGTGGATCCGAAACTTGTGTCTGCTGTCGCAGAGGCTGAATCAAGCCGTCGCCCGGATGCTGTATCATCTGCCGGGGCTGTTGGGGTTATGCAGCTAATGCCGGAAACAGCAAAGGCCCTGGGGGTAAATAACGTTTACGATCCGGCACAAAATATTGATGGTGGAGCCAAATATCTGAAGGAAATGCTCGATGATTTTGGCGGCGATGTGCGAAGTGCTGTTGCAGCGTATAATGCCGGACCTCAGGCCGTTAAGGCATATGGAGGGGTTCCGCCGTATGCGGAAACGCAAAACTATGTGAATAAGGTTCTGGATCTCTACCAGTGATACTAACCCCGGAAGGCAGGTAAGAATATGGCGGATAACGCAAAAAATAAACCGGCAGCAGTTTATCTGCCGGAAAAGGCAGTGCCGGGACAACAGGCGGCGCCCAAAAAGACAATGTGGTTCCGAATAAAGGCAATGCTGCGGTTTCTCCCCAAAATAATACTGCTCTTGATATTGGTCATCGGGGGCTTTTTCCTGGGGATCTATTTAAGAATATTTGATACGAATACGATAAATGAGAAGATGGAATTATATAAGTATCCGATTATCGGGGACTATTTTGTCAAACCGGACAAACCAGTGAAATCCGAGGATATACAGCAACCAGAGCCTGTTGATAAGAAGGTTACGGATGCCAAAATAAATCCGGATAAGGCACTGTCGGCGGATCCATCAAAGCCGGTAGTCTTGACTAAGGAAGAAATTGAAAAGCAGATGAAGCTTCGTCAGGCTGAGGAGAAAAAAAGAATTTCCAAATTAGCTCGTCTTTATGGACAGATGAAGCCGAAAGAGGCGGTCGATATTCTTGATAAACTCGACGACAATATGGTTGTAGCTATTTTGCAAAAAATGGAAGAACCGCAAATGTCGAAGATATTGACTACCTTTGACTCGGATCGAAGTGCTCAGCTTACTAAAATTCTTTACAGCGGCAAACCGGTAGTCAGTCAGGTACCCTGAAAGGAGGTGAAAATATGGATGTAAATGCAAATGTAATGAGTACAGCGCCAACAGCGGCGGATACAGCGGCTCAGAAAGCACCGGCACCAAAGACCAATGCGTCATCTGGCAAAAATGGGAAACCCGTGGCTGCTAAAGATGAGAAAAACTCTGGTAAAACACAAGATTTTAACGACGCGCTCGAAAAGGCAAAAGATGATCAGCAAAATACCAAAGAGGCAACAGTGTCCACTGGCAATGAATTTAATGCCGCGGACCCATTGACCGCCAGCTTGACTGCCGTTATGATAAACCAAGGGGAAAAGATTCTTCCGTCTCCGGAAAAGAGTGCGTCAAGCGAATTGGCAGCCCTTCCTTCTGAAAGTTCAGCAGGGAAAGAGGGTTCTTTAACGGTGCAGCCGGCTGCGAAGCAGCAGGTTATTCAGGCAGAGGCTAACGCTCAGCTACAGCTTGCTACACTGGCAAGCGCTGAAAATATAACAGCTGCTGAAGCAGACATGGCAGAAAAGCCGCAAGCATTACCGCTGGAAGCGCTGCTGCCACAGAATGAAAAAAGCGCTGCCGCCGGACAACAACTGATTGATTTGCTGGGCGGGAAAAATGTAGCAGCAGCAATGAAGGCTCAGACAGCAACCACTCAGCAGCTTGTGCAGCAGACGACGGTTATGTCTCAGATAGCGAATCAAAATTTTGCGGCAACTGCGGAGCAGCAGCCAACGAATACCGTTCCGGTTGTACAGAATATGCTGATGGCTGAGACACCAGTTGTTCAGCAAAATGCCGCAGCGACACCAGTGCCTTCTTCGGCGAAAGATATGAAGCCAGATAAAAAAGCGAATAATTTTTTTGACGGACTCGTCGTTACGGTGGAAGACAAGACCAAGCCTTTGGCAGAGCCGTTGAGTTTGCGTCAGGAAAGTGCTCAGGCACAGCCAGAAAGCAGTTTACAGCCCCAGTCTGTAACAGCCACTGCTGAAAAAACGGTTGTATCAGAACAGGCAGGTAAAGAAGCTGTACTTCCGGCAATTGATGCGTCGGCAATAAAAACAGACCACGTTTCTTCGCTGGCACAAAGTTCGCCAGGGATGGCTCCGACAACAGCCGCTCAGGCAGTAACGGATTCCGGGCCGGCAGCACGTCCGGCAACAGACTATGAAATTCCCAAGCAAATCATCGATCAGGTTCGCTTGATCAAAACAACGGAAGACACGCAGATGGTTATCAGGCTTAAGCCAGAACATCTGGGGGAACTCGTACTGAAGGTTAGTGTAGCCGGTGGAGCGGTATCAACTGCGTTTCACAGCGATAATGCCGAAGTTCGGGCAATTATTGAAAATTCAATAGTGCAGCTCAAACAGGAAATGCAGGCCCAGGGACTGAAGGTCGATAATGTAGGGGTCTATGCTGGCCTTGGCGAATTCCTTTCAGGCGGGCAGAGCGGGCAGGCACAGCAGCAAAATGCCAGACAGTTTAAGCACCGCAATATTGACTTAGCCGATTTTGAGGACGATGTTGCCGGTATAACGGCACTTGGAAATGATTCGGGCGAAGATGGTATCGATTACCGGATTTAAGGAGGAATAAACATGGCAAATGATTTAAATACGATTAATGGCGTAGCTGCAACAACCGTCACAAGTACCGCGGCGACAAAAACGGCGGGTGGTAACCTCGACAAACAGGCTTTTTTAAAGCTTTTGGTCACGCAAATGCAGTACCAGGATCCGCTTGACCCGCAGGATAATGCCGAATATGTAGCCCAGCTGGCACAGTTCTCATCCCTCGAGCAGATGACAAATGTATCGAAGGCAATGGACACGCTGTCAGGTACAGTCAGCGGCATTAATGAATCCGTACTGGTTGGACAGCTCAGTTCGATGATCGGGCATAATATCCAGTGGATGGACTCAAACGAAAAAATGTATACCGGGGCAGCGCTCGGCGTAAGCATTTCCGGCGGCAAACCAACCCTCGTCGTACAACCAACCGGATCCGACAAATTGGTGTCGGTGCCAATTGATCAGCTTACAGCTGTTGGCGGGTATGCTTCTACAGGCGGAACGACATCCGGCACAACTGCAGGCACAACAACAGGTACTACAACCGCATAATAATCTGAAAAACCGACACGAGGAGGATACGGTATATGGCTGATTCAAGAATCTATTTGCAAACGCAGCCGCTTATACCTGTAGGTAATCATAACTCGCTGCCGACAAATCGTTCCACATCAGGGACGGCATCCTTTGCTGATGTTTTGGCCGGGGAGCAAAATAAGCTGGTATTTTCCCAGCATGCCTTGCAGCGGATGCAGAGCCGTAATTTACAGCTCAGTCCGCAGGAGATGACAAAGCTCAATACTGCGGTGGAAAAAATTGCCGCCAAAGGGGCCAAGGAGTCGTTGATTTATATGAATGACAAGGCGTTTGTCGTCAGTGCCGCCAATAAAACAGTGATTACCGCCATGGATGGCACGAGTGCAAGAGAGACTATATTTACAAATATTGATAGTGCAGTGATTCTATAAGCCGGACCTTCGGGGAGCTTATGGCTGCGGACTGATAGAAGCAGCCGGCTGCACAGATAAAAAGGAGAAAGATTTATTATGATGCGTTCCTTGTTTTCCGGCGTTGCCGGACTGAAAAATCATCAGACTAAAATGGACGTTATCGGCAACAATATCGCCAATGTCAATACGACAGGCTTTAAGTCGGGCCGTGTAACTTTTCAGGATACCCTAAATCAGACATTGACCTCCGCTTCCTCAGCCAGTGGTACCCGTGGCGGTACGAATCCGAAACAGATTGGTCTCGGTGTTGGGATCGGAAGTATTGATACGATTTTTACCAATGGTAGTGTACAGTCCACGGGAAAAAATACCGATCTTTGTATATCGGGTTCCGGCTTTTTTGTGGTCAATGATGGCAATAATCGCTATTACACGCGCAATGGGGCCTTTGAGTTCGATGAAGAAGGCAATTATGTTATGCCGGGCAGTGGCCTTAAAGTGCAAGGCTGGACAGGGGCGGCTGATGGAACAATTAACACGACAGGGGCTGTTGCTGATATAGTAGTGCCGTCAGATACTTCAATGGCAGCTACCGCGACTACCAAAGCACAATATAGTAAGAATTTATCCGCTGATACTGGTAGTACGACGATTGCTACCATGAGTTTGACTTTAGCGAATGGGCAGACAATTGTTGTTCCGGCAACCAATACAGAGAGCTATGCAATAGGGGACAGCATTTCTGGGACAGTAACGGCTGTAACAGCAAAATTATCAGATGGGACAGTAGTAAATTCAAAGAGTGCTACGAAAAATGCGTCGCCTATAGCCGGAACTACGATTAATGGGATGACGGTTACCTTGACCGATGGGACTATTGTTACAACAAATGCAACATCTACTTTGGCAGCAAAAATCGGCTCTAAAACAGCCTCAGCTACTGTTTCTGGAATGACGATAGGCTTAAATGCAGGAACTTTATCAGCTGCTACAGCGGGAACGTCGTATAAAGTTGGTGGTACTTTGACAGGAACGGTTACTAATGCTACAACGGTAACTTTATCTGACGGGTCAACTATTACAGGTCTTTCTGGGCTAACTGCTGGAGCCACGTATACGGCAACTGTCAATAGTATAACAGGTGTCACTATGAGTGATGGCTCAACTGTAGGTACTGTTGGGACGGGGACATTTAAGCTCAACTCAGTGCTTTCTTCAAATGTTGAGTCGATTAGCAATTTGACTTTGGCTGATGGATCAACGGTGACAACGGTTGGGTCGGGAACATTTACTGCTGGACAGGCTTTGTCATCACCAGTTTCAAGTTATACAGTTACGTCTGGTTCCAATGTATTTGAGATCCCATCAACAGATACTACAAACACCTACACGGTGGGAGGGGCTTTACCGGCAACGACAATATCATCCATTTCACTCACTTTGAAAAATGGGACGGTGACCTCTGGCCTAAGTGGCCTTAGCTACGCCAACGGGTCTACAACATATGCGCCAATAACAACGACTGTTACAGTTTATGATAGTTTAGGATCAAAGCATTCGGTACCCTTGGTTCTCTCTAAAGTTGCAGAAAATATTTGGAGTGTAAGTTTAGTACCAAATCAAGCGGATGGAGTGACTACTAAAATTGATGGAGCTACGGTTACAGGCTCATTAGGAAACCTTACCTTTGATGAATCCACTGGGAAATTTAAAACAGGTTCAGGCTATTCCTTATCACTTTCTAATTATACAAATGGGGCTGCTGATTCTACTATTGCATTAGATTTCTCTTCGATGACTCAGTATGCAGGGGAATCCACAGCTGCTTGTACAGACTATGACGGCTATGCCGCAGGGTCACTGAAGAGTGTGTCGATTGATAGTGCTGGTGTTATCACAGGTACTTTTACGAATAATGAGAAGAGAGCTTTGGCGCAGGTTGCAATGGCAGTATTTAATAATCCGGCAGGTCTTGAAAAATCCGGGTCCAGCTTGTACTCCGAGTCCAATAACTCTGGTAAGGTACAGATCGCAACCGTAAATGGCAGCGGCAGCTCGGTAACACCGTCGTCCTTGGAAATGTCCAATGTTGATCTGTCCAACGAATTCAGTGACATGATCATCACGCAGCGCGGGTTCCAGTCAAACTCAAAGATCATTACGGTTTCCGATGAAATGCTGGAAACACTGATCGGCATGAAACGATAAAATAATCTGATATAAAGGGGGAGCAATCCCCCTTATATTAAAGAATGGGGTTGGATTCCATGATTAAACTGACAAAATTTAATTCAGAAGCAAATAATAAAGGTGAATTCATTTTAAATGCAGAAATTATAGAAACAATAGAACAGACACCGGATACGGTCATCACTTTGGTGAATGGCAAAAAATTGATCGTGGAAGAAAAGATGGATGAGGTTGTACGCCGGGTAATGACATATCGGCGGGCTCTGAAGAGCTTTTAACTTTGACAAGACAATGGGCAGATAGAGAGAAGACCATTTTCAGATATAGGTTTGAAGAAGCAGGGAAGCGTAATAGGCTTGGTGGTTATTCCAGCTGCAGCGGTACATAGAAAACAGCCAGTTTGCTGTTTATCGCTGGCAAGTCAATGTATAGAACATCATGGAGGTGTGAGAAATGGCTGATGAAGAAGTTGTTGTAGAAAAAAAGAAAAAATCACCGGCACTGATTATTGGGGCGCTGGTAATTGTCGGCTTAATTTTGGCCGGAGGTATATCGTATTTTGTCACCACAAAGGTAATGACCGACTCGGTCGGCAAGGCAGTGACACACGAGCCGGGCGTTTTTGTCAAGCTCGGTGACCCCAAAAATGGGATTATTGTCAACGTGGGCGGGGTGAAATCCAGTCGCTTTTTGAAAGTTGGCATTGTACTGGAGATGAATCCTGGGGATAAACGCAATTTTACTGAAGGAAAAATCAACATAGATGCTGAAACAAAGATTCTTGATTCGGTGGTGCAAATGCTGCGGGCGCAGAAAATTGATGAATTTGAACCCAACAAACAGGATGCACTCAAGGATCAGATTAAGACAGAGTTAAACAAACAGCTTGGCGAAGGATCGGTGTATGCGGTCTATATAACCAATTTTGTTTTTCAATAATTGATTAAATGTTAAAAGGTAGGGAAAGGAGGAAAAAGATTGGGGGAAGATGTCTTATCACAGTCTGAGATAGATAAACTATTGTCGGCTATTTCTACCGGAGCTGTTTCTGCTGAGGAAGTAAGAGATGCAGAGGAACAGAAGAAGGTAAAAGTTTATGATTTTAAACGGCCGGATAAGTTTTCTAAGGATCAGATACGTACGCTGTATATGCTGCATGAAAACTTTGCCCGCCTTTTAAATACCTACTTGTCAACGCATTTGCGAACGATGGTAAATGTTGAGGTTGCTTCTGTTGAGCAGCTGACGTATGAGGAGTTTGTCCGCTCACTGTCAAACCCGAGCGTCATCGGGGTTCTGGCAGTACCGCCGTTAAAAGGCAATGTGATTATGGAAATAAATCCTAGCATAGCCTTTGCTATTATTGATCGTTTATTTGGCGGTACCGGTGAGAGTGCAATGAAAGTCCGGGTGCTGACGGAGATTGAAGAAGCTGTTATGCGCAAGATTATGAATGCAGCAATATCCGGTTTTAAGGATGCATGGGAAAATGTGATCAATATTTCGCCGCAACTTGAGGCGATGGAGACAAATCCACAGTTTACCCAGATCGTGCCGCCAAGCGATATGGTTGTCATCATAACGCTGCAGGTCAGAGTCGGCAATGTTGAAGGGTTAATGAACATTTGCATTCCGTATCTGGTACTTGAACCGATTATGTCGAAGCTGACGACGACGTTTTGGGTGGCAGCTTCGGTGGCCAACAAGGAAGATCATCCAGAACAGATTGAAGTCTTGCAACGCAAAATTCGCAATACATCGGTACCGGTAGCCGTTGAACTCGGATCGATTGACATAACGATTCAGGAGTTTTTGACCCTGGGCTTTGGCGACGTTTTGCAGCTTGATACAAAGGTGGATGATGAGTTGAAATGCATTATCGGCAAACGACCTAAATTTTACTGCCGGCCGGGGACCTTTGGCAAAAATGCCGCAGTACAAATTACAAGAGTAATTACGGAAGGCGATGAGGATAACAATGAGTGATGATTTAATTTCGCAGGAAGAAATAGATGCATTATTAAACGGTGGAATGGCATCTGCGGATACTGCAGCGGATGGCGACTCAGCACCTTCGCCGGTAATGGAAGAGCTGACAGATATACAAAAAGATGCACTAGGAGAAATCGGCAATATTTCAATGGGCAGTGCGGCAACGACGTTATCCGTTCTTTTGGGGCACAAGGTGTCGATAACAACGCCCACTGTATCAATTGATACGGTAACGCAGATACGCAATCATTATCCTATGCCATATCTGATTGTTGAGGTTGGTTACACAAAGGGGATTGAGGGCAGTAACCTGCTGGCAATTCAGGCACAGGATTCCTGTATTATTGCCGATCTGATGATGGGCGGTGATGGCACAGCTCCGGAGACGGAACTTGATGAGATTCGGATGAGTGCCGTTGGTGAGGCCATGAATCAGATGATGGGGGCAGTATCTACGTCTCTGTCGACAATGTTTAATCAGAAAATTGATATATCACCGCCGAAGGTCAATCTGATTGATCTTGCTGGCGTAGATAAGGTGACAGAAATTGTCGGGCAGGATGACCCTGTCGTGCGCATTTCCTTCCGGATGGAAGTTGAAGGATTGATTGACAGTGAGATCATGCAGATTTTGCCGCTCAACATATCAAAAGAAATGGTAGAAAGTCTGCTCAATGGGTCAGCCGCAGCTGAAGAACCTGCGCCGGCCCCTGTACCAGCGCCACAGCCGGCTCCTGCCCCGATGGCGGCGGCACCGCCTCCGGCACAGCCAGCGGCATACACACCGCCACCGGCTGCACCGATGGCAGCGCCAGCGCCGTATGCACAGCCTTACGTGCCCAATCAGGCTCGTGTGGCTTCGAATGTTCCGGTACAACCGGCGCAGTTTACGCCGCTTTCTACTGAACCGGTAGCAGTCAACGATGCCAATATTGGCCTGATTCTTGATGTACCGCTCCAGGTTACGGTGGAACTTGGACGCACGAAAAAAAGAATTCGTGATATTTTGGAGCTTTCTACTGGATCGATTGTCGAACTTGACAAGCTTGCCGGGGAGCCGGTTGATATTCTTGTCAATGGCAAATTGCTCGCTAAAGGCGAAGTTGTCGTCATCGATGAAAATTTTGGTGTCCGCATTACGGATATTGTAAGTCCGCTTGAACGCACGAAGAATTTACAGTAGTGCAGTTGAGAAAACGGGCTAAATACTATATAATCAAAGTATTATGATTATGCAAACAGATACAAGCTTAATGTATAAAAAGAGATATGGGGAGAGATGAAAATGGCAATTAGAATTTTAGTCGTTGATGATGCAGCGTTTATGAGAATGATGGTTAAAGATATTTTGAGCAAAAACGGCTATGAAGTTGTCGGTGAAGCAGAAAATGGTTTGAAGGCTTTGGAAAAGTATCAGGAGCTTAAACCGGATCTGACAACGATGGACATTACGATGCCGGAAATGGATGGCATCAGTGCCGTGAAGGAAATTAAGAAGATTGATCCTAATGCGAAGGTTATTATGTGCAGCGCTATGGGCCAGCAGGCTATGGTAATTGAAGCTATTCAGGCTGGGGCTCGTGATTTTATTGTTAAACCGTTTCAGCCGGATCGCGTATTGGAAGCTGTGCGCAAAGCAGTAGGTTAATGAAAAATTTAAAGTATATGTTGATGGCGGGGCTTTTATGCGCCGCCTGTCTGCTGTGGTTAGATCCTTCGCTGGCACAGGCAGCACAGGCGGCTGCTGCTGACGGCAGCGGGTATTTATCGTCCTATAAGGAAGCTGACCCACATCCAAGCCAGTCTTCCTGGTGGTCGACGCTGGCATATCTGATCAGTCTGCTTGCGGTCTTTGTCTTTGTGCTGGCTATGGCCTATTTTGTTTCGCGCTTTTTGGGAGGTCGTTTTGCCAGGTTTGACACGAGAACGGAAGGGAAATTGCTGGAGAATTTACCGCTGGGGCCGGGGAAATCTGTTTGTGCTGTTGAGATAGCCGGAAAAGTACTGCTCTTAGGTGTTGCGGAACATGGCGTGACCTTGTTGCAGGAAATAACGGATGAAAAAGAGATTGAGAAGCTACGGCTCCAAAGCCGGGAAGCAGTTCCTGTGCTGGGATTGGATAAGGTATTTTCCCAGCAGTTGAGCTCGCTTGATAAGATATCGCGCCGGCTTCCGGCTTTATTTAAAGATGGAAGATATCGTAAATAAAGGAAGAGGTTGTGAATTAGTGTTAAGGCAACGGCAGGTGTTTTTGGGAGCGGGGATTCTGCTGCTTTTACTTATATGTATGCCAAAGAGCGTCTTGGCGGCGCCTTTGATCCCAAATGTTAATATCGGGGTTGGCGCGTCGAGCAATCCACAGGATGTAGCAGTGAGTCTGCAGATTCTTGCCCTGATGACGGTTTTATCGATTGCACCTTCAATTCTGATTATGACAACAGCCTTTATTCGGATTGTTGTGGTTTTATCATTTCTGCGAAATGCATTGTCGACGCAAAATATGCCGCCGAATCAGGTGGTGATTGCGCTTGCAATGTTTTTGTCGTTTTATATCATGGCCCCTTATTGGAGTCAGGCAAATGACAATGGGCTGCAGCCATATCTGGCTGGGCAAATAACGCAGGAAGAGGCACTGGCACAGGTGGTTGAGCCAGTGCGTGAGTTTATGTTCAAGCAGACGCGGGAGTCTGATTTGGCACTGTTTGTGAATCTTTCGGATGCAGAGCGACCGGAATCACCGGCAGAGGTTTCGACTTTTACCTTAATCCCGGCTTATATTATCAGTGAGCTTAAGACGGCATTCCAAATTGGATTTATGATTTACATACCGTTTATCGTAATTGATATGATTGTTGCCAGTACGCTGATGTCGATGGGCATGATGATGCTGCCGCCAGTCATGATTTCACTGCCATTTAAAATACTTCTTTTTGTCCTGGTGGATGGATGGCATTTGCTCATCCGCTCGTTGATTGTAAGTTTTAAGTAAGGAGTGGTTAAATGTCGGGAGATTTAGTTATTCAACTGGGGCAGGAGGCGTTGATGATGGTGATGCTGATTTCAGCGCCTATGCTTGGTCTTGGCTTGCTGGTAGGGCTTTTGGTCAGCGTATTTCAGGCAACCACCTCGATTCAGGAACAGACACTGGCTTTTATTCCTAAGATTATAGCGGTCTTTGTGGCTGTTCTGGTCTTTGGCCCGTGGATGCTGCGGCTGATGGTTGATTATGTGACAAATATATTAATTAATTTACCAGGGTACATCGGCTGATGAGGAGTAGATGACGTGGATCTGTATGATATAATGCAAAATCATGCAGGACTATTCTTATTGGTGCTGACAAGAGTCAGTGGAATATTTCTGCTTGCACCTTTTTTTGGCAGTCTGAATATTCCCGTGTATATTCGTGCGGGAACTGCATTTGCCATTGCTATGGTGCTTTTTCCTGTCATCGATCAGCAGGGAATCCCTCAGATCCCGCAAAGTGTGGTGGGCTATATGCTAGCTGTGATTGTGGAACTGATTGTTGGCTGGTTGATCGGTTTTGTCGCCTATATTACCTTTGCGGCGATTCATATGGCTGGGAAATTACTAGATATGCAGGTAGGTTTTGCCGTCGTCAATGTGGTTGACCCGACATCGGGACAACAGATTCCATTGCTCGGCAGTTTTTTATATAATTTAGGAATTATTATTTTTCTAGTCACCAATGGACATCATATGGTGATTTCCGGTTTGTTTGAGAGCTTTCAGATGATTCCGGTGCTGGGAGCAACTTTTGATTTGAGTATATCGGATCTCATGGTAGATCTAACCGGGGGGATTTTTGTTACCGGGATGAAGATTGCTTTGCCGGTATTGTTTGCTATTTTGCTGACAGATGTTGGTCTGGGTGTGCTGGCGAGAACGATGCCGCAGATGAATATTTTTGTGGTCGGTATTCCGGCTAAAATTGTCATCGGACTCTTTGTTCTTTCCATTGCCCTGCCGTTTTACATTCTGTTTTTGGATGTGATGTTTAATGAAATGTATGGAAACATATCCGCGGCGCTGCGGGCAATCCGTTAAAACAAGGCCGTTTGATCTCCAGCTTTTTGCTGGGGAAAAAACCGAAGCACCGACTTCAAAGCGACAAGCTGATGCCCGAAAAAAAGGGCAGGTAGGCAAGAGTCAGGAAATTAGTGCGGCCTTTGTTATTTTTAGTGGGTTTTTATCCATAAAGATTTTTGGCTCAGCTATATATGATGAAATTGTCGGTTATATGATTTATATTTTTGGTCATTTGATGCAGCCGCTAGATACAGAATCTATTATGCGGATTTTTTTGGGCATTATGGTTGTCTTGGCAAAAACAGCCCTGCCGATTATGTTGGTTATTATGGTGACAGGGCTTGCAATAAATTTGTTCCAGGTGGGGATTAATTTTACGACAGAGCCGCTTGAGTTTAAACTTGACAATCTGAATCCGATTACGGGGTTTGGCCGTATTTTTTCCAAGCGGGCCTTGGTGGAGCTGATAAAGTCTCTGCTAAAAATAATCATTATCGGATATTTTATTTATAAATACATAATGGCCGAAGTGCTACAAATGCCGAAACTGATTTCGGCGGATTTGCAGTTTTCCATGGCGCATATGTCTGAGGTTATTATGGTCCTTGCCTTCCAGATCTGCGGGGTCATTATGGTTTTGGCGGTCTGTGATTTTGTCTATCAGAAATGGCAGCATTTGCAAGAACTGAAGATGAGTAAACAGGATATTAAAGATGAGTCAAAGCAGTCGGAAGGGGATCCGCAGATTAAGGGAAAAATCCGTCAGAAACAACGGGAAATGGCGATGCAGCGCATGATGCAGGAAGTCCCCAAGGCGGATGTTATTATCACGAATCCAACGCACTTTGCTGTAGCCTTAAAATATGAGTCTGGAATGGCGGCTCCGGTTATTATAGCCAAAGGGCAGGACCTGATCGCACAAAAGATTAAGGACGTCGCCCGCGAAGCCAATGTGGCAATTGTGGAAAACAAGCCGCTGGCCAGGGCCTTATATGCAGCGGCTGAAATCGGTGATTCGGTGCCACAAGAACTTTACAAATCAGTAGCCGAGGTTTTGGCATATGTATATCGTTTAAAAAATAAAAAGTTAGCATAAGTAGGTATTTGTTATCTGTGAAATGAGGAGCGTACAGGATGGCAGTAGAAAATTCTTCGTCTTCGATGGGAGGCTTACTACAAAAATATAGTGATGTAATGATTGCTCTGGCGATTATTACAATTGTAATCATGATGATTATACCGCTGCCGACAATGCTGTTGGATTTGCTGCTGTGCCTGAATATTACGCTGGCACTGGTAATTGTCATGGTTTCTATTTATAACGTGGAGCCGCTCGATTTTTCCGTATTTCCGTCGCTGTTGCTGCTCACGACGTTGTTCCGTTTGGCGCTCAATGTATCGTCAACGCGACTGATTTTGCTTGAGGGCTATGCCGGTGAGGTTATTATGTCTTTCGGTAACTTTGTTGTCGGTGGTAATGCGGTTGTCGGGTTTATCGTCTTTGTCATCTTGATTATCATCCAGTTCATTGTCATCACGAAGGGGGCAGAGCGCGTGGCGGAAGTTGCGGCTCGGTTTACCCTTGATGCCATGCCGGGGAAGCAGATGGCTATTGATGCCGATTTGAACCAGGGTGCGATTACTGATGCGGAAGCAAAGCTTCGTCGGATGAAAATCCAACGGGAAGCAGATTTTTATGGCGCGATGGACGGGGCCAGTAAGTTTGTCAAAGGGGATGCAATTGCAGCTATTATCATTATCATCATCAATATTACCGGCGGGTTTGTCATCGGTATGGTGCAGCGAAACCTGACAGCTGTACAGGCTCTGCAAAACTATACTTTGCTGACGGTCGGTGAAGGCCTTGTCAATCAGATTCCGGCGCTGATGGTATCGACGGCGACGGGTATTATTGTAACCCGGGCGGCTTCGGATACAAATCTTGGGCATGATCTGACATCCCAGATTTTTCGCAACCACCGGATTTTTCTGATTGCCTCCGGCGTGCTCTTTTTATTTTCACTGATTCCGGGGTTGCCAGGGGTTCCGTTTTTTGCTTTATCCCTGGCATCGTTGCTTGTAGGCTACACTTTGCGCAAATCGGCACAGGAAAATGTTGAAACGGAGTCTGTGCAGAAGGAAGCGAAGGCTAAGGAAGATATAAAGAAACCGGAAAATATTATTTCGCTGCTACAGGTTGATCCGATGGAACTTGAGATCGGCTATAGCTTAATTCCGCTTGTTGACACGGGACAGGGCGGTGATTTGCTCGAACGCATTGTCATGATTCGTCGCCAGTGTGCACTTGAACTTGGGCTTGTTGTTCCGACAATACGCATTCGCGATAATATTCAAATAAAACCTAATGCATATATTATAAAATTAAAAGGAATTGAAATAGCCAAGGGAGAATTATTACTTGATCACTTTTTAGCAATGAATTCCGGGACTGTATTTGAAGAGATACAGGGAATTGAGACGGTTGAGCCGGCATTCGGACTTCCGGCTTTGTGGATTTCAGAGGTACAGCGCGAACAAGCGGAACTCAACGGGTATACGGTTGTTGATGCGGTTTCAGTTTTGGCCACACATATAACAGAAGTGATTAAAATGCATGCAGATGAAATTCTCGGCCGCCAGGAAACACAGAATCTGGTGGACAATGTCAAAAAGACCAATGCATCGGTTGTTTCTGAACTGGTGCCGGATCTGATGATGGTCGGTGAAATCCAGAAGGTCTTGGCAAATCTTCTTCGGGAAAGAGTATCGATTCGCGATATGGCAACAATTCTCGAGGTGTTGGCCGATTATGCTCGGGCAACAAAGGATACGGAGATTTTGACGGAGTATGTACGGCATGCGTTGGCACGTCAGATTACCCAGCAAAATATCCAAAATAATATATTGCCTTGCATTACGCTTGATCCGAGTATTGAAAATAAAATTGCCGGTGCTGTGCAGCGCACAGACCGAGGATCTTATGTCAGCCTGGATCCGGATACTATGCAGAAGCTTTTGCAATCACTTAATGAGGAATTGCAGAAACTGACCAATATGGGATATCAGCCGATTGTGCTGACAAGTCCTGCTGTTAGGCTCTATTTCAGAAAACTGGTGGAGCGGTCGGTCCCGGGCATTATCATATTATCACATGCAGAAGTAGAACAAAGTGTAGAAATACAAGTTCTTGGGGTGGTGAAATTATAATTGCGAATTAAGGTTTTTAAAGCGCGAACCGCTAAAGAAGCGATGGCGCGGGTAAAGTCAGAGCTTGGTGTAGATGCAGTCATTTTGCACACGAAGCGATATAGAAAAGGCGGGTTCCTTGGCTATAAGGGAAAGGAAATGGTTGAGGTCACGGCAGCGGTTGAGGATATGCCGAAAAAACAAGCTTCACCGCCGCCAACTCCAGTCCCGGTATCAATAAATGAGTTTTTACCGCAGGAGCCGCTTGTACCCAAAAATGTTTTGACCCGGTATAAGACAACTCCCCTCCCGGTGCAACCAACAGTGGCTTCGACAGGGACGGAGGCAAAGCTGCCAGTAAAAGCACCGCGTATCATAAAGGCTCAGGAGCAGTCAAGTGAAAAGAAGGTAAAGCAACAGGAAAAGACAATTCAACAGCTACAGCAGGAACTTGACCAGATGAAAGTAATGCTTGAGCGGGTAATGACGGAAAAGATGACGGATTCCCCTTCAACTATTTCTGTGCGCCAGGCGCTGGCGGATCAGGAGGTTGATGAAGAAATTATTCAAAATCTTTTGCATAGTACCTCGGATGTGAGTTTGTTGCTTGATAAGGCAGCGCCAGCAGCACAGGCTTATCTGGCAGATTATTTTTCGCAGACAATTGAACTGCCGGATGAAGGTATTGAAATTCAGGCGGGAGAAACAAAAATTGTGGCCCTGATTGGGGCAACTGGTGTTGGTAAAACGACAACGATAGCGAAAATTGCTGCGAAGTTTGTCTTGGAAAAGGGCATAAGTGCCGCTTTAATTACGGCAGATACCTATCGGATTTCTGCCGTGGAACAGCTCAAGACGTATTCTGATATCATTGGGTTACCACTGGAAATTGTGTATTCTCCGCCAGAGCTAAAAACCGCGATTGAAAAACATCGTGATAAGCAATTGATTTTAATTGATACGGCTGGCCGCAGCCAGCATAATGAATTTCAGCTGCAGGAACTCAAGGAGTTTTTGGCTGTCGAGCCTGCCATTGAAAAACATCTGGTATTGAGTGCAACGACAAAATACAAAGACGCTGTTGATATTTTACGCAACTTTGCTGTATGTGCGCCTGATAAAATTTTATTTACAAAAACAGACGAGACAAGCAGTATTGGGCTCATCTTGAATCTGGTTTATCAGTATCCGATCACCTTATCTTATTTGACCAATGGGCAAAGCGTACCAGATGATATCTTTCCGGCAAAATCGGATTCGCTGGCAGAAATGCTGTTGAGGTAGCAGAATGAATGATCAGGCGGCGAATTTAAGAAAATTAATAGAAAACAAACAAGTTTATGAACAGGCAAGTATTATACCGGCGATTCAGCAGCTGAAACCACAGGCGTCGCCAGCACGAATTATTGCTGTAACCAGCGGCAAGGG
This sequence comes from Selenomonadaceae bacterium, assembly GCA_051653465.1. Classification (GTDB taxonomy): domain Bacteria; phylum Bacillota; class Negativicutes; order Selenomonadales; family Selenomonadaceae. The sequence continues at coordinate 68,650 of JBOFWE010000099.1, read as the reverse complement.
CGGGGTTGGCAAGACGAATCTTACGGTTAATCTGGCGATTGCTTTGTCGCTGGCCGGTAAGAGGGTATTAATCATTGATGCCGATCTTGGCATGGCCAATGTCGATGTCGTGATGGGAGCCATGTCGAAGTATAACCTGATGCATCTGCTACAAGAGGATCTAAGTTTATTAGATATTGTCATGCAGGGACCCTGTGGTGTTAAATTTGTTTCCGGTGGATCGGGGCTTGAACAGATGGCGAATCTTTCTGTGCAGGATCGAAGCAAACTTATGGCGAAACTTTATGAGTGTGAACAGATGGCGGACATTATTCTCGTAGATACAGGGGCCGGTCTCAGTCATAATGTGCTTGATTTTATTGTGGCAGCTGATGAGGTGATTTTGCTAACTACCCCGGAACCGACGGCGATGACAGATGCCTATGCTGTGCTTAAGGCCTATAGCATGTACGCTTCCACCAAGGACATTAAACTGGTTGTGAACAGGATTTATGATGAAGCAGAGGCACGGGATGTGGTTTTGAAGCTTGTGCGCACTGCGGACCGGTTTTTAAAATTGCCGTTGAAGGTTTTAGGAAATATATATGAAGATCGCAATATGATGAATGCTGTAAAAAAACAGCGGCCACTGTTATCAGCCTACCCCGACACTGTGTCAGCAAAGTGCATTCGGGCGATAGCAGAATCGTTGCTTCATGGCAGTAATATTAAAGTCCATCGCGGTTGGAAGGCTTTTTTGCAAAGATTTTTAGTTTTTTCACGTTAAAGACAAAGGTGGTTTGTTATGGAACTGAGAGACATCGTCAAGGCGAAAGCGGTTTTAAAAATTGGGCAAAGGGTTGAGATTGTTGCTGACGATGAATACTATACGAGCCGTGTGGAGGACATTACTGCCGGCGATTTAGTATTGGCAATGCCACTTGACTCAAAGCGGCGGCCGATTATTCCGGCAGTTGGTGATACAATAGATGTGCGAATAATTAGTGACATGTGCATATATCAGTTTTATACTGTATATAAGGATAAAGCGGCGAAGCCGATTCCTGTCTGGATTGTCACCCTACCGGAAGAAATGGAGCGTAAGCAGCATAGAAAATTTGTCAGAGTGAAGGCTTCACTGCCGATTTCCGTACAGGTACCCGATACGGAGGGCGGTTTTCAGGCAGCAAAACCGACAGAGACGAAAGATATCAGTGGTAATGGCTTTTTATTTGTTTTTGATAAGGCCATTGCACTGCAGACAAAAATTGTGCTGGAAACAGATATGATTCCACAAATCGGCAGAATCAAGACTTTTGCCGAAGTTGTCCGTTGCAGTAAACCGTTTAATGACAGGAATATGTATTGGATTGGCGTCAAGTTTATTGGCCTGCCGAGGCCGGTGCAAAACAAATTAGTGCAATTTGTCTTCCAAAAACAGCGTGAGGAACTAGCGAAGCGATTAGACCGGTGAATGGGGTGAGCGAATGATTAAAATTTTAATTGCAGATGACTCTATTTTTATGCGGAAACTTCTGTCTGACTTATTTGAAGAACAGCCGGATTTCAAGGTTGTTGGCGTTGCCCATAATGGAAAAGATGCTGTAGAAAAAACGGCGCAGTTATCCCCGGACTTGCTGACGATGGATGTAAATATGCCGGTTATGGATGGCCTGGAGGCTTTGGCTATTATTATGAAGGAGCATCCGCTTCCGGTTGTTATGATCAGCAGTATGACAAAAACGGGTGCGGAGGCAACCTTGAGGGCTTTAGAATTAGGGGCGGTGGATTTTATCAGTAAGGTGTCCGGCACGGTATCGAGTATTGCCGATATACAAAATGAAATTTTAGAAAAATGTCGGGCGGCGGCAGCGGCTAACTGGCGAATTTCAGCCAAGGGGAAGCCCGTGCCGGTTGAGATGGAAGAACCTCCTGTTTCCAAGGTGCGGCCGGTAGAGCTGATGAGTAGCCCGTTTCCGAAAAGTGCGTCAGGGACAGGTCAGCAACGCTTGGTTGCCATTGGAACTTCTACGGGTGGTCCGCGGGCGCTGCAGCAGGTGATTACGCAATTGCCGGCCGATCTTCCCTGCGGGGTTGTTGTCGTACAGCACATGCCGCCAGGGTTTACAAAATCCCTGTCGGAGCGGCTCGATTCCCTGTCAAAAGTCAAAGTAAAAGAAGCGGAAGACAATGATCTGATTGAACCGGGGCATGTCTATATCGCGCCGGGGAATTATCACATGCAGGTGAAAAACCAGAGCGGACTTCTCCGAATTTCTTTAAACCAGGAACCGCCACTGGCCAGCCATCGCCCCTCGGTTGATGTGTTGTTTGATTCAGTGGCTTCTGTTGGGCGTCGGTTGACGGCTGTGATTATGACCGGGATGGGATCAGACGGAGCCAAGGGGATGCAGAAGATTAAGTCTGCCGGGGGATATGTCATTGCCGAGGACGAAAGTACTTCTGTGGTTTACGGTATGCCGAAGGCAGTGGTAGACCTGGGAATTGCCGATAAGGTGTTGCCGTTGCCCTATATTGCTGGAGCTATTGTCAATGCAGTAAAAAATGGGTAGTTGTTTTAGTATATATAGATGCTTTTAGATAGAAATAGGGGGAATGGAAAATGGACACAAATCAGTATATGGAGATGTTTTTGGAAGAATCTCGTGAACATTTACAATCACTGAACGAATGTCTGCTCGTATTGGAACAAAACCCTGAGGATTCATCGGTCTTGAATGAGATATTCCGCAGCGCCCATACGATAAAGGGCATGTCGGCTACGATGGGATTCACGGAAATAGCAGAGCTGACACATGAGATGGAAAACGTTCTTGACTTGCTGCGCAAGGAACAATTAAAGGCCAACGAGGATATCGTTGATACTATTTTTAAATGCGTGGACGCACTGGAACAGATGGTAGAAAGTCTGGGCTCTGGCGAAGGTGATGGAGCGGTTGAAGTCGGCGATCTGGTGAAAAAACTCAATGCGATTGCTAACGGGGAAGCTGTCCCGGCAGCAGTTTCGACAGCAGCTGTTCCGAGTGCACCTGCAGCAGCTGTAGCGGCGGATACCGGGTTAGACCTTAATGAGACGGATTTATCGATGCTCAAAACAGCACAGGCATCCGGTCTACAGGCATTTCAGCTGACGGTAACACTGGCTGGCAACTGCTTGTTAAAATCTGCCCGGGCCTATATGGTTATCAATGCGCTTGAGGAAATTGGTGATATTGTGAAAACAGTTCCGCCAGTAGAAGAGCTTGAACAGGAAAAATTTGAACACAGTTTTGACGTCATTTTTGTAACCGGTGGGGAAGAAAAGAAAATTGAAGAAAATCTGTTGTCGATTTCTGAAATTGAAACAGTTGAAGTAAAACCGATCAATATCAGCCAGTTGCTTGAGCAAAATAAAGCGACAGAAGCGGCTGCGCCAGCTGAAACGACCGACGCTGCGGCAAAAGTTCCGGATAAAAAGGCGGAAAATAAAAAGGTGACGATGCATGACAAGCTTAAAGGCGGGCAGTCGGTCCGTGTTGATATTGAGAAGCTTGATGCCCTGATGAATCTTGTGGGGGAACTTGTCATCAATAAAACCCGTCTCGAACAGATCGGCACGACACAGCGCTTGCCGGAACTGGTAGAGACAATTGAGCAGATGGATCGTGTGACAACCGATCTGCAGTCGGTTGTCATGAAGGTGAGAATGGTTCCGGTTGGGCAGGTATTCAATCGCTTCCCTCGCATGGTTCGTGATTTGGCGAAGGACCTGAACAAGGAAATCAATTTGACGATTGAAGGTGAAGAGACAGAACTTGACCGTACCGTTATTGATGAAATCGGTGATCCACTCGTTCATTTGATCCGTAATTCCCTTGATCATGGGGTAGAACATCCGGATGAGCGTCTAGCTAAAGGCAAGCCTAAAACTGGGGAAGTCGGACTTATTGCCCGTCATGAAGGCAATAATGTCATTATCATGGTGACGGATGATGGCAAAGGCATTAATGCCGGTGTAATCCGCCGCAAAGCAGTCGAAAAAGGATTGATCAGTCAGGCCGATGCTGACAATATGGATGATGCCGAAGCAGTCCGGCTGGTGTTCTTGCCAGGGTTTTCAACCGCGGATGTCATTACCGACGTTTCGGGTCGTGGGGTCGGCATGGATGTCGTTCGCAGCAAAATTGAAGCTTTGGGCGGGGTAATTGATGTTGAAACCAAGATCGATGAGGGCAGCGTGTTTAAAATCAAGTTGCCATTGACGCTGGCAATTATTCAGGCCCTTTTGATCCGGGTGCAGGAAGAGATTTATGCAATTCCACTTGGGTCAATTAACAGCACCATCAACATTAAACCGGATGCGATTAAGACAGTGCAGAACCGGGAAGTTATTCTGTTGCGTGGACAGATCATTCCGATTATGCGCCTTGACAAGGCACTTAATGTACCGCAGACGCGCGAGGAAGCAAAGAAAGATTTGTTTGTTGTCGTTGTTCATATTGGGGACCGTAAGTGCGGAATTATTGTTGATGCTTTGATTGGTCAGCAGGAAATCGTAATCAAGACATTGGGCAAACTCTTGGCTGGTTTGAAAGTGATTTCAGGTGCTACAGTTTTGGGCGATGGACGAGTTGCCCTGATCTTGGATGCCGGAGCTTTAATGCAATAGGTTGAGGAGGATGTGCTATAATGGAAAATAACAACAATGCAGGAATGGCGGAACAGACAGAAGTTCAATTGGTTGCGTTTAAGCTTCACAATGAGGAATACGGCGTAAACATTGATTTTGTCCAGGAGATTAAACGTTTGACCGATATAACACGAGTACCGTTTACCTCAGAGTTTTTCAAAGGGGTAATGAATCTGCGCGGCAGTGTTCTGCCAGTTATTGATTTAAAAAAGAGACTGGGCCTGCAGGAGGCCCCTTATACAGATGATACACGTATTGTGATTGTTCGCGTGGACGAGACTTCTATCGGCATGATTGTGGATGCGGTTACTGAGGTTCTTACGATTGACAATGATCATATCGATACGCCTAAGGCAATCAGCGATGGTAGTGACAGTCGCAGCGAGGGTATGAAATTTGTCAGCGGAGTGGGAAACCTTGAAAACCGTCTTGTCATCATGCTGAACCTGAATGAAATTATCGGTTCTACTGGTGAGGTAAAATAGAATTAAACGAGGTGTCAAGGCATGTCAGAGGATATTTTAGACTTATCGGCGATGCAGCTGGATGCGCTTAGAGAAATTGGAAACGTGGGCGCAGGAAATTCTGCTACAGCGCTGTCGCAGATTATCAATCGTAAAATAGAGATGAATGTTCCGGAAGTGGCCATTGTGCCGCTCAATGAAGTGCCGGATCTTGTAGGCGGGGCTGATGCCATGGTGGCAGGTGTTTTCCTGCGGGTATACGGCAAAGCTCCGGGCAGTGTCTTGTTTTTCCTGCCGAAAGACAGTGCGTTTTATCTTGTTGACACGCTGATGGGGCGAGAACACGGATCGACAGATAATCTTGATTTTATGGACGAGTCGGCATTAATGGAAATTGGCAATATACTGGCAGGCGCTTACTTAAATGCGCTGGCTCACTTTACGAAGCTGACGCTGTTGCCATCAATTCCGGCATTGGCTATTGATATGGCTGGAGCTATTTTGAGTGTGGTGCTGGTTCAGCTGGGGCAGATGGGAGATCATGCCTTGGTCATTGAAACGGAGTTCTTGTCGGAAGATGATGGCATACGAGGTCATTTTTTCCTGGTTCCGGACCCTGGCTCCCTGGAGACGATTTTGAGTGCAGTGGGAGTGAGGTAAGATGTCAGAATTGATAAGAGTAGGAATGGCTGATTACAAAGTAGGTCGCGCTCCGGCGTCGATTATCAGCTATGGACTTGGTTCTTGCATCGGGATTACGATGTATGATCCAGTTACAAAGGTTGGCGGACTTTTGCACATCATGCTGCCTGATAGCACGCAAGCTCGCTCAAGTGAAAATGCGGCGAAATTTGCTGATACGGGTATAGCAGCGATGCTCAAAGATGTATTGCAGCTAGGAGCTTCACGCCCGCGTTTGGTTGCTAAAATTGCTGGTGGTGCCCAGATGTTTTCTTTTGCCAATGCCACGGATATTATGCGCGTCGGTGAAAGAAATGCAGAGGCCGTAAAAGTGGTTTTAGCCGAACACAGTATACGTCTTATTGCCGAGGATACGGGCGGAAATTATGGTCGGACTGTGCAAATTGATTTGGAAAGTGGAATTTACAGGATTAAAACGATAAATAAAGGCGAAAAAGAAATATAAGCAGGTGATTTTGATGGTTAAGATATGTCTGGCGGCAGCAGCTGCAGCGCTGGCTGGATTGATTGTCATCACTGCCGGGCTTATGGCACAGGCCCGCTTTGGTGTAACCTTATATCGGGCAGCAGTGGCTTTTTCTGCTGTTGCCGTTGTGGTATACGGAGTGGAACTATTGCTCACACGCTATGGAATTCCAGATTTTTTCCGCCAGCCGCAGTCAAAGGCGCTTGAACAGGCCTTTGTGGCGGAGGCTATGGCTGAAGACGAACAGGAGAACAGCCCAGCTGCTGAGGCTGAGAATGAGGAAATGGCTACAGAAGAAGCCTCCGAGCCAGAGACAAAGACGTTTTCGCCTCTGGCTTCGGAGGATTTACGCCGTTTTGCACCACCGCAAGACTGAAATGGTAAGTGGGGAGGAGACTTAGGGTGAAACAAACAGAAAAAGACCTTTCCGCAGATATCGAACTCTTATGGAATGCTTACCAAAAGGATAGAACACCTGAAATCAGAGAGGCGCTGGTGGAAAATTATCTGTCATTAGTGCATATTATTGCCGGACGGATTGCCATCAGCCTGCCATCACATGTTGATCGTGATGACCTGATCAGCAGTGGGTTCTTCGGCTTGCTGGATGCGATTGAGCGCTATGATCCATCCCGCGGCAATAAATTTGAGACGTATGCAGGGGTGCGGATACGCGGGTCTATACTCGACTATCTGCGAGCCAAGGATTGGGCACCGGTATCTCTTAGGCAAAAAATCAGAAAATACGAACAGGCTGTAAGCCGACTGGAGGGCAAACTTGGTCGGGCGGCGACGGACCAGGAAATTGCTGCTGAACTTGAAATATCGTCCGAGGAGCTTAGCTCGCTTTTAGGACGTTTGAACATTGCTACCGTCGTTCCGCTGGAAGAATATGCAAAAGTGGAACCGCTGGTCAGTGGCATTGCCGGCCCTGCGGAGAATGTTGAAGTCAGGGAAGTGCAGGAAAGCCTGGCTGAGGCGATTGAAAAACTACCGGAAAAAGAAAAAATAGTGATTTCTCTGTACTACTATGAGGAACTGACATTAAAGGAGATTAGTCTGATTTTAAAACTTTCAGAGGCTAGAATCTCTCAGCTTCATACGAAGGCTGTTTTTCGTCTGCGCGGTTATTTATCAAGAATTAAATCAAGCTTACTATAATGGATTATAGGATATCTCTTTGTTTTATGCAGTGCAATAGTAACTTTAGAAAATACGTAGCTTTGCAAGGGAGGCATTTCTCATGGCTGAGGCCGCTGATAATGCGTCTTTGTCTTCTGTTGGAGGCAAGGATGCTGGATACTTGATTGAGTTTAATGAAAACGGGGTTTTTTTAACAGTATATCCAGAGGGGGATTCAACATTATTGTTTGAGGTTGCCGACCTGCAGGATATTTTAAAGGAACATAAGGTTGAAAATTACGAGATGGAAGCGCTGGCCAGGGCTTTGCGCGAGAAATCTGGCGAACCGGTACAATTGGTTGAGTCTGCCAGCAAGCAGGAGCCTCCGGCTGAACTCCAAGAGGCAAAAATTAAAATAGAGGTCAGCCGCGATAAGATGACGGCGGTGCTTTCTTTTGAAATAAATGAAAATTCGAAAAAGCCAACCCGGGAACAGGTCCTGCAGGAACTGAGCCGGCTTGGAATTGTTTTTGGCATAAATCAGGGAAAAATTGACCAGGCTGTTGATTCATTGCAGAGCGGAATAGAAATTGTCACCGGAAATCCACCGGAAAATGGTCAGGATGCCGAGATTAAAAAATATTACGATCTTGACAATAAAGGCCGCCCGATGCAAAAAGAAAATGATCGTGTGGACTACAAGAATTTGAATCTCTTTGTTCTCGTGAAGGCAGGCGATATTTTGGCGGAACGCATTCCCCATACGATGGGGATTACGGGAACAAATATTTTCGGTGACACGGTTGCGGCGAGGCCAGGAAAGCCGAAACCGCTGCCAAATGGCAAAAATACGAAGATTGTTGATGAAACAATTGTTGCCGTTATGGATGGGCAAGTAATTGAGACTGGCAAGAAAATAACGGTTGATCCAGTACTGAGTATTTCCGGTGACGTCGACATGTCGACGGGCAATATCGATTTTAACGGCAGTGTGCGGATCAAGGGCAGTGTGCAACCGGGCTTCCGTGTCTGCGCTGTTGGTGATGTTGAAATCAGTGGAACCGTCAGTGGTGGAACCGTAGAAGCCCGCAGTATTACGGTTACCGGAGGCATTCAAGGAATGAACCGGGGAAGCCTCATTGCCAAGGAAGATATAAGAGCGAGTTTTGCCGAAAATGCCGATATTCGTGCGGAAAAAAATGTTTATATCACGGATGTGGTGCTTCATTCGGAGATTCATGCCGGTTTAAAGATCATTGTTGAAGGCCGCAGAGGACAAATTACCGGCGGCACTATGCTGGCGGGGGAAGAGATCAGTGCCAAGACGATTGGCAATTCAATGAATGTCTCGACCAAACTTGAGGTGGGAGTAAATCCGATGCTGCGGACCAAATATGCCGCCTTGCGTGAAGGACTGATGAAAAAACGGGAACAACTCGATAAAATACATAAGATGCTCCATACGCTCAACGGAATGGACAAGACCCGCCTTTCTCAGGCAAAGCTCGAGCAGTTGGCGCAGCTTACGCGTCTGCAATTTCCTCTTGCGGGAGAGATTCAGCGGGATGAAAAGGAAATGGAACAGCTTGAGGAAGCGCTTGAGGTTATGAAAACCGGACGTATCAGGGTTTCTGATAAGGCGTATCCGGGGGTGAAACTGATCATTGGTTCGGCGATGAAGACGCTGCAGTCCGAGTCTCAGCACTGTACCTTTGTTGTAGACGAGGCCGAAGAGATGATTCGCACGGCTCCATATTGATGACTGGCAGCAACAGCAATAATATTTACGCCTAATCTAAAAGTTTGGATGGTGAGGAAGATGGATCTCAGTCCAATGAATTTGCAGGTTATGATCCCTAAGTCCACCGAAGTTGGACAGGTACAGCACAAGTTGAATCATCAGGCACAGGTACAGCAGGAAGCGGGAGCTGTACGTCTGCAACAGGATGATGCCCTGAAGCAAAAACAGGTAAGGACACGTGAGGAACTTGAAGACGGGAAGGTAAAGGATGATCAGCGTCAAAATACGGGTGGCGGTACTGGCAAAAGACGCCAAAAAAATGCAGACCCGGCGGAAGAAACAGCTGAGGAAAATTTAGCGGTTGATGCTGTGCGGGGGCATCATATTGATATAAAATTGTAACAGAGCGGCAGGGATTGGTTTATGATGACAGAATTTATTGGTTTTTTGATTATTATTGGGGCATTGATCACCGTACTCATTCGGCGGCAGACCAACTCAAAGCGCAGTGAGGAAGATGTCTTTGGTGGCTCGGAGCAGCTTCGCGAACAGTTGGAGGCTACTGGTGATCAGATTATCCGCCGGGTTGAAGCTGAGGTGGATGCCCTTGAAGCCCTGCTGGCAAAAGCCGATGCAAAAATTCTTCTGCTCGACGAAAAGTTGCTAAAACTCGAACAATTACAGCTAAATCCTGAACGGGAAACGGTAAGAATGAAATCTTCAGAAAATGATTTTGCGGCCTTATTCGACCAGGCTCTTGAACGGGAAGCTTTACCCGCGGATGCTGTGGCACAGGAGCCAAAAACAGGGGGGATAACAGCTGCAGCGGATACTCCGGAGAAAATTGCAGTGGAAAAGGTCATTCCACCGCGTACACAGGAAGTTTTTTTGCTGATGGAACAGGGTTTTTCGGCGGATGAGATCAGTAAAAAAACGGGGCTGGGAAAAGGTGCAATTGATTTAATTGCAGAAATGCATAAGTCAAACAATGGCTGATAATTGCATTATTAAAAAAAGGTGCTGTTACCGGTAACTTTGCCGGCAACAGCACCTTTTTAATAATAATATTTTATTGTATTAACGAAAAACTTATGATATAATTCTAAACGGTGTAAAAAACGCACGTATTTTGATATTTGTACTGTGCCGCTTGCGGTGAAACAAAGAGATGAGAAATACGGAGGAATAAAAAACAGGAGGTGCACCAACATGGCAGTTATTTCCATGAAACAATTATTAGAAGCAGGGGTTCATTTCGGACATCAGACAAGAAGATGGAATCCGAAAATGGCACCGTACATCTTCACAGAACGTAATGGTATTTATATCATTGATCTGCAGAAGACTGTAAAAAAAGTAGATGAAGCTTACAATTTCCTTCGCAGTGTTGCTGAAGCTGGCGAAACAGTTCTGTTCGTTGGCACAAAAAAACAGGCACAGGAAGCTGTAAAAGAAGAAGCAATCAAAGCCGACATGTATTATGTAAATGAAAGATGGCTCGGCGGCATGATGACAAACTTCCAAACAATTCAAAAGCGTGTTAAGCGCTTAAAAGAATTGGAAGCTATGGAAGAAGATGGCACTTTTGAAGTGTTGACGAAGAAAGAAGTACTCGCTCTTCGCCATGAAATGGAAAAATTGCAGAAATTCCTCGGCGGTATCAAAAAGATGAATAAATTGCCAGGAGCGCTCTTCATTGTTGATCCGCGTAAAGAAAGAATTGCCGTAGCAGAAGCTAAGAAACTCGGTATTCCTATCGTAGCTATCGTTGATACGAACTGTGATCCGGATGAAATTGATTATGTTATCCCGGGTAATGATGATGCAATCCGTGCGGTTAAGCTTTTGACAGCTCGTATGGCTGATGCTGTAATCGAAGGTCGTCAGGGTCAAGATGGTGAAGAAGAAGCAGTTGCAGAAGAAGCAGCAGTTGCTGTAGAAGCTGAATAATAGAAACGAATAAATAGGCAAAAAGGGGGTAAGGGAGTTATCCCTTTCCCTCTTTTGTATTTAATAGGAGGATTTATATGGCAAATATTACAGCGGCAATGGTAAAAGAGTTGCGCGAAATTACAGGTGCTGGTATGATGGACTGCAAAAAAGCATTGGTTCATACGGAAGGCGATAAAGACAAAGCGGTTGACTTTTTACGTGAAAAGGGCCTTGCAGCAGCAGCAAAGAAAGCTGGCCGTGTAGCAGCCGAAGGCGTAGTCACTTCTTATATTCATGCTGGTGGGAAAATTGGTGTTCTTGTTGAAGTAAACTGCGAAACAGATTTTGTTGCCAACACGGATGAGTTTAAGGAATTTGCTCGTGAAATTGCAATGCAGATTGCAGCAGCAAACCCTATCTATGTAACACGTGATGAAGTGGATACGAAGGAACTTGATCATGAACGTGAAGTTCTTCGTGTGCAGGCTCTTGAAGAAGGCAAACCAGAAAAAATCGTTGAAAAGATGGTTGAAGGCCGCATTGAAAAATACTACAAAGAAGTCTGCCTGCTTGAACAGCCGTTCATTAAGGATCCAGACCAGAATATTGAAGGTTTCGTAAAAGCCCAGATCGCTAAAGTTGGTGAAAATATCTCCATCAGAAGATTCGTCAGATACCAGTTGGGCGAAGGCATTGAAAAAAAAGTAGATGATTTTGCTGCGGAAGTAATGGCTGCAGCTAAATAAAGAGAGAGAACACTTTGTGTTCTCTTTTTTAAAAAATAAAAACAGGAACATCCAGGATTTCTGTCGAAACAAATTATAAAGTGTGTAAAAGACTAGATGGGGGTTTTATCTTTGAAAACAACGAAATATAAACGTGTAGTTCTAAAATTGAGCGGGGAGTCCTTGGCGGGCGATCAGGGATTTGGCATTAATCCGGAGGTCGTTGAATCCATTGCCCTGCAGGTAAAGGAAATCAGAAAACACGATATTGATGTTGCCGTTGTTGTCGGAGGCGGAAACATTTGGCGCGGCCTTGCTGGCAGTGCCAAGGGAATGGACCGGGCAACTGCTGATTATATGGGAATGCTGGCAACAGTCATGAACTCTCTTGCGCTCCAGGATGCGCTGGAACAGGTAGATGTCCCCACTCGGGTGCAGAGCTCGATTGAGATGCGCCAGGTTGCTGAACCTTATATTCGCCGCAAGGCAATCCGCCATTTGGAAAAAGGCCGGGTTGTTATTTTTGCAGCCGGAACGGGTAACCCCTATTTTTCGACAGATACGACGGCAGCTTTACGGGCAGCGGAAATAGAGGCTGATGTCATTTTAATGGCTAAAAAGAATACCGATGGAGTATATGATTCTGATCCAAATCATAATCCTAACGCGAAAAAATTCGATAAGCTGGCTTATCTGGAAATTCTCAAACGCGGTCTGGCAGTTATGGATTCTACGGCAACCAGCCTTTGTATGGACAATAAGATTCCAATCATTGTGTTTAACATTGATGATCACGAAAATATTTTGAAGGTTGCACTGGGTGAGGATATCGGGACAACTGTAGGGGGAAATAATGAATGATGAAGGAAGTATTTGTTTCGCATGAAGACCGCATGAAAAAATCGATAGAAGCTCTTAAACGGGAGTATGCTTCATTGCGGGCTGGGCGCGCTACACCAGCGTTGCTCGACAAAATAATGGTGGACTACTATAATGCACCAACGCCGCTGAATCAAGTGGCGAATATTTCAGTGCCAGAACCTCGCATGATTTTGATTCAGCCTTGGGAAAAGACCATGCTGCATGAGATTGAGAAGGCGATCATGAAGTCGGATCTCGGGTTGAATCCGAATAGTGATGGCACGGCGATTCGCTTGTCTATTCCGCAGCTGACCCAGGATCGCCGGGCAGAACTTGTTAAATCCGTCAACAAGAAGTCGGAGGAAACTAAAATTGCTGTGCGCAATATCCGCCGCGATGCCAATGATGTCATTAAGAAGATGGAGAAGGCAAAAGAGGTAACGGAAGACGAAGCCAAAAAAGCACAGGATGATATGCAGAAGCTTGTCGATAAGTACATCAAAGAAGTTGACAGCATCCGCGCAGTTAAAGAAAAAGAAATTATGGAAGTGTAAGTGTGGAATTTGTAGGCAGGCTGTTAGCGGAAGTAGAACTTGAACTTAAGCAGCAAAACATTTCATATGAGATTCAATATACACGTCCGACGCGTGATTTTTTTAAAGTAGATGACGGTTGCCTTTATGTAATTCGGCAACGTGTAAATGGTGGCCGGCTGGAACTTGTCGTTGCTGCCAAGATGCGAAAGGAGGTGTCTAATAATGGCTTATAAAATTGGTGAAGAATGCATTTCCTGTGGTTCGTGTGCAGGCACGTGCCCGGTTGGTGCGATCAGCGAAGGTGAAAACCAGTATGAAATCAACGCAGATATGTGTGTGGACTGTGGCGCATGTGCTGCCGTATGCCCGGTAGCTGCAATTTCAGCGCCGTGATGGGGGAGCCCCTCTTGTGCTTTTTGGCAAAGAGGGGCTTTTGTTTCTTGTAACTTATAGCGAAGAGGTATATTTATGTGGAAAAAAATCTTTGGTGATGCAAAAAAGCCAACAAATGAACACCTTCCGTACAGCAACATCGATCAGAACCGGCTGCCGAAACATGTGGCCCTGATTATGGATGGCAATGGCCGCTGGGCTACTGGCAAGGGGCTTTTGCGCACGGCCGGACATACTGCCGGAGTCAGGACGCTGAAGCAGATTTTAAAAGTGGCAATTGATTTGGAAATTGCTTCACTGACTGTATATGCGTTTTCAACGGAAAATTGGAAACGTCCGCACGCAGAAGTGGATTTTCTGATGCAGCTGTTTTCTGAATATCTTGCCAAAGAAATTGATGAAATGGACCAGAAAAATGTCAAACTGCAGTTTATCGGACGGATTGATGAATTGTCACCGTCACTGCAGGATCAGGTGGAAAAAGCTCAGAGGCGTACTCGGGATAACACCGGAGTAAATTTCAATATAGCTGTCAATTATGGCGGCCGGGAAGAAATTACGCGTTCTGTTAAGATACTTGCAATGCAGGTGGCAGCTGGAGAACTGGCCCCTGCATTGATAACGGAAGAATTGATTGAAAAAAATCTGTATACAGGTGGACTGCCGCCCGTGGATTTGGTGATTCGAACGAGCGGCGACAAACGACTCAGCAACTTTTTACTCTGGCAGAGTGCATATGCTGAATTTTGGTTTACCGATACAAATTGGCCGGATTTTACGCCGGCGTGTTTTGTTGAAGCGCTTGTCGACTTTCAGGGGCGTGAACGCCGTTTTGGCGGATTAAAAGATGAAAATAAATAGTGGGTGGAGTTTTTTTGATTACGCGGATTATTACCGGAATTGTAGGAATGGGCTTGGCAGTTTATGTGATTGATTTTGGCAGCTGGCTGTTCAGTCTGACGGTACTGGCCTTGGCGATGCTGGCCTGGCATGAATTTGCCAGAGCTTTTGGCAACGCAGAGCAGAAACTGTCATATCTGCTGGGGATGGCAGCTATTATGTTTATGATTGGCTGCGCCTGGCAGGGAAATAGTGATGAAACATTGGCGGTCCTTACGGTTACCACGTTATTGGTGATGGCTGAGGCGGTGTTTTTTCATCAGAGGTTTTCGATTGAGCAGGCCTGTGTATCGTTGGCTGGAATTCTTTATGTTAGTCTGCCCTTTTCACACTTGATTTTGCTGCGATTTGCCGGTGCTGATTTTGTTTTATCGTCCCCGCTGGGAAACATGACGCAGGGATGTGCCCTGATCTGGCTGGCTTTTCTGGGAACGTGGGCGAGTGATACCTTTGCCTTTTTTACAGGTTCTTTCTGTGGCCGACATAAGTTGTGTCCGGATATCAGTCCGAATAAAACGGTGGAGGGTTTTGCTGGTGGCATGATCGGAACTGTTCTTGTGACGGCGGCGGTCGGGTCCCTGTTTGGCTTTTTCTGGGGACATATGATTGTTTTAGGGATTTTGCTGGCGGCAGTGGCAACCTTGGGAGACCTTGTAGAGTCTACGATTAAGCGCCATACGGGGATCAAGGATTCCGGGTCGCTTATTCCCGGGCACGGCGGCGTTCTCGACCGTTTTGACAGCATTATGTTTACGGTACCGTTGGTATATTATTATGTGCAGATTTTTAACATCATCGGATAGGAGCATAACATGAAAAATATAGCTGTACTTGGATCAACCGGATCGATCGGAACGCAGACCCTCGCGGTTGCGGCTGCAAATCCGGAACTTTTTCGCGTCACCGTCTTGGCGGCCAATACAAATGATGTTTTACTAGAACAGCAGATGGTTGCTTTTTCTCCTGAGCTCGCTGTTCTGGCCGATGAAACGGCGGCGGCGCGCTTGGCCGGACGATATAAGGGCCCGACAAAAATCATGGCTGGGCGGGAAGGCTTGCTGGCTGCTGCTGTATATGCATCGGTTGATACGGTTGTAACCTCGATGATGGGGTTTGCTGGCCTTGAACCGACGATTGCGGCGATTGAAGCCGGAAAGAACATTGCTTTGGCCAATAAAGAGACTTTGGTCGTTGCCGGTGAGATTGTCATGCGACTGGCAGCCAAGAATGGTGTCTCTATTTTGCCGGTTGACAGTGAGCACTGTGCGCTTTTTCAGTGTCTGCAGGGCGAACGGCGCGATAGTGTGGAAAAACTGATTTTGACGGCCTCCGGCGGTCCTTTTCGTGGCAGAAAACGCAGTGATTTAGCTGAGGTTTCGATTGCTGATTGTCTGAGTCATCCGACCTGGTCAATGGGAAGGAAAATTACGGTTGATTCTGCGACGCTGGTCAATAAAGGACTAGAAGTAATTGAGGCTAAGTGGCTCTATGATGTTGATTACGATCAGATTGAAGTGGTGGTGCATCCGCAGAGCATTGTGCATTCGATGGTACAGTTTGCCGATGGTGCCGTAATGGCGCAGCTTGGTTCGACGGATATGCGCCTGCCGATCCAGTATGCGCTGACCTATCCGCAGCGCATCGGCTCGGATTTTGCCCGGCTTGATTTTGCGGCGATGCAGGAGCTGACGTTTAGTGCGCCGGATATGGATACTTTTCGCGGATTGGCACTGGCCTATGAAGCCGGGCGCCGTGGAGGAACGATGCCTTGTGCGATGAATGCCGCGAATGAAGTGGCCGTGGCGGCATTTTTAGCTGGCGATATCGGCTTTTTGGATATCTATACAGTAATAGAAAAAACGATGCAGGCACATCAGGTGAAAGTGGCGCCAGCACTGGCGGATCTCTATGCCGTCGATGAATGGGCGCGGGCCCTTGCCTGTGATGTAATGAAGAAATTGAGGGAGTGAGGCTATGCTTCTTACGATAATTGCAGCGGTATTTGTTTTTGGCCTGCTGGTTTTAGTCCATGAACTCGGCCATTTTGCCACGGCAAAGATGACCAATATGCGAGTAGATGAGTTTGCCATCGGCTTTGGCCCGAAAATTATTGGTGTGCGCTATGGGGAAACGTTGTATTCCCTGCGGGCAATTCCCTTGGGCGGGTACAATAAAATTGCCGGCATGGACGGGGCTGATGATGAGGCCGGAGACAGGGCCTATTCAGCCAAACCGGTGACGGCCAGGATGCTGGTGATCTTGGCGGGTTCCTTTATGAACTTTTTTTTACCGGTGCTGCTGTTTTTTGGCATCAACTTTTTCTCGGGGGTTCACTATCCGTCCGCGGAACCGGTGATCGGCGGAGTGATTGACCATAAGCCGGCGGAGCGCGCCGGACTTTTGGCGGGAGATCGTATTGTCCGCATTGACGGACAGCCGATTGATTCCTGGCAGAGCCTTGTGGCGATAATGCAAGACGGTGGCGGACGCGTGTTTAAGGTTGAGTTTGAACGCGGCGGAGAGCCAATGGCAACCAGTCTGATTCCGGAATACGATGAAGCGGAAAAGCGGTCGATGATCGGCATTGTTTCTTCGGTGACAACGCTGCATCCCGGGCTTGGCGAATCGCTGCAGCTGGCGGCGGACAAGACACTGTTTACGTTGCGGCAGATGATAGATGCTTTAGGACGAATTATCATGGGCGGGTCGACAGCGGATCTGGCCGGACCGCTCGGGGTTGCACAGATGGCGGGCGAAGTCGCTCAGACCGGGATGGTGCCGCTGCTGCATTTTGCGGCGATGTTGAGCATAAATCTTGGCCTGGTAAATTTGCTGCCGATTCCGGCCCTGGATGGCGGCCATTTTGTTTCCTTGCTGATTGAGGCTGTCCGCGGGCGGCCGCTTTCTCCAAAGGCTCTGCAGTATGCGCAGCTTATCGGCTTTGTACTGTTGATGTCGCTGATGCTTGTTGCGACAATGAATGATATCAGTCGCTGACCTTTGTGGCGGGGCTGAGGTTTTAGGGAGAGCGAGAACATGATAAAACGCAGAAAAACACGAGAAATTTCGATTGGCGGCGTAAAAATTGGGGGCAATGCGCCTATATCCGTACAGTCCATGACCAATACCAAGACTTGTGATACCGTGGCAACCGTTGAACAGATCAGACGCCTTGAATCGGCCGGCTGCGATATCGTCCGTCTGGCGGTGCCTGATATGGCAGCCGCGGAAAATCTCGGCAATATCCGGCGACAGGTTCAGGTGCCGCTGGTGGCCGATATCCACTTTGATTACCGGCTGGCACTCACTGCAATAGAGCAAGGCGTGGATGGCCTGCGCCTTAACCCCGGCAATATCGGGGAGGAGGATCGTGTTAAAGCGGTTGTCAAGGCGGCGAAGGCACGTAAAATCCCAATCAGGATTGGGGTCAATGCCGGATCGCTTGACAAGGCCTTACTTGCCAAGTACAAAAAAACTACGCCGGAAGCCTTGGTGGAAAGCGCAATGCAACATGTCCGCTTGCTGGAACGACTGGATTTTTATGATATGAAAATCTCCCTCAAGGCCCATGATGTGCCGCTGACCATTGCGGCGTACCAGCTGATGTCGGAGACGGTGGATTATCCGCTTCATCTGGGGATCACGGAAGCCGGCACGGTTAATACAGGGATGATAAAATCAGCAGTTGGCATCGGGGCTTTACTGGCGCAGGGGATTGGTGATACATTCCGCATTTCCCTGACCGGGGATCCGGTTGTTGAAGTTCGGGTGGGCAATGAGATCTTAAAATCTCTTGGTCTGCGCGAATATGGCCCGACGCTGGTATCCTGCCCAACCTGCGGTCGTTGCAACATTGATTTGCCGTCGATTGCTCTCAAAGTAGAAGAAAAGCTCGCGGGCATCAAGCGCCCGTTGCAGGTTGCTGTAATGGGGTGCGTGGTAAATGGACCGGGCGAAGCCCGCGAAGCCGATGTCGGCATTGCCGGCGGCAAGGGGGAAGGTCTGGTCTTTTGCAAGGGGGAAGTCGTGCGCAAGGTCAGCGAAGATATATTGGTGGAAGAACTATTTAAGGAAATCGACAGAATTTTAGAGGAGGAAAAGTAATTGCGTACTACACAGCTTTATGCACCAACTTTACGCCAGACACCGGCAGAAGCGGAGGTCGTCAGTCATCAGCTGATGCTCAGAGCCGGAATGATCCGCAAGGCAGCCGGAGGCGTTTATACATATTTGCCGCTGGCCTGGCGGGTACTGAGAAAGATAGAACAGATTATCCGGGAGGAAATGGATGCGGCTGACAGCCAGGAACTGGCCATGCCGATCATGCAGCCTGCCGAATTGTGGCAGGAAACCGGCCGGTGGGACATCTTCGGGGAGGAAATGTTCAGGCTGCAGGATCGCCATGGTCGGCAGTTCTGCTTGGGGCCTACCCATGAAGAAATGATCACTTCTCTGGTATGTAATGAAGTCCGCTCCTATCGTCAGCTGCCGCTGCGCTTGTATCAGATTCAAAACAAATATCGCGATGAGATTCGCCCTCGTTTTGGACTGATGCGCGGTCGGGAATTTATCATGAAGGATCTCTATTCCTTTGACAAGGATGAAGCGGGGCTCGATGTTTCCTATAAAAAAATGTATGACGCTTATACGAACATTTTTACTCGTTGCGGACTGGCTTTCCGCCCGGTTGAGGCGGACGGCGGCGCGATTGGCGGCGGGCATACGCACGAGTTTACCGTTTTAGCAGATTCGGGTGAATCGGAAATCGTTTACTGCAGTGCCTGCGATTATGCTGCCAATGTGGAAAAAGCCGAACTGGCAGCCCTCGTACCAGCAGCAGAGGAAATGCAGGAAATGATCGTGGTAGAAACGCCGGGGACGAAGACGATTGAGGCGGTTGCCCAGCTACTTAACCTTGACGTTACGCGGACGATTAAAGCCGTAGCTTTCCAAAATGAAAAAGACGAACTGATCTGTGCTTTTGTCCGAGGCGATCATGAGGTCAATGATGTGAAACTGCAAAATGCCGTTGCAGCGACAGCGCTGCGCATGGCCGAAGATCCGGTGATTACAGCTGCTGGCGGCGTAGCGGGCTTTATGAGCCCGATCGGTCTGCATAAGGAAGTCAAGGTTGTGGTGGATCTTTCCGTAATGGAAATGCACAACGCGGTTGCCGGAGCGAATCAAGTTGATCGGCATTATAAGAATGTCAATCCGCAGCGTGATTTTAAAGATGTAATCGTTGCGGATATTCGCCTGATGAAAGCGGGCGATCCTTGCCCACATTGTGGCGCCACTGTCAAAATGACCCGCGGAATTGAAGCCGGACAGGTATTTAAGCTTGGGACTAAGTACAGCGAAGCGCTGCATGCGACGTTCCTTGATGAAAATGGCAGGGAAAAACCACTGGTAATGGGATGTTACGGTATCGGTGTCAGCCGAACGATGGCAGCTGCTATTGAACAGCATAATGATGAGGATGGGATCATCTGGCCGGCAGCGATTGCCCCGTATGAAGTTGTCGTCGTCCCTGTCAATGCGAAAAATGATGAACAGCTGCAGCTGGCGGAAGAAATTTATCGTGAATTAAAAGCTGCCCGGGTGGATGTGCTGCTTGACGACCGCAAGGAGCGTGCCGGCGTGAAATTCAAGGATGCCGATCTGATCGGCTATCCGTTGCGCATTACGGTCGGCCCGAAGGCGGTTGAAGAAGATGCGATTGAGCTTAAGGTTCGCCGTAGCGGCGAGGTCAAAGTCTGTGGCAAAAGAGAGTATCTCGGTCAGGTTACAGCTTTGCTGAAAGAAATATAAACAACAAAAAACGCCGTAACCCACGTTGTGGGTTACGGCGTTTTTGCTGGCTTTGTCTGTTATTCGGTTTCGACAACCGCATTTAAGCTGGCGATCAGACGATCGACGTCGATACCGTGAGCACCGGCGCCCTGTTCGATGTTTTCGAAACGGGAAGCGGCACAACCAAGGCAGCCCATGCCCGAGTTCATGAAAACTTCAACGGTAGCCGGATATTTCTGGACAACTTCCATAATGCCCATTTCTTTTGTAATTGTCATTGTAAAACCTCCTGAGTATAAATATGATTTACCACAAGGATTATAACATATTTCCCTCAAGTTTAATACTTTTATTAAACTTGGGCTGGCTTTTTTTTATCATACACGGTAAAATGTAAGGCATGTATCAGATGAAGGGGTTTGAAGGACCATGGACTGGATTGTTTATTCCGTCGGCAGCCTAAATATCTATTGGTACGGCCTTGTTTGTGCGGCGGCAGTACTGGTGTTCATGTTGGTGACCTGGATTTGGCTGCGCTTGCGGGGGGAGTCGTTTGCTCCGGTTATCGACATGCTCTTGTGGGGGATTCCCCTGGGCCTGGTTCTCGGACGGGCCATATACGTAATCCGTTACTGGGATCTTTACCGGGATGACCTGAACCGGATGTTTGCCTTGTGGCAAGGGGGGCTTTCGGTTTACGGCGCGCTTGCCGGTTTTTTGCTGGCCGTTATTTTATGCTGTTATCGTGAAAATAGTTCGTTTTGGCGTTGTATCGATGGGCTGACTCCGGGAATCATTGCGGCACTCTTGATCAGCCAGTTGGGGAATTTTGCTGCCCCATTCACGGTCGGCATGCCTCTGCCCCCTGAGGCAATCAACGAGCAGCGATTGGCTGAATATGTGGAATATGCCTACCGTCCCTCGGGGTTTGAAGGCTATGAATACTTTAAGCCCGTGGCGCTGTACCAGGCGGGTCTCCAGCTTTTCGTACTCTTTGCTGTCGTCTGGGCGGCGTGGCCGCGGCGGCAACAACGGTTGCCCTCGGGAATGATTTTTTTGGCAAGTTTGCTTTTCCTGATAGGAATTCGCTTTGCCTGCGGTTATATGTATCTGACTACAGATACACCCGGCGCACTGCATTTTGGCCAGCGTGTCTGTCTGATAGGTGGCGCTGTTTGTTTACTATTTCTATGGTTTCGTTGGCGAACGAGGCAAAAATTGTATTTTTAATGTGGAAGGAATGAACCTGATGCGCATTGCCAGTTTGTGCAAAAAACTAGTTTTATTTATCTTGATCTGTTCGATGCCAGTTGTTCTTGCCGGACCTAAGACCATTGAAAAAAAGGTCATTGATGACTGTGCTAACGGGACTAAAGTTGTTGTGCTGAATTATCATAAAATTGACGATAAGAACATTTCCTTATCGGTGACACCGGCCGATTTCGACAAACAGATGGCGTATTTGCGAGACAATAATTATCATACTATTACGCCGGATCAGCTGTATGACAATCTGGAAAACAATGCGCCACTGCCGGAAAATCCAGTGCTCATCACCTTTGATGATGGGTACCGCGACAATTACAAAAATGCGTATCCGATCTTAAAGAAGTATGGCTATAGTGCGACCATTTTTGTTATTACGGGATTTATGGATGTCTATCCTGACTATATTACCTGGGAACAGGCCAAGGAACTTGATGCCAATGGCATTGAAATCGAATCACATACCGTAAGTCACAAGTCGATGACGGAACTGACCAATGATCAGTTGCGGGAGGAACTTGTAAATTCGAAAAAAATGCTCGATGAACGACTGGGAAAAGATACCCGGTTTATAGCCTATCCTACCGGAACCTATAATTTGCATATTGCCCAGCTAGTCAAGGACGCCGGCTACCGGGGGGCCTTTACCGTTAAGTATGGCAATGTAGATAAAGCAAGTAATGTCTATGCGATGGAGCGGGTGCCGGTTTTCCATACAGAAAATACATTTAAATCCTTTTGCGAACGACTCAGTTATATTCCGGTTTTTGAAAAATTAGGCTGGATTAAGAACTGATTTAACAAAAAAATATAATTTATTTGGAAAAATTCTTCTGAAAAGAAGGATTTTTTTTTTTTTGTCAGAATAGAATATGGTATCATGTGTGGTGTAAAGTGGTGAATTGTGGTTAAAATAAGCAAGAGGTGGTGAAAAGGCATGCTGATGGGCGAATACCTGCATACGATCGACGCCAAAGGGCGCATTATTCTGCCGGCGGATTTTCGCGCGGAACTCGGCGAAGCCTTTATTATCACCAAGGGACTCGATAACTGTCTGTTTATTTACGACCAGCAGGAATGGGATGCCTTGTCAGCGAAGCTCAAGCAGCTGCCAATGGCAAAGCCTGAAGCCAGAGCTTTTGTCCGCTTCTTCTTTTCCGGAGCCCGTCAGCTTGAATGCGATAAGCAGGGGCGATTTCTTGTCCCCGGAACACTGCGTTCTTATGCGACGTTGGAAAAAGACGTGATTCTGATTGGTGTTTCAAACCGGGTGGAGGTATGGAGCAAAGCGGCTTGGGAAGCTTATAATGAAAAGATTGATCCGGTGGTTACGGAAATTGCCGAAACCCTGGTTGATTTAGGGATATAGAAAGAAGGTGCTCGTTTTGGAATTCCATCACATAAGCGTATTGCTGGAAGAAACGATCCGGGGATTGATGATAAAGCCGGATGGAATTTATGTGGACTGCACCTTGGGCGGCGCCGGGCATTCGCGCCGGATTGCCGAACAGCTCGGCAATAAGGGAAGACTGATCGGTATTGATCAGGACCCCGCGGCGCTGGCAGCTGCAAAAAAACGACTGGCTGATGTTTCTTGCCAGGTGGACCTCATCCAGAATAATTTCAGTAATTTTTCCTCTATTCTGGCACAGCTGGACATACCGGAGGTCGACGGTGTTGTTTTTGATCTGGGGGTATCCTCCCATCAGCTCGATGAGGCCGAACGTGGATTTTCTTATATGCAGGATGCGCCGCTTGATATGCGCATGGATCCAGAGGCTCCGCTTTCGGCTTATGAGGTTGTCAACACGTATGATGAGACTGAACTGGCCAGAATTCTAAAGGTTTATGGTGAAGAACGCTGGGCTAAGCGGATTGCCCGCTTTATTGTGGTGGCCCGGGAAGAAAAACCGGTTAAAACGACTGGGGAACTGGTCGAGCTGGTTAAAAAGGCGATTCCCGCTGCGGTGCGAAATGCAGCGGGCGGACATCCGGCAAAACGGACTTTTCAGGCGGTGCGCATTGAAGTCAATAATGAACTGGGTATTTTAGAGCAGACTTTTCGGTCAGCCGCTGCTCATTTAAAGCCCGGCGGGCGACTGGCCATCATTACTTTTCATTCACTGGAGGATCGGATTGCCAAGCAGACGCTGCAGGAGCTGGCCAAAGGCTGTATTTGTCCCCCGCGACTGCCAATCTGTATTTGTGATCATAAGCCGGAGGTCAAAATTATTGGCAAACCTCTGGCGGCAACAGCGGATGAACTGGAAGCGAATTCGCGCTCGAAAAGTGCCAAGCTCCGAGTGGCCGAAAAATTAGAAACGCATAGAGGAAGTGAAAAGACATGCTAGCAAGACGACTCGAAGAGGAATATGACCTTTATGAAGAAGTGCCGCAAAGTCAACCCCTGCCGCAGCCGCGTCGGCGCGTATGCCTGAATACACAGCTCCGGGCTAAATGCTGCATTTTATTTGTTACCGTTTCGGCCATGGCTATGCTTGTGACCTTCCTTAGCGGGCTTAGTGCCAGCCGCGGATATGCGCTTGTGCAGACGAAGCAGGAAGCATTGAGCCTCGAGTCAGAAAATGAACGGCTTCGCCTTGAAGTGGCCAAACTCAAGGCTCCACAGCGCATTCAGCAGCTGGCAACCAGTGAACTTGGCATGGTGGTTTCAAAGAATGTTTATTTTGCAGCTGAAAAGCCGTAATCTTTGGGTTGGACTTATATGGATATATCAGGGCTGTTGAAAAACAGCCCTCTTGTTTTTTCTGCCAAGAATTGCTGCGGAGGCAGGTGTTTTTGCTCCGGCAACGAAAAATTTCTGATTTGCTCTATAAAAAATGCAAGATACGGTTTATAATATAGTACGGTTTCTGATTATAAAGAAACGGAGAATAAAAAATTTTTTCTGTAAATACAGGAGGTAATAGATATGGCAAAGACCATCAGGGAACTGACGGCCATGCTGCCGGAGGCGGCGGTTACAGGTAGCACCGATACAAGAATCGATTCAGTGGAGCATGATTCGCGCAAAGTCAAGGCTGGCACGCTGTTTGCCTGTATTCCCGGGGCACATGTTGACGGACATGCATTTATCGGGCAGGCTGCTGCCAGTGGTGCGGCCGCTGTACTTGTTGAACGGGAGGTTGAAACTCCGGCGGGACTGACGGTAATTCGAGTGCCGAATGTCAGAAACGCCCTGCAGCAACTTGTGCCGTATTTTTATGATTATCCGGCCCAAAAGATGCGTGTGATCGGAATTACCGGAACGAACGGGAAAACGACAACGAGTTATATTATCCGGGCTATTTTACGCCGGGCCGGTTTTAAAGTCGGTCTTATTGGCACGATTCAAATTATGGTGGAGGATGAAGTACTGCCGATTCACAATACGACCCCGGATGTTATTGATTTGCAGCAGACGCTGGCGCTGATGCAAAGCCGTGGCATTGATTATGTGGTCATGGAGGTTTCTTCACATGCGCTTGATCAGCAGCGTGTTGCTGGCTGTGAATATGATACCGCAGTCTTTACAAACCTGACGCAGGATCACTTGGATTATCATAAAACACTCGAAAATTATAAGCTGGCCAAGGCGCGCTTGTTTGAAATGGTGAGCAGCAAAGAGCAGGTGAAAGAAAACAAAACTGCCGTAGTTAATATAGATGATGCGGCTGGTTCGTTTATGCTTGAACATGCGTCCTGCCGGAAGATTACATATTCCATTGATCAGCCGGCAGCTGTTCGGGCGCTTGATATTTCGGTGCAAGCTGGTGGCGCCTTATTTACCTTGCAGGGAGATTTCGGGAAAATGAACCTGCAGCTTCGCATTACCGGAATCTTTAATGTCTACAACGTGATGGCAGCGGTTGGTGCTGCGCTGGCCGAGGGGATTGAGCCGGAGTGTATCCAGGCTGCTTTAGAAGCTTTTGTAAGTGTTCCCGGCCGCTTTGAGCTCGTTGACGCCGGACAGGATTTCAGCGTGATTGTCGATTATGCGCATACGCCCGATGGCTTGGAGAATATTTTGCATACGGCCCGGCAGATTGCCAAGAAGAGAATCATTACGGTTTTTGGCTGTGGCGGGGATCGTGACCGTACCAAACGCCCGATTATGGGGCGGATTGCAGCCAAACTGTCGGATGTGGTGATCGCAACCTCCGATAACCCACGTACCGAAGATCCAGAATTCATTTTGTCCCAGGTTGAAGAAGGCGTGTTGGAGAACCTTGGCGATAAGCAGCATGAAAAGATAACGGATCGTCGGACGGCGATTTTTCGGGCGATAGAGCTTGCTGGCCCGGAAGACATTGTTGTAATTGCTGGAAAAGGCCACGAAAATTATCAGATTCTGAGCGATAAAACGATTCACTTCGACGATAAAGAAGTGGCCCTTGAGGCGATCAGGGGGAAGCGATGATGCAGTTTACGCGAGAAGTGGTGGAACGTGCTGGAGCAGCAGTTGTCCGTCAGTGTCGGCAGAGTGAATTTACCGGGGTTGTCACCGATACGCGCTGTATTGAGCCGGGTTCCCTGTTTATTGCCCTTAAGGGAGAACGGTTTGACGGTCATGATTTTTTAATGCAGGCGGTAAAACAGGGGGCAGCTGGACTGGTAATCAGCCGGTCACTGACCGCGGCCGAGCTAAAGCAGCTTTCTGTCACGGTGTTTGAGGTCAGTGATACGTTGGCCGCCTATCAGGCATTGGCCAGAGAGCATCGCCGTCGCTTTGCTATACCGGTTATTGCCATCACGGGGTCCAATGGCAAGACGACCACGAAAGATTTGACGGCGGCGGTGCTTTCCGGGCGCTTCAAGGTGCTGAAAACGCAGGCCAATTTCAATAATGAAATCGGCTTGCCGTTGACGCTGCTGCAGCTTGATTCTTCCCATCAGGCGGCGGTTGTTGAAATGGGAATGCGCGGCTTTGGGCAGATACGTGAGCTCGCCGCTATTGCTGAACCGGATATTGGTATTGTCACCAATGTCGGTGAGACGCATATGGAGCTGCTTGGCTCGCTCGACAATATTGCAGCGGCTAAGGCAGAATTGGTTGAGTCCATTGGCAAGACGGGTACAATTATACTTAATGCCGACGACCTGCGCGTAGCCGCGATGCGGCAAAAAGCGGTTGGGCGGGTTTTGACCTTTGCCATCAAGGATGAAACAGCCGATGTCTGGGCAACGGCGATTCGGACGGAAGGCAATGTCACAAAATTTTATTGTTGTCTTAAAGATGTGGAACAGGAGTTCATTTTGCCGATGCTCGGGCGCCATAATGTTTACAATGCTTTGGCGGCTATTGCGGCTGGCTTTGCCCTGGGTCTCAGTGGTGAAGAAATGCAGCAGGGTCTCAATGGACTGGAGGCAACAAAAATGCGGTTTGAATGCCAGCAGTTGAAGGAATATCTGGTAATTAATGATGCCTATAATGCCAGTCCGATGTCCATGCAGGCGGCGATTGAAACGCTCGACGAGGTCGCTGAGGGGCGGAAAATTGCCGTTTTGGGGGATATGCTGGAACTGGGAGATGTTTCCCTGCAGGCACATCGTGACGTCGGTCGTACGCTTGCCAGCCACCGGGTGGATGTTCTCGTAACGCGTGGTGAAATGGGGCGGGAGATTGGCGAAGCCGCCAAGGCGGCAGGGCTTAAATTTGTTTACAGCTGTGATTCGCATGAAGCTGCGGGACAGACACTGCGGCAATTGCTGCTGCCGGGAGATACGATTTTATTTAAGGGATCGCGTGGTATGCAGATGGAAAAAATTATTCAGTTGTTGTAATTTTTGGGAGGATTCATTTTTATGTTGGTTTTATTATATGCCGCATTGCTGGCCGCAGCCGTTGTGCTACTGAGTGGGCCCTGGCTTATTCCACAGCTCCATCGGTTGAAGTTTGGACAAAGCATCCGTGAAGAGGGGCCGAAGAGCCATCAGGCAAAGTCGGGGACGCCGACAATGGGCGGGCTGATGATTATTTTGGCAGTGACGGTCGCTACATGCCTGACGGCTAAGCTTACACTGGAGGTCTCATTGGCGATCTTCATCATGCTGGGACATTTTGCAATAGGTTTTTTGGATGATTACATCAAAGTGGTGCTTAAACGAAATCTTGGTCTGAAAGCCAAACAGAAATTATTGGGGCAGATTCTCATGGCCGGGGTTGTCACTTATGTTGGCGTACATTATCTTGGTGTGAAAACGGAGCTGTGGCTGCCGTTTGGCCTGGCACCGGTTGATCTGGGGCTGGCTTATTATGCGCTGGTGTTTTTGGTGCTCGTCGGGACGACAAATGCAGTCAATCTGACAGATGGCCTTGACGGATTGGCCGCGGGAACCGTAGCGGTAGCTTCGCTGGCTTATGCCATGATTTGCCTTCATTTTGGTAAACTCGATCTAGCCGTGTTTTGCATGGCAGCGGCCGGTGCCTGTCTGGCTTTTTTGCGCTTCAATGCGCATCCGGCAAAAATTTTTATGGGGGATACCGGATCTTTGGCTCTTGGCGGCATTTTGGCTGCCGTGGCATTGCTGACGAAAACGGAAATATTGTTGATTCTCGTCGGGCTTGTATTTGTAGTGGAGGCGATGTCCGTCATTATACAGGTGGTCTCGTTTAAGACGCGTGGCAAGCGGGTTTTTTTGATGAGCCCGATCCATCACCACTTTGAACTCAAGGGCTGGTCGGAGATAAAGGTTGTGACCGTATTTTGGTCAATAGGGATTATCTGCAGTGCAGTGGCACTGGGAATATTGAAGCTTAGTTAAGCTGGAGGGAATAACGTGGACTTTGCAAACAAGAAACTCGTGGTGATCGGTGCCGGTATCAGCGGCATTGCGGCCGCAAAGCTGGCGAAAAAATCAGGAGCGACAGTATGCCTGAGTGATGCCAAAGAAGAAACAGCGATTAAGTACGATCTTGAAGAATTGCGTTCCAGTGGCATAGAAGTTGTTTTGGGACCGCAAACAGAAGAACTGCTTGTGGGTGTCGATTACCTGATCATTTCACCGGCGGTGCCGATCGATATTCCGCTTGTGACGAAAGCAAGAGAACGGGGTGTTGAGGTCATGAGTGAGGTGGAAATGGCGTTTCGCCTGGCTCGGGCACCAATCTATGCGGTTACGGGAACCAATGGCAAGACGACTACGACGACCTTGCTGGGGCTGTTGATGAAGACCTTGTACGAGCATGTTGGGGTTGGTGGCAATATTGGGCAGCCACTGTGTGAAGAAGTCCTGCGTGCTGGCACTGACGGATGCACGGTTGCTGAGATATCAAGCTATCAGCTTGAGGGTGTCAGCACATTTTGTCCGCATATTGCCGCAGTCCTCAATGTTACGCCGGATCATATTGCCCGGCATGGATCGCTAGAGATGTATCAGGCGGTAAAGGAACGCATTTTTGCCCGGCAGACAAAAGACGATTATTTGGTTCTCAACTATGATGACAGCCGCACGCGCTCCATGGCAGAACGAGCCAATGGCAAAGTATTGTTTTTCAGTCGTAAGGAAGCTTTAGCTGAGGGGGCCTTTATAAAGGACGATTGGCTGGTCATTGTTTGGAAACAGCAGCTGTACAGGATCTGTTCGGTTGAAGAAGTTCAGATCAAGGGCGCACATAATATCGAAAATGCTCTAGCAGCGGTTGCGGTTGCTTTTTTGGCTGGTGTCGATATGGCAGCCGCCGCCGGTGTTTTGAAATCCTTCGCCGGGGTGGAACACCGAATTGAACCGGTGGTGGTAATTGACCAGGTTCCCTATTACAATGACTCTAAAGCGACGAATCCGGAATCGGCGATCAAGGCGCTGGAGACTTTTCCTGCGCATATTATCTTGATTGCCGGAGGATATGATAAGCATACAGATTTGACCGAATTTATGCAGCTTGTTAAGCAGCGCGTTGATAAACTGATTCTTGTTGGGGATGCAGCGGCTCGTTTTAAAGAAGCGGCGCTTGAAAATGGCTTTGCCGCAGAAAATATTTTGGAGACGGGCTATTCCATGGCGGATGCAGTAGCTGCTGCCAAAAGCCTGGCTGCTTTTCCGCAGGTAGTGCTGCTTTCACCGGCCTGTGCCAGCTATGATATGTTTGAAGGGTATGAAGAACGCGGGCGGGTTTTTAAAGAGCTGGTAAATCAGCTTGCCTCATCGATTTTATGAGCAGGGAGTTAGAAAAGTGAGAATAATCGTATCTGGCGGGGGCACGGGTGGCCATATATATCCGGCCATTACCTTGATTAAGAATATTGCCAAGCAGGTGCCAAATGCCGAATTTCTTTATGTTGGCACGGAGGCGGGACTGGAAGCAGATATTATTCCCAAGGAGAATATTCCTTTCCAGGCAGTAGCGATTCGCGGGTTTGAGCGACGCCTATCACTCAAAAATATAAAAACCCTGGCAATGGCGGCAGTGAGTATTTTTTCGGCCCGGCGGATCATCCGCAAGTTTTCTCCGGATGTTGTTGTCGGTACCGGGGGATATGTCTGCGGACCGGTTCTTCTAGCGGCAAGCTTGATGGGGATTCCGACGCTGATTCAGGAACAGAATGTGATTCCGGGAATTACCAATAAATTATTGGCACGTTTTGTGACGAAAGTGGCTGTTGGCTGCCGGGAGGCAGCTCCTTATTTTCCGGCGAAAAAAGTCGTATATACTGGCAATCCGATCCGGCAGGAAGTCCTAACGGCAGATCGGCGAGAGGCTCTGGAGCGTTTTGGGTTTGATCCGGAGAAACAGACAGTATTGATTTCCGGTGGTAGTCGTGGTGCCCGCTGCATAAACAATGCCTGTGCGGGCATGTATCGCTTTTTTGCCGGACGGTCAGACGTGCAGTTTCTGCATGTAACCGGGCAGCAGGAATATAAGGCCGTATTGGAGAAGATTGCCCAGGCAGGTGTTGATCTGGAGGCTGCGACTAATATTCGCGTAGAGCCGTATCTCTATGACATGCCGAGCGCACTGGCTATTGCTGATTTGGCCGTATTTCGTGCCGGAGCCACTGGACTGGCGGAGTTGACGGCCAAAGGAATTGCAGCGGTCCTCATACCGTATCCATACGCGGCGGAGAATCATCAGGAACATAATGCCAGAGCACTTGAGCAGGCAGGAGCTGCTGTCATGATTTTAAATCGTGAGCTGACGGCACAAAAGCTACAAAGTACGGTAGAAGAACTGCTCGGGTCAAAGGAAAAATTGACCGCGATGGCAGCTGCCAGTCGCCGGGCCGGAAAGCCGCAGGCGGCAGCTGATATTGCCGCAATGATTGTAAAATTAGCAGGGAAAAGATAGAAATGGAGCAATGATGTATGAAAAAGGGGGAAGTATCGTTGCTGGAAAATATGAAAAAAATACATTTTGTCGGCATCGGCGGTGCTGGAATGAGCGCTATTGCAAAAATTCTTGTGGAAAAAAACTTTGAGGTGTCAGGTTCGGATCTGCATGGATCGGAGCTGGTAGAAAAATTGCGTAGCCAGGGGGCAAAGATCGTTCAAGGGCACTGCGGCGAAAATGTTACTGGTAAAGATGCGATCGTGGTTTCGACGGCAATTTCATCGGATAATCCGGAAGTGGTAGCGGCCACAGCCAAGGGAATAAAGATTTTTCACCGTTCGGATATTGTTGCGGCGCTGATGAATGCCAAAGACGGCATTGCCGTTGCCGGAGCCCATGGTAAGACGACCACCACGTCGATGCTTGGTGTTGTGCTGGATCATGCCGGCGTGGAACCGACAATTATCATCGGCGGCGAAGTCGACTATCTTGGCAGCAATGCTAAACTTGGCAAAGGTCCCTATCTTGTTGCTGAAGCCGATGAAAGTGACGGATCTTTTTTGAAGCTGTTGCCGAAAATCGCGGTGGTGACCAATATCGAAAACGATCATATGGATCATTATGGCACGATGGAAAACATTTTAAAGGCGTTCAAACAGTTTTTGCAAAATTTGCCGGCTGAAGATGGGTTGGCGGTTGTCTGCTTTGAAAATGAAAATATTCGCCGCATTATGCCGGAATCCGGCCGCAAATACATATCCTATGCCATTGAAACGCCGGCCGATTATCAGGCTGCAGCTATTGAGACCAATGGGGAGGGAACGACCTTTGAGGTCTTGTATCGAGGCGAAAACATTGGGCGGATTTCCTTGCGTGTACCTGGACGGCATAATGTCCTCAATGCTCTGGCCGCAACGGCGGTAGGTCGCCATCTGGGACTGTCGATAGACGCAATTGCCGAGGGCTTCAAGCATTTTAACGGCGCCAAACGCCGGTTTCAGACCAAGGGGCGTATGGAGGGCATTTGGATTGTCGATGACTATGCACATCATCCGACCGAGATCAGCACGACGCTGACGGCAGCAAAACAGACCGGACCTAAGCGTGTCATCTGTGCTTTTCAGCCGCATCGGTATACCCGTACCCAGCTTTTGCGCAAAGAGTATGGAGCCTGCTTTAAGGATGCGGATGTTCTTGTGCTGACAGATATCTATTCAGCCGGAGAAACACCGATTCCTGGCATCACTGGGCGGACCATTGTGGAAGAAGTGGCAGCGCAGACCGGGCAGCAGGTAGTCTATGTCGAAAATGAATCCGATGTCGCCGCTTGTCTGGCCGATCTCGCTGAAGCGGGCGATATCGTTTTAACGATGGGGGCCGGAACGATTTATCGTGCCGGAGAGCAACTGGTAGATTTACTCGAGAAAAAGGCGCGGGCCAATAAAGAGGCATAGGAGGGGTTTACGTGAAAGACAGGAATATTGTTGTTCTGATGGGTGGTCCATCATCTGAGGCTGAGGTTTCGCGTCGTACGGGTGGAGCAATACTCAAGGCGTTGCTTGAAAAGGGCTATAAGGCTTCCGGGCTTGAACTTGATCCGCCGAATCTGATTGCCCAGCTACGGGAAAAAAATTGTGAGCTCGTATTCAATGCTGTTCATGGTAAATTTGGTGAAGATGGAGCACTGCAGGGAATGCTCGATATGATCGGTATGCCGTATACGGGCTCGGGACTGCTGGCTAGTGCGGTCACGATGGATAAAGTTGTCTCCAAACGCATTTTTGAGGCGGTTGGCATATCGACGCCTCATTCCCGGTCTTATCGCCGGGAGGATTTGTCGCGAGATCTGGCGGCTGAAATTGCGGCTGAATTTTCGGTTCCGGTTGTCATCAAGGCTGCATCCCAGGGATCAAGCATCGGCGTAGTGATTGTCGAAAGGCAGCAGGATATCAGGCCGGCTTTGGAATCGGCTTTTGCCTATAGTGCGGATGTACTGGTAGAAGAATTCATTCGGGGACGGGAACTGACAGTTGCCGTCTGGGGAACCGTCCCGCGGGAGGCTTTTCCGGTTATTGAAATTGTGCCGCATTCGGGCCGCTATGATTATGAAAGCAAATACACCAAAGGGGCAGCCGACCATATTGTGCCGGCGCAGCTTGCGGAATCCGTAAGCGCGGCTGTACAAGAGCTGGCAGTGAAGACCTTTGATGCTGTAGGCTGCAGTGGCGTGGCTCGTGTCGATATTATGCTGGGACAAGACAATACACCGTATGTTCTTGAGGTCAATTCCGTTCCGGGCATGACGGAAACTTCGCTTGTGCCGGACGCGGCCCGGGCAATGGGAATTGAATTTCCGGAACTATGCGAACGGATCTTGCAGATGGTGCATATCTGATGGGGAAATCAGCTGCCATAAGTTATTTGGCAGCTGATTTTGCTATATAGGACTAAAGTTTACTTTTTAATTTCCGCACAACTAGTATATAATGTTTTCATGAGTCTTTTTAAGGGGCAAGGTATTGGGTGGTGAAAAAATGGAACAGCAGCGAGAAAAAAAACGTGTGCTTTCGAAACAGGCGGTGGCAATTTTGCTGCTGTTGCTTTTGGGCAGCATTGGAGTGGTAGCCCTGCTCTACTCGCCGCTGTTTGCTGTCGGTCAGGTGCTGATTCGGGGAAACCAGTACATTTCGTCGTCGGAGGTCTATGCAATTACAGGGCTTCCTGACCGGGTTAATATATTTTCACTGACGACAAGTGAGGTACAGCAAAAGCTCTGCCATGATTTGCGCATTGAACAGGCTACGGTGCGACGTGTTTTTCCGAATACACTGGAGATCCAGATCACTGAGCGGGTGCCACTGGCGGTAATTGCCTGTGATTACGGGTATCTTGATCTTGGGCGACAGGGGGTTGTACTCGATGCCTATCGGAATCTTAAGCCGATGAGGGTGCCGATGATCACCGGGGAGAGTGCGGCAAACCTCTATGTAGGGGATGTCGTAGAGTCAGCAGCGGTGCAAAAGGCTTTGGAATTTTTGGCCTGTCTTGATGAACCGTCGCTTCAGCAGCTGTCAGAGCTGCACCTGCTTTTGCCGGATCACATGATTGCCTATACGACAGGCGGGGTGCAGATCCGTTTGGGATCTTTCGAACGGCTGGAGGAAAAGGCCAAGAGCACACAGGAGTTTTTAGCAGAATTAAAGATGGCGAAATATCCGATTGAATACATTGATTTCAATTATTCCTCGCCGTTTATAAAATTTAAAAAATAAGAAAGGGATAGGGGATATGCTGTCAATAAAACAAGGCCGGTATTCTATTGCGCTCGTTTGTATGGTACTGGGATTTATGCTGGCCGTGCAGTTCAGAGCAACGCAGGATATGAAATCAAGCCTTCCGTATCAACGGGTAGAGGAGTTATCAGAACGGTTGCTGCAGACAGAAAAAGAACGCGACAGCCTGAAAGAGGAAATCACTACGCTCAAGCGAATATCCGGACAGGAGACAAATTCTAAAGCAGTAAAAGATTTGCAAAGACTGGCTGGCGTAGTCCCAGTGGAAGGTCCAGGGGTTGTCATTACGATTGATGACAGTAAAATGCTTTCCAAGACGGGCGAAAACCCGAATCTTTATCTTGTCCATGATGATGATCTGTTGAAGGTCATCAATGAACTTTGTGCTGCTGGGGCGGAGGCAATCTCAATTAATGGGCAGAGGCTGATTGGCACCTCGGAAATTCGCTGTGCCGGGCCAACGCTGTCCGTTAATAACGTCCGGTCGGCACCACCATATGAAATTTTGGCAATCGGGGATTCGCAGAATCTTGAAACGGCCATGAATATGCGTGGCGGCGTGGTGGAAACGCTCAAGGTATGGGGCATACAGCTTGATATCAAGCGCGTGGACAAGGTACATGTTCCGGCTTATAAAGGCGTGATGCAATTTAAGTATGCACAGGTTGCAGAGGGGGATGGTGAAAAGCCGTGATATTACCAGTACTTGGTCTGATTTTCGGCATTATTCTGGGAACGCTATTCCCGGTCGGCATCTCGCAGGCTTATGCAAAACTGTTTTCAGTGGCGCTGTTGGCATCGCTCGACTCAGTTTTTGGCGGACTGCGGGCAGCGGCGGAAGAGAAGTTTGACAATACAGTATTTATTTCCGGATTTTTTACCAATGCGCTGCTGGCAGCTGTGTTGGTTTATACTGGTGACCGATTGGGAATTGATCTGTATTATGTGGCATTACTGGCTTTCGGCCTGCGAATTTTTCAAAATCTGGCAATTATCCGTCGTTATTTTCTGAAAAAATAAGAAATAAATTTTTTTGACGCAAAATTTACGGATTGTTGATGAAAAAATGGAATTGAAAAAAAGGAAAATACGTATTTTTATTGAATAGTATTATAGATGTTTGTAAATGCTGGAGATATAGTAATAATAGCTTTATCCGCTTTTGCGTAATGCAGGAATACGATATTATGGAGGTTGCTTATAGTGCTTGAATT
This sequence comes from Selenomonadaceae bacterium, assembly GCA_051653465.1. Taxonomy (GTDB): domain Bacteria; phylum Bacillota; class Negativicutes; order Selenomonadales; family Selenomonadaceae. The sequence goes on along the minus strand of JBOFWE010000099.1, from coordinate 33,305 downwards.
AGATATGGATCTTGACCAGTTTGCAAAAATAAAGGTAATTGGTGTCGGCGGCGGCGGCAATAATGCCGTAAACCGGATGATTTCCTCCGGACTTAAGGGTGTGGAGTTTATTTCCGTCAATACCGACGCGCAGGCACTTGTGCATGCCATGGCTCCCAAGCGCATTCAGATCGGTGAGAAACTGACCCGTGGCCTTGGCGCCGGAGCAAAACCTGATATTGGTGAAAAGGCCGCTCAGGAAAGTCGCGAAGAACTGCTGGAAGCACTCAAAGGCGCCGATATGATTTTTGTTACGGCCGGCATGGGCGGCGGCACCGGAACTGGCGCGGCACCGGTGGTGGCAGAGTGTGCTCGTGAAATTGGGGCGCTTACGGTTGGGGTTGTCACAAAGCCGTTTACTTTTGAAGGCCGCAAACGCTTCAAACAGGCGGAAAGCGGTATAGCAAATTTGAAGGCCAATGTAGATACCCTGATTACGATTCCGAATGATCGTTTACTGCAGGTTGTTGATAAAAAGACATCGATGATGGATGCTTTTCGCATTGCCGATGATGTACTTCGCCAGGGGGTTCAGGGCATATCGGATTTGATTGCTGTTCCGGGATTGATCAACCTTGACTTTGCCGATGTGAAGGCTATTATGTGTGATGCCGGATCGGCTCTTATGGGGATTGGCGAAGGCAGCGGCGATAATGCTGCTGTTGCCGCTGCGCAGGCGGCAATTAACAGCCCGCTGCTCGAAACTTCCATTCAAGGCGCGCGCGGGGTGCTGCTCAACATTACTGGCGGCCCGAATCTCAGCCTGTTTGAAGTCAATGAAGCTTCAGAAATTATTTCCGAGGCGGCGCATGAAGATGCGAATATTATCTTTGGCTCGGTAATTGATGAAAGTCTCGATGATGTCGTCCGGGTAACGGTTATTGCTACCGGATTTGATGACGGGACGATGCAGGTCGATGTGGCCGGTAAAACGGTAGACGTCGACACCAATGCGCAAAGGATAGACGTTTTTAAAGTCGACAATGCCGGCATTCCGGATATTCCGACCTGGATGCGCAAGACAAACAACTAAACAAAAACAACTGCAGGCGGCCGCTTTTTGTTGGTCGCCTGTACTTTTTTTAATAAAGGTTGTTAAAATAGCTAAAAATGTTTATAATAATGATATGTGTGATACAACAGAGCGTTTATTGAATCTGCAGGTGGTGTACGGATGAATATGAAGCGATATACATCGTTGTTATTTATAGCATTTATAGTTGTCTTCGTTGTGGCAGCCGGCAATACCTATCTGGCCGGATATGCTGACCGGGTAGAGGAAAATAAGGCGGCCAAGAGTTTAAAAGTATATACGACACTGCCCGTGGAGCAGGCAGCGCTGCTTGCAGCCGAATATGAAAAAACGGCTAAGGTCAAAGTGAGTTTTGTACCGCTTGCTGCCAAGGATTTGCTGTCGGAACTGAAGAACCATGCACCGGCGGATCTTGTGTTGGCTGATCGGGACACCCTACAGCAGGCGGCTGCGATGGGCGCACTGGCAGCGTACAGTTCGGAACAGGCAGACCTTGTGGCCGCGGACCTCAAAGATTCGCAAGGCCTGTGGGTTGGGGTTTGGTATGATCCGTTTGTTTTTTGCGCCAACAAAGATTATCTGCGCACAGCTGGACGGATTCCTGAAACCTGGAGTGAGCTGGCAGCTGATAAAAAAGCCAGGATTGGCTTAACCGATTTTTTGGCAGCCGATGCTTCGGCAAATCTCTTGTTTACGCTTATCGCACAATATGATGAAGCCACGGCATTTGCCATTCTGCGGGATCTGCACCCGCGGGTTGTCCAATATGCGAAATATCTTTCTACACCGGTACGGATGGCTGGTATGGGAGAGGTCGATATTTCGATTGCCGTCCAAAGTGAGGCTGTCCGCTATATCAACGAAGGATTTCCTCTTTCACTGATATACCCGGCCGATGGAACCGCCTGCCAGCTTACCGGGGCTGGTGTTGTGGGGACGACAGGCGATGCTGCAGCAGCAAGGGGCTTTTTACGCTGGCTGCTGGAAGATGATGCGCAGCTGTGCCTGCAGCAGCAGAATTTCTTTTTTGTGCCGGCAAATCATGAAACACTGGCTTACAAATCATTCAGCGGAAAAAATCTCGTATTGTTTGAAAATTATTCGGATTTAACGGCGGAACAAAAGCATGATGTGCTTGACCGCTGGGTTAAAAATATACGTTTAAAATAATGCAGATGGTTCAGACGGGTTTTTTCCTGTCTGAACTTTACATTTTATCCATGCTGTAAACCAACCTTGATCAATTGGAGGAGAAAAAATATTGAAAGCAGGATTTATTAGTCTGGGTTGTGCCAAAAATTTAGTTGATACTGAAGTTATGCTGGGAATACTTGCCGCCAATGATATTGAACTTACACCGGATCCGGCGGAGGCAGATGTGTTGATTGTCAATACCTGCAGCTTTATTAAATCGGCGAAAGAAGAGTCGATTACTACGGTGCTCAATATGGCGGAATACAAGTCCGAGGGTAAATGCCGGTCCCTGATTATTGCCGGTTGCCTTGGCCAGCGGTATGGGCAGGAATTGCTCGATGAAATACCGGAGGCAGATGCTATTGTCGGCACGGGCGCCTGGAACCGCATAATGGAAGCTGTCAATGAAACGCTGCAGGGGAATCGCGTGGTCATCAATGGTGAATCCGAGATTATCTATGACGCCAACATCCCACGGATTACGACGACGCCGGAATACAGCGCCTATGTAAAGATTGCTGAAGGGTGTGACAATCGTTGCGCTTATTGTGCGATTCCACTGATGCGCGGGCACTATCGCAGCCGTTCGATGGAGGATATCAAGGCAGAGGTAGAGCGCCTTGCGGATCGAGGCGTCAAAGAAATTAATTTGATTGCCCAAGATTCTACCAACTACGGTCATGATATTTACGGAAAGCCCTATCTGGCGGAGCTACTGAAAGAGCTTGTGAAAATTGATAGCCTTAACTGGGTACGTATCTTATACTGTTATCCAAAATATTTTACAGATGAGCTGATTGAAGTCATGGCGAGCGAAGACAAGATCTGCAAGTATGTTGATTTGCCGCTGCAGCATGCACATGATGCGGTATTGCGGCGAATGAATCGTGTTGATACGCGTGCTAGTGTAGAGGCTTTGCTGGCTAAAATTCGTCAGCGGATTCCGGAAGTTACTATCCGGTCAACGTTTATCGTTGGCTTCCCGGGCGAAACGGCCTCGCAATATCAGTCGCTGCGCGATTTTATTGAACAACAGCGGTTTGATAAAGTGGGTATTTTTACGTATTCGCGGGAAGAAGATACCCCGGCCTATGATATGCCGGATCAGGTACCGGAAGAAATCATGCAGGAACGCTATCATGATCTGATGAGTCTGCAGTGTAAGATCTCAGAGGAACTGAACTGTGCCCTTGAAGGTAAAATTCTGGAGGTACTGATTGAAGGTCGTGATACCGATCAACAGGCGGTGGCTTATGGTCGTTCTCGCCGTGAGGCGCCGGAAGTCGATGGTCAGGTTTATGTGGAAAATGATACCGACAGCAAACCGGGGGATTTGATCAAGGTAAAAATTGTTCAGGGCTTTACCTATGATCTTGTCGGCGAAAAGCAAAAGTAAAAATTTTTCATCGCTGCGGATGGTCTGCGGCGCCAGGGGGCTTTAGATCGTGATTGTTGAGATAGTGACAACCGGCAGTGAACTTTTGCTGGGACAGATTATAAATACAAATTCTGCTTATATGGCAGCGGGGCTTAATGCTATTGGCTTTGATGTAGTATATCAGACAACCGTTGGGGATAATCGGGAGCGCATGCGCGCTGTACTTGAACAAGCGCTTTCCCGGGCGGATATCGTGATCACTTCGGGTGGTCTTGGACCGACACAGGGGGATATTACCAAGGAAGTCTGTGCCGCGATTTTTGATCGCAAATTGTATTTGCACGAGGAAAGCCTGGAACGCATCAAAGCCCATTTTCAACATATTCAGAAAGAAATGGCGGACAATAATGTCCGCCAGGCAATGATACCGGAAGGGGCCGTTGTCTTCAAAAATTATGCCGGCACGGCTCCGGGGGTTGCCCTGGAAGATAATGGCCGCTTGCTGGTTAATCTGCCGGGACCACCTTCGGAGATGAAGGACATGTTTGAACGTAGCTTAAAGCCATATCTGGAAGAAAAATACGGTTTTGACTCGGTCATTGTCTCAAGGGTGCTCGACACCTATGGTATCGGGGAATCTTCTTTGGAAACCCTGATCCGCGATTTAATTCTGGCCCAGCAGAACCCAACGCTGGCCCTGTTGGTCCGCCCCAGTGGCGTTATCATCCGTATAACGGCTAAGGCCCCTAGCAAGCAGGAGGCAGATGAGCTTATCTCACAGATGGAGAAGGAAATTCGCGCCCGTCTTGATAAGTATATTTATGCGGTTGATGATGAAGAGATGGAAGACATTGTCGGTCGTCAGCTATTGCAGAGGCAGCTGACGATTGCCTGTGCGGAATCCTGCACGGGAGGCCTATTGACGAGTCGCTTGACGGATGTCCCTGGCAGCTCCGCTTATGTGAAAGGTGCTATCGTCTCCTATACCAATGAAATGAAGCATCGTGAGCTTGGCGTTAGTGAAGAAGTCCTGACCGCACAGGGGGCTGTGTGCGAAGCGGTTGCGGCGGCAATGGCCGAAGGCGTCGCCCTGAAAACCGGTGCTGATATCGGCGTCGGAGTAACCGGCATAGCCGGCCCGGGGGGCGCCAGCGACGAAAAGCCGGTAGGCCTTGTCTACATCGCAGTTGCTGGCCGCGAGGGAACTATTGTAAAAAAGAATATTTTTACCGGCCGGCGCAAACAAATAAAATATAAGACAACACAAACTGCTCTTGATATGGTCAGACACTATATTGGGAAATTATAAAGTTAAAATTCAGGAGGAAATAAAATTTGAAAAAAGATATAACGACATTTGGGGATATACAATTAAGCAAGAAGCTGCTCAGCGCAATCAGTGATATGGGATTTGAAGAACCGTCACCGATTCAGAGTCAGACGATTCCACTCGTGCTTGAAGGGCACGATGTAATCGGACAGGCTCAGACTGGGACGGGCAAGACAGCTGCATTTGGTATTCCTACCATCGAGAAGATTGAAGATGGCAGCCGTCATATACAGGTACTCGTGTTGACACCGACGCGGGAATTGGCAATTCAAAGTGCCGAAGAGTTTAATAAAATTGGTAAATACAAGCGCATCAAAACGTTACCGATCTATGGCGGACAGGCAATTGACCGTCAGATTCGTGCGCTTCGCAATGGCGTGCAGATTGTTGTGGGGACACCGGGGCGTTTGCTCGACCATATCCGCCGCGGCACGCTTAAACTCAGTGATGTAAAGACGCTGATTCTCGATGAAGCGGATGAAATGCTTGACATGGGCTTTATCGATGATATTGAGGCGATCTTGTCCAATATCCCGAAGGAAGGGCGGCAGACACTGCTCTTTTCGGCAACAATGCCGGCACCGATTGCTAAACTGTCAAACCGCTATATGAACAACCCGCAAAAGGTTACGATCACACGCGGCAATCTTACAGTTCCGTTGATCGATCAGGTATACTATGAAACCAGGGAAAAACTAGAAGGCCTCTGCCGCGTGCTCGACATTGAGGAAACAGGTAAAATCATTATTTTCTGCCGCACGAAAAAGGGCGTAGATGATTTGGTTGCCTCGTTACAGTCGCGTGGTTATACCGCTGGCGGACTTCACGGGGATTTAAGCCAGTCACAACGTGATCGGGTGATGAAAAAATTCCGTGAAAGCAAACTGGAAATTTTGATTGCTACCGATGTTGCAGCTCGCGGGATTGACGTGGATGATATCACTCATGTAGTGAACTATGATATTCCACAGGATAATGAATCCTATGTACACCGCATTGGCCGTACGGGTCGTGCGGGCAAGACTGGGGTGGCAATTACCTTTATCGATCCGCGCGAATACCGCCAGCTTAAATCCATTGAGCGCCTGACAAAGACAAAAATCGTTCGTCGTCAGCTGCCATCTTCGGCAGATATTTTGGAACGCCAGCGTGAACTGATCAAAGAGCGTCTGATCAAAACACTCAGCAACAATAAATTTGCGGAATACCATACCATTGTTTCTGATGTTGCGGCTGACGGGGATTATGACTTTGTTGATGTCGCCGCTGCCGCCTTGAAGCTTTCGGTAGAAGGATTTAAGGAAAAAGAAGACGTGGAAACGAGCAGCAACCGGTTTGAAAATACTGGTGGTGCTCCGGGAATGGTGCGCTTGTTCCTCAATATTGGTCGCAGCCAGAAAATCCGCCCGGAAGACATTGTCCGTGCTTTTGCCAGTGAAGCGGATATCCCGGGCAATATCATTGGTGTCATCAACATCTATGATCGCTTTACCTTTATCGAAGTGCCGGAGGAAGTTGCCGAACGTGTTATTTCGGTGATGCACCGCAATACGATTAAGGGCCTCAAAGTAAGTGTTGAACCGGCAAAAAAAGGCCGTTGAGTGATAGCCTTTAAATAGGGGAAAAAGGAAAAGGTCTTTGCCGCGCGCCGTTCGCCAGCAGAGGCCTTTTCGCTTATCATAAAGGCAGCAATAAGAGCGGTTGTGTTCTGTGTGAAACTTTTACGAAAGGTGGAAATTACGATGAAGCTTGCAATTATAACCCGGGAAGAGACGATGGCTAAATGTACGGGCAGTGGCTGTTTGAAAGCTTGTTTTCAGCGCCTCGATGCTTTTGCGCGCTATGATAAGGAGACGGAACTGGAACTGATTGCCTTTACCCATAATGGCGGTGATATTGAGAAAAAATTTGAATCGCTGCGCAGCAAAGGCGTCGATTGTGTGCATTTGTCATCTTGCCTGCGCGGTAAGGATCCTGACTACGAGCGGCTTGCCCGGCGCTGCAGTGAATACTTTGCTGTTGTCGGCTATACGCACGGTGGGGAAACTGCGCGCAGCGGACAAGAAACCATGGTATTCAGGCAGGCGTCAACAACAGAAGAAAGAGGTGATTCTGTTGTTGATCCATAAGAGCCTTGAAGAATTTGCGACGGCGATTGCCGCGGCGCATCCCGTGATGCCAGGTGGGGGCTGCGCCGCGGCTGCGGCCGGATTGATGGCGGCGGGCCTAGTGGAAATGGCGTTAAATATGGCGGTTGCTGAGGCGGCAAGCGATGATTCCCAGCGGAGGGAGATGCAGCAAGTGCATCAACAGCTGCTCGCCTGTGTAGATGCGGATGCGGCTGCGTACAATAAACTTTTGGCGGCAATCCATTTACCACAAAATGATGAGGTAGAAAAAACGAGGCGCGAGGCTGCGATTGAGCAGGGACTGGCACTGGCGGCGGCAACGCCGCTTGAAATTGCCGCCGCGTGTCTGCAGACGGCAGAGATCGGCATTGCTTTGCTGGGCGGCGAGCCGACACCAGCTGACGGGGATCTGAAGATTGCTGTTTTGCTTGCCGCGGCAAGCGCCAAGGGGGCAGTCCAGATGGCTGATCTGAATCTGAACGGCATTGCCGAAAAACAGACAGCAGCCGCCTTGCAGCAGCAAAGCATTGTCTTGAAAGAGCGCTGGGAGAAGGTCAATGGTGAAACAATTCGCTAAGGCCTGACGGCAGTTGTGTCAAACGGAGAAAATGATAGTTCGGACATATGCGCATAAGGCTGTTTGTGTGGGGATTCCAGGGCAGGAACCCCTGCCGATAGTTGACTTTTAGAACGAATGTTTGTATAATCTATAACAGATAGAGGAAGGGGCGAAAAGCAATATATGGATAAAAAGCAGGCGCTGGAAAATGCTTTGAAGCAGATTGAAAAGGAATTTGGCAAGGGCTCGATCATGAAGCTGGGGGAGGCTTCCGCGAATATGAATATAGAGGTGATCCCTACCGGCAATCTGCCGCTTGATATTGCCCTTGGCGTTGGCGGCATGCCACGCGGCCGTATTGTAGAAATTTATGGACCCGAGTCATCAGGGAAGACGACGGTCGCCCTGCATGTTATTGCGGAGGCTCAAAAAGCTGGTGGAATTGCAGCCTTTATTGATGCTGAGCATGCCCTCGATCCGGTATATGCCAAGAAGTTGGGGGTCGATATAGATAACCTTTTAATTTCGCAGCCGGATAACGGTGAACAGGCACTTGACATCGCCGATGCCCTGGTTCGCAGTGGGGCAATTGATATCGTTGTTGTCGATTCCGTGGCCGCCCTTGTGCCAAAAGCCGAAATCGAAGGTGATATGGGGGATTCTCATGTCGGATTGCAAGCCCGTTTGATGTCACAGGCCATGCGAAAGCTGACGGCTGTGATCAGCAAATCAAAGACAACTGCTATTTTTATCAATCAGATCAGGGAAAAAATTGGTATCATGTTCGGCAATCCTGAAACCACCACTGGGGGGCGGGCACTTAAATTCTATGCTACAATCCGCATTGATGTCCGCAAGATTGACACAATCAAGCAGGGCAATGATATCCTCGGCAATCGCACACGCATTAAGGTTGTGAAAAATAAGGTGGCGCCACCATTTCGGCAGGCGGAATTTGATATTATGTATGGCGAAGGTGTATCAAAGGAAGGCTGTATCGTTGATATTGGTGCCGACCTGGATATTCTCGATAAGAGTGGTGCTTGGTATTCCTATAGCGGCACGCGTCTTGGTCAGGGACGGGAAAATGTAAAAGAATTTCTTAAACAGAATAAGGATGTTGCCGCTGAAATTGAAGCTAAAATTCGTGAGGCGGTATTGACGCCGGCAAAACCACAAGAGGATGAAATAGATGGCAGAGAAGAAAGTGCAGCCCCGGGCAGCGAGGCCTAAAAAAACCGCCCTGGTGCAGGCCGTGGACCTTCTGGCCCGGCAGGCGCACAGCACGAAAAAACTTGCCGACAAGCTTAAACTGCGCGATTATGAACCGCAGGAGATCGAGAATGCTATCGGGACACTGACGCAGCGAGGGTATCTGAATGATGAAGAACTTTGTCTCCAGCAATTTCAGCGTTATTTTACAGAGAGCCGCTGCAGTGTGCGCTATATATGCTGTAAGCTGATGAATCAAGGCTTTGCTTCAGATCTGGTTAAAGCCTGTGTGCCGCGGTTTATTGATGATCGCGAACAGGCCGCGGCACTGCGGACACTCGAGCTGAAGTTTCGCGTATCGGCTAAGCCTGAGAAAATGCAACAGTATCTCTATGGGAAAGGCTTTTCTTCGGCAACAGCCCGGCAGGCCGTTGCGTGTTTTTGCAAGAATGACGAAATTGAATAGTAAATAGGAACCGCAGGTCTGTTTTGTGCGCTGTCAGGCGCTAAAAACAGGCCTGTTTTATTTTCGGTATTTTTTGGAAAACAGTATGGCTATGGCAGGAGTTTTTCTTTTTTTGTCGACGCCGCTGATCTGGCGTCGTAATAGGTGTTTCTTCGCTTGACACGTGTTTGAAAAACCTTTAAAATAAATTTGTACAGTTATACCACAACTTAATTATTGTAATTTAATGCTTAAAAAGCGCAGCGCCAGCTGTAACAGGGGACGGCTGACTCTAAAATTCAAAGACAGGGGCGTGCATCGCCCTATTTTGTTGGTCTAACTAAGATAAAAGGGGGTGAAGATTATCGTTGAGTTGTTATTAGCGGTAATAGTTGCAGTAATAATCGGAGCCGGAGTCGGTTATTCGATGAGAAAAAGAACAGCCGAAGCGAAAATTGGTTCGGCTGAAGAAGAAGCAAAGAAGATCCTTGTGGAAGCTGAGAAAAGCGGCGAAACAAAAAAGAAAGAAGCGCTGCTAGAAGCCAAGGAAGATATTCACAGACTGCGTCAGGAGCTTGAACGCGAAACCAAGGATCGCCGCAGTGAATTGCAGCGTCAGGAACGCCGTTTAGTGCAAAAGGAAGAAAACATCGATCGCAAGACGGAGTCTTTGGAAAAGAAAGAAGAAGTCCTGTCGCATAAGGAAGCCAAACTCGACAAGAGCCAGGCAGCGATTGAGGATCTTCACCAGCAGCAGGCACAGGAACTCGAGCGCATATCCGGACTTACTTCGGAAGAGGCACGGACGATGTTGCTTGCCAATGCCGAGGCTGAAATCAAGCATGATAAGGCTTTGATGATCAAGGAATATGAACAGCAGGCTAAAGAAGAGTCTGATAAGAAGGCTCGCGAGATCATTTCCCTGGCTATTCAGCGCTGTGCGGCTGATCATGTGGCTGAAACTACCGTATCGGTTGTTGCTTTGCCTAATGATGAAATGAAGGGCCGTATCATTGGGCGTGAAGGACGTAATATTCGTACGCTGGAAACACTTACTGGTATTGATCTTATTATCGATGATACACCGGAAGCAGTTATTCTTTCGGGCTTTGATCCGGTTCGACGTGAAATTGCCAGAATCGCTTTGGAAAAGCTTATTACAGACGGACGTATTCATCCGGCTCGTATTGAAGAAATGGTTGATAAGGCTAAAAAAGAAGTGGAACAGCGCATTAAAGAAGCCGGCGAAGCCGCTGCGTTTGAAACAGGCGTACATGGACTTCATCCGGAAATCATCAAATTGCTGGGGCGGCTTAAATATCGTACCAGTTATGGACAGAATGTACTCAATCATTCGATTGAAGTTTCCCATCTGGCCGGTGTGATGGCAGCTGAGCTTGGCGTTGACGTCATGATGGCGAAACGCGGCGGGTTGTTGCATGATATCGGTAAGGCAGTCGATCATGAAGTTGAGGGGCCGCATGTAACGATTGGGGCTGATCTTGCCCGTAAATATCGTGAATCGGCTGAGATCATCAATGCGATCGGTGCGCATCACGGGGATGAAGAAGCAAAGACCGTACAGGCTGTTTTGGTCGCTGCGGCTGATGCTGTATCGGCTGCCCGTCCGGGAGCTCGTCGTGAAAGCCTTGAATCCTATCTGAAGCGGTTGACACGCCTGGAAGAAATTGCTGAGTCCTTTGAGGGTGTGGAACGGTCTTTTGCAATTCAGGCCGGTCGTGAAATTCGCATTATGGTAAAACCGGATAAAGTAGATGATGTTACATCTGCCGGCTTGGCCCATGATATTGTGAAAAAAATTGAGGCTGAACTGGAGTATCCGGGGCAGATCAAAGTTACGGTAATAAGAGAAACGCGTGTCGTTGACTACGCAAAATAAGAAATACGGACGGCCTTGTGCATACAGGGCCGTTTTTTTACCATTATGCCTAAAAAACAAGGTGAAGGATCGCAGGCATCGCCTGCGCTGTACGGGGGTGAGTTTATGAGAAAGTTCAAACGGGGAAAAAAACCAAATATGGATGCAATTAACCTGCTGGTTTCCATTCTTGTCTGTTATCCGGAAATAGGGACTGTCAGCTTCGAACCGGAGGATAATACTTTAAAGCTGACCTATGTGCTGGGCAAGGTTCCGGAAAAAAGCCTGCAGGAGTCGGCGGCAGCTTTTATAGAGGACAGTATTGTGACGTACCATTCGCTGGAGGGCTTTTCCGATGGACATATTGCAATTGTCTTTGATGTGCAGGACGGAGCGGCTTTTTTGCACATTATACGGGATATGAACACGATTTCGCAGGGCGAAATTGGCCTGGTGAGCACGCTGGTGCGGGAGCAATTTGCCGCCGTGCTGATCAGTGATCTCAATCGTGATGCTGCAGAAGAGGCGGATGTTGTCAGAGAAGAGGTCATTGATCGCATGCTCGGCAGCATGAAGGTGAACCGGGTGGGAGAACGGATGATCGGTATCCGGGAAGAAGGCCGGGTCATGGTGTTTAATAAATAGGGATATTTTGGGGGATTTTATTTTGAGAATTTTAATCGTAGGCGATGTTTGCGGTCGGCCAGGCCGCAATGCTTTTTTGAAGTATGTGCCGGAAATAAAAAAGCAGAGGGGAATTGATGTAGTTGTTGTCAATGGTGAAAATTCAGCCGGCGGCAAGGGAATTACGCGCAGTTCGCTCGACAGCCTGTATCATGCAGGTGCGGACATCGTCACGGCGGGAAATCATATTTGGGATAAGCGGGAAGTCCTGGAATTTATTGACCGCGAACCATTTTTAATCCGTCCGGCCAATTATCCGGACGGGGCTCCTGGGCGAGGATATTGCATTTATCCCTATAAGGCGAAGAATATCGGCGTGATCAATCTCGCCGGAAGGGCCTTTATGCCGCCGATGGATTGCCCATTTCAAAAAGTCGATGAAATTTTGCGGCAGATCAAGGATGAGTGTGATATTATTTTGCTCGATATACATGCGGAGACGACTTCGGAAAAAATGGCAATGGGCTGGTATCTTGACGGCCGCGTGAACTGTGTTGTCGGTACGCATACCCATATTCAAACAGCCGATGAGCGCATTTTGCCTGAGGGAACAGCTTATATCACGGACCTTGGCATGGTCGGTCCATGGAATTCAGTTTTAGGTGTGCAGACGGACCGTATTCTTGAAAAATTCATAACCTGCCGGCCGGTGCGCTTTGACTTGGCGGAAGGACCCAATGTCTTTTCGGCAGTTCTGCTGGAAATTGATGATGCCACAAATAAAACGACAGCAATTGAACGAGTTTTGATCCGTGAGGGAGAAAATACCTAAGCTGAGCAGGAGTTTAGGCGCAAAGACAGAATACAGTAAATGTTAGGTATTTTTATTTCTGGATGTATCAGTACTTCTTTTCTACTTATTTGAAGGAGCGTGCTAATCATGGAAGTATTAAAAGTATCAGCCAAATCAAATCCAAACTCTGTAGCAGGTGCTTTAGCAGGTGTTTTACGGGAAGCCGGCAGTGCGGAGATGCAGGCGATCGGCGCCGGTGCGCTTAACCAGGCAGTAAAGGCGGTCGCGATTGCCCGCGGTTTTGTGGCCCCTCATGGCGTGGATTTGGTCTGCATTCCGGCATTTACTGATATTCTGATTGATGGGGAGGAACGAACAGCGATAAAGCTGATCGTTCAGCCGCGGTAGCCAGCCAGCAGCAGACCCTGTTCGTTTCGGGACAGGGCCTGTTGTTGTTGTCTGGACATGAAATGTGTTAAACGACTTGAGGTGAAAAAATCGTGCCTAGTGATTTGCACGTACATACGACTTTTTCTGACGGGCGTCTGTCACCAGAGGAAATTGTCGCGGCAGCAAAAAAAGCCGGTCTTACATATATCGCAATTAGCGATCATGATACGATCGATGGCATCCGCCATCTGTATGAAGAAGGCCTTTATCCCTGTAAGGGAGTAAAAATTATTCCGGGGATTGAGTTCAGTGCTCATAATGTCGGCCATGAGGTTCATATTGTGGGTTATAATATTGATATGTTTAATACGGCTTTGCAGGAAAAGTTAGATGAAGTGGTGGAAAGCCGCTGGGTAAGATTTTCTAAAATGATTGAAAAATTGCAGGCGATGGGTTATGGCATTACCGAGGCCGAGGTTTTAAAATTGGCGGGGGAAAGCAAATCCATCAGCCGCTCGCATATCGCACAAGCGCTTGTTGAACGAAAATTCTTCCGTGATATCGGTCAGGTTTTCGATGAGATCATGTATAAAAATGGCCCGGCCTATGTGTCGCATTATCGCTTATCTGTGGCTGAGATCATTGCTTTGATCAGGCAGGCTGGCGGACTGGCCGTGTTGGCACATCCCAGGCTTATTGGTGATGATGCGCTGGTGCGGGATATCATCGATGCTGGTATCGATGGACTAGAGGTCTTTTATCCGCAGCATGACGCGGCGGATACGGAAAAATACCTTCAAATGGCAAAAGAACATCAGCTTATTATAACGGGTGGTTCCGATTATCATGGCATACCTACCCGTTATCCACAGGAACTGGGAGAATTTGTTATTGATGACAGTTTTGCGGAAGTGATCTACCGTCAACTGAAATGAAATAAGTCAAACAGGAAATATAGGAGAGAAAAAATGGATGTTATCGCCTTAGTGGGACCAAGCGGAACCGGTAAAAGCCATCGGGCATTGGTTGTTGCCCATGAGCAAAAAGCCGATGCCATTATCGACGATGGGATTTTAATAAAAGATGGAAAGATTATTGCCGGTCACTCGGCCAAGCGGGAGCCGAGCAAAATCATGGCTGTCCGCCGGGCAATTTTTGTTCTGCCCGGTCATGCCGAAGAGGTGAAGGCAGCGCTCGAACGGGTACAGCCCCAGCGGCTGTTGATTTTAGGGACCTCGGAAAACATGGTCTATAAGATTGCTAAAATACTGGCAGTGCCGAGGATTTCGAAGATCGTACGCATTGAGGACATTGCAACTAAGGCAGAAATGGAAAAAGCCTATGTTTGTCGGATGAAAGAGGGCAAACACATTATTCCGGTGCCGACGATTGAGCTAAAGCCGCATTTTTCGGGGTATCTGATTGATCCAATACAATCCTTCTTTAAAAAATCGCAGACAAAGCGGCGGCGTCTTGGCGAAAAGTCGATTGTTCGGCCGGTATTCAGTTATTATGGGAAACTGATTATTGATGATTCGACAATAACGTCTATTGTGGATAAGGTGATTGTCGATAAGGAAAGTATTTTAAAAATGGCCCGGGTGAAAGTGCGCCATATCTGGAAAGGTGACGAAGAACGCGGTATTGAAATATACTGCGAGGTTATCTTGCGCTATGGTCGTCATATACCAACACTGATTATGGAATCTCAAAAGCGGATCAAAGAGGCTGTTGAATACATGACGGGCATGGTCGTGCAGACAGTCAATATAAAGGTCAAAGCTCTGCATCTTGAGGGCTAAAGTCCGACAATAAAAACAGCAGGTGTATATCATTATATACACCTGCTGTTTTTATTGTCGGATATAGTATTTTTGCACCTGTTTTTAGGCAATGTTTTTGATTATGTCTAAGAGCTGACTGGCAGAAATGCCCTTGCTGAAAGACAGAGAGTAGCTGTAACCCTCCTGAACCCAGATCGCTGAGTGAATCAGACTGCCATCGCCACGGGCCAGGATCGGCAGGGAATCGAGGAAAATCGTCTGTTCCGCAGGATATTTCGTATAATCGCCACTGATGTTTATGCCGAGTGTGATGTTGGCCATGCGGTAGTCAATTTCCTGATCAGCAGCAGCATAGCGTACTTCGATCATTTTTTTATCGCGCAGCATCGAAAAATAGTGTTCCTGAAAATTTACCGGTAAAAGCTGCGGGGTTTTGACAGTGAAAATGCTGTCTTGCTTGAGCTCGGACAGAGACTGGTACTGCACAAAGGGATTTGCCATGCCGACGGCTACCGGAGCCGGGGCGGCAAAGACGTGAACCGGCAACAGAAGTATGGCCAGCAGAAAAATATATTTTCTCATAAAAAACACCTCATTTTTGTTTTTGCTATAGACAGAGTATAATCGATCCGCTGCCTGCTGTCCAGCTGGATTTTATGAAAGGCCAGGCAGGAGAATTTTTATCTGTATAAAACATAGTAAGGAGCAAGAATATGATAAGGCGGTGGCGTGATATGGATAAAAAATGGCTGGATCTGGGGCAGCAGATTTTAAATGAAATGCCCGTATATCCTGGAGACCCTGTGGTAGAACGGCACTCGTTTTTAAATCATGAGAAAGACGGCTGTCATGTTGAACGGATAAGCTTGGGTTCACATGCGGGCACACACATTGATGTTCCCTACCATATTTTCCCTAACGGCCGTAAGCTAGATGATTTCCCGTTGGACTATTTTATCCGTCCCGGAATTGTCGTCGACATATCGGCCTCATGTCAGGCTGGTGGTCCGATTCGGGTCGAATCTCTGGCAGGCTGCCAAGATATTGCCCCGGGAAGAGTGCTCTGCCTTCGCACAGGCTGGGATCGTTTCTATGGGCAGCCTCGGTACTGGCAGCATCCTTATCTTAGCGTCGAGGCGGCTATGCTGCTCGCCGGGCGCCAGATCCGTTTTATTGGGATCGATGCACCGGGCTTTGATAAAACAGGAAATATCGAGGTTCATAAGATTTTTCTCAGTCGTGATATTTTACTGGTGGAAAATCTTGCCCGTTTGGAACAACTTACGGTGGGACAAGACTATCTGTTCAGCTTGCTGCCACTGCCGCTGCCCGGCGGTGACGGTTCACCCATCCGGGCAGCGGCAGTAAAGTTGTAAAGTCAAGGCTGTTGCGCTGGTAGTCCGCAGAGCAATAGCAGCAGCAGCAGCAAAACCGGCTGATGCAGCAAATAGATGGTCAGAGGATAGCGCCCAATGGCTGTCAGTGGCTGCAGAAAGGCCGGTGCGGGTTGCCAGCGGCCTTTCTGCAGCCTCAAAAACCAGCGGATTCCGAGGTGACCGGCAATAAAGCAGCTGCCCCAGGGAAACAGGGGGTAATAATCAAAGGAAGAAAAGTCAGGAGATCGTATCCCTAAAGGCAGCAAAAAGCCGGATTCTGCCGGCAGGACCTTCATCAGTGGGGCCAATGCCAGTATCACCGAAATTAAGAGCAGAAGCTGTTTTGCTGACAGCTTATCAAGCAGGGGCGTTAGGAGCAGGCAGCAGGCAATAAGATGAAGAATGCCAAACCGGACGTAGTTTTCAGGTGCTAGCCAATAGGTTAGAGCTGTGATCATCAGGGCCCAGAACACAATGCTGGCAGTTCGCTTTGGTCTCGGCTTCGCCAGGGCTGAACTGGCACCCGAAACACCGAGGAACAAGATCACGGCGAGACGGCCTTCTGCGTAAAAAATACCCGTATCATAGTGGATATTGTATTGCCAAAAATAAGCAAGGTCAAAGGCGATGTGGAAGCTGATCATCAGCAAGATCGCGCTTCCCCGCAGGGCATCGATTTCCCAAAGGCGAGGACTTTTCGGCATAAAGCGTACCTCCTTGAGCGGGCTGCAGCGCTTAGCGCAGCTGATTTTGCATTTGCTGGCGAATTTTTGTCGGTGAGGTCTGTTGATATTTTTTAAAAATGCGGCTGAAGTAATTTGAGTCACTAAACCCGACGGCAGCGGCTATCTCGCTGATGTTTAAGCGTTTATCGGCCAGTAGCAGCAAGGCCTTATTGATTCGAAGAAAATTTACATATTCCATCGGGCGTCGCCCCGTGAGGTTTTTAAACAGGCGGCAAAAATATTGGGGGCTCATATTGGCTAGACTTGCTAGGGCATCCAGCTGGATATTGCAGCTGTAATGGGCATCCAGATAGGCGAGTGCCGGGCGCAGCTGTTCAAACCGCTCCGCCGGGCGCAGGCTCTGTTTTACTGCTGGCAGTGGCTGCTGGCAGTGGCGCAGCAGTTCTACGATAATCTGGTAGACAGCTGCCTGGATGGACAATTCAAAGCCTGGCTGCTGGCCGTCTGCTTCCTCGATGATGGCTTCGATCGCAGTTGTCAGGGGCTGGTTTTTTTCAATCTTGTTCTTAAAAAACAACTGGTTTTCCAGCAGTGGAGCCAGCTGCGGGGATTGTTGTGACAACTGCTGACTGGCAAATAAAGCCTTGCAGTCTATTTTTACGATATAGTAGAGCGCAGAATCCTGGTGGCTGAGTCCGTAATGGATCTCATTGCTGTTTATAATGAGGATATCGCCGGCTGCAAGTTCATGCGGGATGCCGCTGCAATGGATGGTGACCGATCCGCGCTTAAATAGCAACAGCTGGAGCTGTTCATGCCAGTGCCGCCCAAATACCGGCCCGGTTTTTTTATGCTCCAGACGAGCAATGCTGACGGCCGGACTGTTTTCATAGCGCGTACAGTGGGCGCTCTTTTGCCCCTGGCGGTCACAGATCAAATTGCAGTTTTGACAGCGCTGTTTTTGGTCAAGGGGAAGAATTTTCATGAAATCACCCTGATTCGTTCATATTGTGCTAAGAATGCACAATATAATCCATGACGTGCCGTTCTTAACTCTATATAATAATAGCATATTCATTGCTGTCTGGCTGAAAAAATTTGGCTGATGATAAATTAATGCTTATATGCGAATGGAGTGAGAAGAATGACAAGCCGATACATTTACCTGCTGGCGATGGGCCATTTTTTCTGTGATATTGCCATGGGGGCACTGCCGGCAATTCTGCCGTTTTTTATTGCCGCCTATGGGATGGACTACAAGGATGTCGGTGGGCTGATGTTTGCCTCAAGTTTTTTATCCTCGGTGATCCAGCCCTTGTTTGGCTGGATGGCCGACCGCCAGTCGAAAAACTACTTTATGCCGCTTGGGATTCTGCTGGCGGGGGTTGCCATGGGAATTACCGGGCTGATGACAGATTACTGGTTTATCTTTGCGGCAGTCATGCTCAGCGGGGTGGGCAGTGCGGTCTTTCATCCGGAAGCAACCTGTATGGTCAATAAGGTTGCCGGGGAAAAACGCGGAACGGCGCTGAGTATTTTTTCTGTCGGTGGTAATGCCGGCTTTGCGGTTGGCCCGGTGATTGCAATCGCCGCGGTAGGGGCTTTTGGCCTGCGTGGTACGAGCGTACTTTGTTTTCTGGCCGTGCTTATGGCAGCGATGCTGATGTTTTTTGTACCGCAGATGAAAGACAAAATCCAGCGTCAGGCTGCTGGAAAATATGATGCTGCTTTCAAGAGCATGGCGGGCCGGGAAAATGACTGGAATGCTTTTTCCCGCCTGTTGCTGCTGGTAATTTGTACATCGATTGCGGTCTGTGGACTGCGCAGTTTTATTCCGCTTTACTGGGTGGATGTCATGCAGCAATCACCGACAGCTGCCGGATCGGCGCTGACGCTGCTATTTGCCTTCGGGGTTATAACAACCCTGGTGGGCGGGCTTCTGGCAGATCGCTTTGGTTATCTTAAAATTGTCCGTGTCAGCTATATTTTGCTTGCCATTTCGGTAGCGCTGTTGTCACAGACGAAATCACCGCTACTTGGATATCTGCTTTTAGTGCCGATGGGCTTTGCGATGTTTGCACCTTTCAGTTCGGTCGTTGTTCTGGGACAGATGTATCTGGCGCGGAGCATAGGCTTTGCCTCCGGGGTGACGATGGGACTCTTTTTCAGTGTTGGCGGACTGATCATCCCGCTGATTGGGTCCTTTGCAGATGATCAGGGACTAATGCTGACGATGCAGCTGCTCGCGGCATTTGCCGCTTTGGCCGCTGGGGCGGCCTTTCTGCTGCCGGCGGGGACAAAATCGGTGACTAAAACACAAGCGGAGACAATATAGAAAAATAGCGAAGGCTTTGCTGTCTAATCGGCAAAGCCTTTTCTCATGGCGTCTATCTCGAGGAAGCCATCTCTTATTATAAGCAGGGAATTTGCTGCTGGCAGAGAATAAAATAGTAAAGATGATGTATACGGAAAGGGATTGGATATAAAGATGGAGCATACAGCGGTTGCGGGAGAAAATTCAAAGACGATAAACACACAGGAAGAACAATGGCAGCGCTGCCTTCGCTGGGCCCTGGAAAAGGATCTGTTATTTCGGCAGCGCTGTGAAAATGCGCAAATAACTGCCGACGGTCTGTTGCTTTGTGATTTGGGAAAATTGCCGCTACAGGCGGAAGCTGCAGGGGAGAGTCCCTTTGAACGGCTGACAATTCCGCTGAGCGGCGTTGCCCGTATTTTAGGGACGACCACATACATGCCGGAGGAAATTGCTGTCTGGGAAGACTGCAGCGAGCGCTGGCTGCGGGCCTGCGGTGTAAATAAGGCTTCCGTGCTGTTGGTTGCCGACGGTTTTGACGGGGAAGGTCCTGCCTGGGGATTACTGCGCGGGGGCGAAAAGATAGGTGCGGTGATTATTACCGGGGCAGATCAGCCATGGGATAAAATTATGGACTACAGTGTGACGGCGTGCGCATTGACAGCCGAGCTTTTGGATCGGTGGACGGATTCCGGCCATAATGGCGGCACCTGCCAGGCGTTTTTTTGCCTGACCAGCGGCGTCGGGGAAAGTGACCGGAATCGCTGGCAGCAGGTCCTGGGAACACCCGTATATCTTCAGTTAGGGCTGCCGGGGGTACAAGCTTCGGCCATTGCCTGGGAGTGCAGGCGCCGTCAGGGGTATCATTGGATGCGGGAATATTTTCTGCCGGAAATCCTTGATGCGGAGCAGCTGCCGGTTATGACGGACGGCATGGCGGGGAACCTCGTGCTGACAGCTCTTCAACGCTACAGCATGACAGCAATTCGCCGGCAAACCGGCTGGCAAGGAGCTTTTTCTCCGGCAGCCTGCCTTTGCGGAGTGCCGGGGAACCGGTTTTTATCGATGAAATAAAAAATAAAGGAGAGTGTGAGCATGAAAGGCCTGTTTTTTCGTCAGTTCGTATCACTTTTGCTCCTGTATCTGTTTATTTTTATCTGCCTGACCGGTATCGTCCTCTATATTGTCCCGCCGACGCGAGTGGCTCTTGATCTGCAGTGGCTGTTGTTTGGCCTGCAAAAGGAAGATTATATTCGCCTGCACACCATCTTCTCCTTTGCCTTTTTACTGTTGGCGCTGGTGCATATTTATTACAATCGTCGTATTTTATGGCAGGCCTTAAGGCTGCAGAGTACAGCTGGCAAATGGAAAACAGAGTCGCTGGCCGCACTCTTGATCAGCCTGCTGTTAGTGGTACTGGTTCTGCTGGATTTGCCGCCAGTGCCTCAGATTATGGATTTTGGTCAGCAGTATAAAGACAGCTGGGGCGGTCCCGGCGGACATGGGCTTGGGCGTGAGCGCCATATCCGTGAGCTTTCAGCGCAGGAATAAGTGCCGTAATCCGGATCCTTATGTTTTTATATAACTGAAAAATCTGAATATTGTTGCTTGGGAAATTTACTTGTTTTATAATAGAACCAGATACCATACAGCAAGTGGGAAAGCAGCTTAAAAGATTTGATAAACTGGAGGGATGCAGATGAAAGACGGGGGAAAGTGGAATCCGTATGTGGCCGGAGGGCTGAGCGGAATTGTAGCGGTTGCTTCAGTGGGCTTGGTGGGGAAATATTTGGGGGCATCTACTACTTTTGCCAAGACCACAGGTATGGTGGAGCAGCTGTTTTCACCGGAGCGGGTGGCGGCAATGCCTTATTTTATCAGGGAGATTCCGGCAATTGACTGGCAGTGGATGTTTGTGGCTGGAATCTTGCTGGGGGCCTTTATCGCAGCCGTGACCTCCGGCAGTTTTCGCCTGCAAAAAGTACCGGATCGGTGGGCAGCTCGCTTTGGCCCAATGGGGAAAAAACGAGCTTTGGTGGCCATGCTCGGCGGCATTCTGGCCATGTTTGGGGCTCGTCTGGCGGATGGCTGTCCGAGCGGACATGGACTGAGTGGTGGCCTGCAGCTTTCGGTCAGCGGCTATGTCGCTGTCTGCTGTTTTTTTATCGGTGGCATGATTTCTGCAAATTGGCTGTATCGGGGAGGCGATAGGTGATGGAGCTTTTCGCGGGCTTATTTACTGGCATACTCTTTGGCTTCTTGCTGCAAAAAGGGAGAGTCCTTCGCTATGACAAGCAGATCGGGGCCTTGCTGCTGGAGGATATGACGATTGTAAAGTTTATGCTGTCCCATATTATTGTCGGAATGATTGGTGTATATTTTTTCTATGATTTTGGGCTGGTGAAACTGGCTGTAAAACCGATGATTCTTGGTGGGGTTGTGCTGGGCGGGCTGACCTTCGGCCTTGGCTGGGGACTTCTTGGCTATTGTCCGGGGACCTCTGTGGGAGCGCTCGGTGAAGGCCGTGTCGATGCTGTTTGGGGAATTGTTGGCATGCTACTGGGGGCGGCTCTTTATGCCGAAGCTTACCCGTATCTTAAGGCTACGGTGCTGACTTGGGGGGATTATGGGAAAATCACCATACCGCAGGTATTGGCAGTAAATCATTGGGGCATAATTATTCCGTTTACGGCGGTGGTGCTGTTATTTTTCTGCTGGCTGGAAAGGAAAAAACTGTAAAAGGAGCTCGCCAAATTCGGCGAGCTCCTTTTACAGTTTTGTTCCAATCAGTTCGTTACCGCCGGACAGCCGCCAGCAGCCCCAGGCATCATGCCGCCTCTGCCTCCTGCCCCCATATGGCCGCGATGGGATTGCATGCGTTCCAGGCGTTGGTCAGCTTCTGCCTGTGTCAGATTGCCAAATTCGACTTGCTTTTGCAGCATTTCACGGTGAAGTTCGAGCATCTGTTTTTGCAGGTCGGTCCTTTTTTCAAACAGGGGGGCCATTTCCTGTCGCTGGGAATCGGTAAGGGTTAGGCCGCGGCCAAAGCCGCAGAAGGAAGAGTCGTCCGGAGTAGCGGCATAAACAGCCGAAGCTGCGAGGGGAAGTATCGCCAGGCCAGCGGCGGCGATTAAAAAAGTTTTTTTCATATGATCTGCCTCCTGATACATAAAGTAGTTTGTTTCTGCCTTTATTATAAGTGGCAGCTGCGACAAAAATATGGCGCAAATGTGACAAAAATGTGAACTTCAAGGCTGGAAACTTTTTTCGCGCGACAGCGGAAAGCGGATCGTGATTCGGGTGCCGGCAGCCAGCTGGCTGGTCACTTCAACCGTTGCCTGGTGCAGCTCGATAATCTGTCTGGCGATGGCCAGTCCCAGCCCGGTGCCCTCTTCACTGCGAGCATGTGCTTTATCGGCCTTGTAAAAGCGTTCCCAGATATGTGGCAGATCATCAGGCGAGATGCCGCTGCCGGCATCACTGACTTCAAGGAGAATGGCCCTCTCATCCGCACTGATTTTTACCTGCACGTCTTTGCCGGCAGGGGTGAATTTCACTGCATTGTCGAGCAGAATCAGCAGCAGTTGACTGAGGCGATCGCTGCTGCCGTACAGCAGGGGCAGATTGGCGGCAGCTTCCAGCTGCAAATGCACCTTTTTTTGGAAGGCTGTTTGCGCCATCATCTCCAGGGCATGTTCAGCCAGCAGCGGGAGCGGTAAAAACTCCTTATCCAAGATGGCCTTCCCCGATTGGAGACGGCTCAGATCGAGCAGATCGCTGATCAGGCGTTCCAGGCGCTTGGTTTCATCAAGCATCAGCTCGTGGCAACTCCGGGTCTTGGCAGGATCTTCAATCGTACCGTCGAGTAGCGCCTCGGTGTAGCCGCGGAGAATTGTCAGGGGCGTTCGCAGCTCATGGGAAACATTGGCAACAAAGTCACGGCGCAGCCTTTCAGCCTGTTCCAGGGTGGCGAGATGTGCTTTAAGATCATTGGCCAGAGCGTTTAGTGATTGGCCGAGCTGTCCGATCTCATCATTGGTTGTAATCGGAACTGGCAAATGGTAATCTCCACTGGCGATGGCTGTTGCGGTTTGTTGCATTGCTTTGAGCGGGCGGATCATGCTGCGGGTGATCTGATAGCTGATGAACAGGGCGCAGAGGGCAGCGAGCAGTCCGGCCGCTATAATATAAAAGTAAATGTTTTCCATGAATGAATCGAGTATGGAAGCTGGTGCATGCAGAAGTAAAGCTCCATGGACGCCGCCATCGGCCTGACGGATTGGCACGGCAGCCATAATCATTTTTTCTCCATAGTAGGGGCTATTGAAAACTTTTGTCCATACCTGTCCTTGATAAACGGCATCAAGCTCACTGGCTGAAGGCATCATGATCTCTGGCGGGACGGCAGTATCGCGATGGTGCATCATTTTGCCTTTCATCATTCCCTTTCCCTGAGGGGGGGCGGAAATGCGGACGACTTTGCGGGATTCATTCAAAACCCAGATGCGAAGGTCAAGCGAACTGCTGGCACCGTCGAGCAAAGAGTCGAGCTCAGTCTGGGTGCTTATATCCTGATAAGAAGACAAAAGCCCGGCAAATTCGGCGCCGGCTGCAAGGAGTTCCTGCTGCTTGCTGGCCAGTGTCTGGGTGCGGATAAAGAAGGACACGCTGAAAAGAACCGCGCAGAGAACAAGAATGATAATTCCCATAAAATTCAGCAGCAGCTTTGTCTGGAGAGAGCGGATCATGATTTCACCTCAAAGCGATAGCCGACACCCCAGACGGTCTGAATATCCCAGGCGGAACTGTCTTTGACGGCAAGCTTTTGGCGCAGGCGCTTAATATGGGTATCGACGGTTCGCGTTTCGCCACAGTAGGTGTAGCCCCAGACTTTTTCGAGCAGCATTTCGCGGGAGAAGATCTGTCGGGGATGTGTGGCCAGACACCAGAGCAGTTCCATTTCCCGGGCTGTCAAGGGCAGGGTGACGCCGTGACGGGTAATCGTATGCTCTTTGATATTTATCTCAAGACCGGGAAAATGAAGGAGTCCGGCCGTGGTGAAATCCTTATCGGGAACGCGGCGTAATACGGCCTTGACGCGAGCGACAACTTCTCGCGGATTAAAGGGCTTGGTGATATAATCATCAGCGCCAAGTTCAAGTCCGGCGATCCGGTCTTCATCTTCGCTGCGGGCGGTCAGCATGATGATCGGCACCTGGGAAAATTTGCGGATTTGGCGGCAGACCTCAATTCCATCGAGAACCGGCAGCATGATGTCGAGCAGAATCAGCTGCGGCTGCAGTTTTTCTGTTTGACGGATAGCCTCAAGGCCATCGCCAGCTTCGGCGATAGAAAAACTTTCTTTATTAAAATAAAGTGCTAGCAGTTCCCGGATCTGGGGATCATCATCGACGATTAAAATCGTTTGTTTTTTCATAGTTTTCCCTCCCTGACAAGCTGTTTTCTTTATTATACAGGAAAGTACAGCTGCGCGTTGTGAAAAAACAGTGAAATTTGCTGCAGTCTTGCCGGCTTGACTTTTATATTTATATATCGTAATATATAAATATAAAAGAAATAAGTTTGCTTTACGGCAAAGAAAGGACTCTGTATGAAACGTCGTTTACAGGACTATATGTTTTACGTATTTTTAATTTTTTTTATTGCCGGACTTTTCTATCCGCCCCTTGGCATCCTGGCAATTGTGTGTATGCTGGCGCCGGTCGCCGTGGCCCCGTTTAAAGGGCGTTTTTGGTGCGGCAATTATTGCCCGCGGGGCAGCTTTTATGATCATCTGCTGTCGCGGCTATCTCCGCAAAAACAAATTCCGGCATTTTTTCGGCGGCCTGCCTGGCGGAATTTTATGGTGCTGTTCATTATGACGATGTTTTCGGTGCAGATGTATTATGCCTGGGGGGATCCGGCTGCCGTAGGGATGGTTTTTATTGTGATCATCGGGGTTACGACTTTGGCGGGAATTTTTCTGGGGATCATCTATCATCAGCGGACTTGGTGTGCATTTTGTCCGATGGGAACGATTGCCGGCTGGATCAGCCAATGGAAAAAGCCATTGCCGCTTATGGTAAAAGACAACTGCATTGGCTGCAAGGCCTGCAACAAGGTATGTCCGATGCAGCTTTCGCCGTATAATAGTCAGGGTCTTGAAGGCGGATTTGCCGACAGTGACTGCCTAAAGTGTGGCCGCTGTGTAGAAACGTGCCCCCGGCAATCCCTGGATTTTTTAAACGGATATAACCGAGCCCTGTAGCAACATTTGTCATTTATTTTAGGAGGAATCGAAAATGTCCATAGTTACGATTACAAAAGAAAATTTTTCAGCGGAGGTTTTAGAAGCCCAGCAACCAGTACTGCTTGATTTCTGGGCCCCCTGGTGTGGTCCGTGCCGGATGGTAGGACCAATTCTTGAGGAGATTGCAAAGGATCATCAGGGCAGCTTAAAGGTCGCTAAGATCAATATTGATGAGCAGCCGGATTTGGCTGCTGAATTTGCCGTAATGAGCATTCCTACCCTGCTGGTGTTTGAAAATGGCAAGGTCAAAAAAAGTGCTGTCGGAGCTATGCCGAAAAGCAGCATTCTCGCTTTGGTAGAAGGATAAAGCAAAAGACAAAAACTCCCGCCGGTTTGGTGGGAGTTTTTGTCTTTTGCTTGTGCGCAAGGCTTTAGAGAAAAGTGTAGCGCTTCCAGGGAATGCTGCGGGGATCACAGCGATTTAAGAGGGCGACGATATGCGGGTCCCCGTGATAGGCTGGGATGCCGTTAGCGCCCTGAACCATAAGAATATTTGGCATGCCGGGAAAAAGGCGGGAAAATTCGCGATGGGCGAGGGCTGCTTCAGGTTCATGTTCAATTACATATGGTTTGACAATAATGATGGCAAAGGTAAGCCCCTGTTCGGTGATTACAGAACCGTCAATTTCCATGCGATCAGCTCCTACTACATTAAAATGAAATCAATACTGCTTGTTTCGTCATAACAGCGGCCAAGCCCTGCTTGCTTAAACAAAATATCGCTGTAAATCAATTGTCATGTGAACTGGATCTAAGAAAAGGCAGGTTTTTTAGGTGTTTGGATTTGGCCGCTGCAGCTGATGATTTTCTGGTAGTTGAAAAAAGTATACAAAGCCATTATACTGAAAAAAAGATTTACCAGACACTTTTCTTGTGCCGGGAGGGATAAAGATGAAAAAGCGTTATAAAATAATTGCGGCAGTGCTGCTTGCGGTCGTAGGACTTGCCGGAGTGTTTTTTGGTCAACAGGCGCAGCAGCAGGCAGCAGCGGCTAGAAGCCGGCAGCTGGCGCAGGTTGAAATTATGGGGGAGCCGCAGGTGACGCAAAAACAAGCGGTAGCGTATATAAAAAGACGCAATCCTTCGCCCAAATTGAATTGCAGTGTGGAAGAACTTGTCAGCTATTATTATCAGGAGGCAGGGAGTGAGGGAATACGTCCGGATCTTGCATTGTCTCAGGCGGTCAAGGAAACAGGCTGCTTTGCCTATGGTGGTGATGTCAGTCCGCAGCAGAATAACTATTGTGGACTCGGAACAACTGGCGCCGGAGTGAAAGGCTGCACATTTTCACTACCACAGCAGGGCGTAAGAGCGCATGTACAGCACCTCTTAGCTTATGCAACCACGCGCCCGCCGCAGCAGGAGCTTATGGATCCACGCTATCAGCTGCTCAGGGAAAAGCACCCGGAAATTTTTGGCAAAGTTACGACGTGGGTGGGTCTCAATGGGAAATGGGCGGTTCCAGGCGAACACTACGGGCAGGATATCCTGCATATTGGCGAGGAAATGAAACGAGAAAATGTTCAGCCGGAAGAATAAAAGTCTATATTACAGATAAAGAACAGCAGCTGCGATCACCATCGCAGCTGCTGTTTTGGCAAGGGAGACAAGAAAAATTTCTTGTCGGAACTATAGGCCTGTCGTATACTTTAATCAGATAATAAAACAGTTCAATCAAGTAGCGAATGCGCGGCTATCTCGAGATGGATTCAGTCCTTATCGTGGAGAACGCTTATCTGCAGCAGGTACGCAGTTTATGTTTACACGACTTGCGGGGAGGGAACAGTATGAAGAGGCTTAGACTGTTTGCGGCCGGGATTATGGTAGCTGTTTTGATTGGTGCGGCCGGGTACAACTATTATCGTCAGCAGGAGATCGCTAAGCTTTACACGGGGACCATTGAGGTAACAAAGGCGGATGTGACGACAAAGAGCAGCGGCTATATAAAAGAATTGCTGCTTAGCGAGGGAATGCATGCGACGAAGGGGCAGCTGGCTGCCCGGATCGACCGAAAGGATTTGCTGATTGCCCGGGAGCGGGACCGGGCTGCATTGAAAAAAGCTGAGGCTCAGCTGCGTGACCTCGAAAGCGGGGCCAGGCCGGCAGAGCGCAAGGAGGCTGCGGCCAACAGTGCCTTTATGCAGGCAGCCTTTGAAAAGGCTGCGAAAGACTATCAGCGCTTTGATCAACTGTATCAGGCGGGAGCGGCATCAAGACAACAATTTGATAATGCCAAGGAAAGCTATGATGCCGCGGCTGCCCAATTGTCGGCGAGCCGGGAAAGAGAACAGCTGGTCAATGACGGTACCCGTGAAGAGCAGCTTATCGCGGCCCGCGAAGAGGTCAGGCGCTGCCAGGCGCTGCTGCGGGCAACGGAAAATGATATAGAGGACACCTCTGTTTACAGTCCGCTTGATGCCATGGTGTTGACAAAAAACTTTGAAGCAGGGGAATATGTAAACGCAGGCAGTGCCTTGCTGACGGTCGCCGATTTGTCAGACTGCTGGGTGAAGATATATATCCCCTCGACGGAACTGGGACGGGTCAGTGTCGGCACACTGGCGGAGGTCAAGATTGACTCAGCCCCCGGCCAGGCTTTCCCCGGACGGGTCAGGGAAATCAGCGAAAATGCTGAATATACGCCCCGCCAAAGCATCACCAGAAACGAACGGGCCAATATGGTGTTTGCGGTGAAGGTCGCAGTTGACAATGACGCCGGAGTCCTGAAACCCGGTATGCCAGCGGATGTGAGCTTCGATGATTGAGCTGCATCATGTCAGTAAAAATTTCGGCCCGGTAACGGCTGTACGGGATGTTTCCCTGCGGATCGAAGCGGGAGAAATTCTGGGCCTTGTCGGACCTGACGGGGCAGGCAAGACCACCCTGATCCGGCTGATGCTGGGGTTGTTTCATTCCTATACAGGACAGATTGCAATCAATGGGCAGACGGATATAGAAAGCTGCAAGCCTTATATGAGCTATATTCCCCAGCGGTTCAGTCTCTATCAGGACCTGACGGTGATGGAAAATATTGAACTGATTGGCGCACTTTACGGCATCCGGCGTCAAGCACTGCTGGCACAGGCAGAACATATTTTAAGATTTACTGGGTTATGGGAATTTAGAACCCGCCTTGCCGGCAAGCTGTCAGGCGGAATGAAACAAAAATTGTCATTGGCCAGCGGACTGTTGCATTCGCCCCGAATCTTTTTTCTTGATGAGCCGACAACCGGTGTCGATCCGGTTGCCCGCAGGGATTTTTGGCAGCTGCTGTACCGTCTCAATAAGGATGGCATGACTATTATTGTCGCCACGCCTTACATGGATGAAGCTGAACTTTGCCATCGTGTGGCGCTGGTTAATCAAGGACAATTGATTCGCTGCGCCGCACCGGCTGCGCTGGCAGCAGAGTATCCGCATAAGATTCTCGAGCTGCCTGCCGTGACCAAAGGAATGGAAACGATTCTTAAAAAATGTTATATGCTGGGACTGCAACCTTTTGGCAGCAAATATCATATTATTACGGATGATGCACCGCGGACGGAAACCGATGTGATAAAATGCCTGCAAACGCATTCGCTTGCCGTGTCAAAACTGCAGGTGGTGGCCCCTTCGCTGGAGGATGTATTTGTTTTGTTTTCGGCAGAGGAAAAGACAAAGGAGGCCGGGCGCAATGGCAGCGAATGAAATTGCAATTGAGACGCAGGGGCTGGTCTGTCGCTTTGGCAGCTTTACGGCTGTTGATCAGATCAGCCTGAGGATTCCCCGCGGGGTTATTTACGGTTTTTTAGGACCGAACGGGTCCGGCAAGTCGACGACAATTCGTATGCTCTGCGGGATATTGTCGCCGACGGCTGGCCGCGGGTATGTCCTTGGTTATGATATATGTCGGGAGGCAGAAGCGATTAAGCAAAAAATTGGCTACATGTCGCAAAAGTTCAGCCTGTATGCAGATCTTACGGTCAGGGAAAATCTTGAATTTTATGCCGGATTATATTCACTGTCGGGAATAAACAAAAAACAGCGAATTCAGGCCATGCTGGAAATGGCAAATCTCACGCAGGCGCAGCTGGTGCTGGCCGGCGAGCTGGCCGGCGGGGTTAAGCAGCGCCTGGCGCTTGGCTGCGCCCTATTGCACCAGCCGGAAATTGTCTTTCTTGATGAGCCGACAAGTGGGGTTGATCCGGTGTCGCGCCGGTTATTTTGGGAGATATTATATGCCCTGGCGGAGCGGGGCACAACGATTTTGGTGACGACGCATTTTATGGATGAGGCTGAACACTGTGATGAGGTGGGCTTTATTTACCAGGGGCAGCTTAAGGCCAGCGGTACCCCCGCTGAACTCAAACGCAAAATCCCGGGAAGGTTGTTTGAGGTTAAAGCTGCTGATTCCCTTGAGGCATTGTTGCGGCTGCAAAGTTCCGGGATCGTCTATGAAGATGCTTATATCTTTGGCAAATATCTGCATATACGTCTTCGCGGGGATGACGCAGTTGCACTGACACAGCTAGGCAGCTGCCGGGAAATTGCGCCGACGATGGAAGATGTTTTTGTTCACCATGTGAAACAAAACAAAGGGGGCGAAGCTTTATGATCCGGCTGCGGGCGCTGCTCATTAAGGAATTTATTCAAATGAAACGTGATAATCTCACGCTGGCGCTGATGATTTTGATGCCGATGATCCAGCTGCTGGTGTTTGGCTTTGCTATCCATACGGATGTCAAGCATTTGAGCACGGTTGTATTTGATCAGTCACTGACGGAGGAAAGTCGTGACTTGCTCAATAGTTTTACGGCCAGTGAATATTTTGATATCAATTATGTTGTGTCGGACTTTGCCACCGCCAATGCTTTGGTTGATAGTGGCAAGGCTAAGGTTGCCGTGCTGATACCGCCGGATCTTGCCCCTAATTTAAAACATGGCCGGCCGACACCGATACAGGTTATTGTTGATGCTTCTGATTCAACTTCAGCGTCCTCGGCTATTGCGGCCGCTCAGTCCATCGGACAGTTAAAGTCCAAGGAGATTTTATTGGCACAAAAACAGATTTCGCCAGCCGCCTACAGTCTGTATGATGTCAGGATTCGTTCCTGGTACAATCGTGATTTTGTCACCGCGTATTATATGGTACCGGGGATCATGGGGATTATTTTGACGATGACAATGGTGATGATCACATCGATGGCAATTGTGCGGGAACGGGAGACTGGAACGCTTGAGCAACTGATCGTTACGCCGCTAAAGACGTATGAACTGATGATCGGCAAGATTATTCCCTATATTGTGATGGGGTATGTGCAGGCCACGATATCGCTGCTGGTGGGACTGGCCGTTTTTGATCTGCCCATTCGCGGCAGTCTGCCGCTGCTCTATGGGCTGACTTCGTTTTTTATCATCGCGTCGCTATCACTGGGTGTTTTAATATCAAGTGTTTCGCGAACGCAGATGCAGGCTATGCAGATGTCGTTTTTTGTTTTCATGCCGAGTGTGCTGCTGTCAGGGTTTATGTTTCCACGCGATGCGATGCCAAAAATATTTTATATCCTCAGTCAGTTGCTGCCGATGACCTATTATATTGAGATTTTGCGCGGTATTATTCTGCGCGGCAACAGTCTGAGCCTGTTGTGGGCACAGGTGTTGTCGCTTATTGTGTTTATTTCGGCGACGCTGGGGCTGGCCATAAAAAAATTCACCAAGACGCTTGATTAAAGCAGCTGTCCTGATGAATTATGCTTGTTGTAAAATCTGGAATTATCAAGGGGATTCATTCGTTTTTCCAAACATGGTTTTGAGCAGCAGCAGGCTGAGCAGACCAAGGGAAATAAAACCGCAGATGCCGATGCCGATGCCGGCCCCCAGATGTTCGATAATGCTGCCGGCAAATAAGTTCCCCAGCGGAGTCGTACCAAGAAAAGCCAGGGAATAGACGCTCATGACACGGCCGCGAAAGCGGTCGGCTGAATTTATCTGCAGCAGGGAGTTGGTCGTTGTCAAAAATAAAATATTGAAAAAGCCGATAAGCACAAAGGCTGCAATTGCCAGGGGAAGATTGTGAATGAACTGAAGGGCGGAAAAGAAGAGTGACAGCAGCAGTCCGCTGCTCAAAAGCAGGGCGAAGGAGGGTGTCTTCTTCAGCCAGGAAGCAGCAATAAAGGCACTGATAAGAGAGCCGATACCGCTGGCGGACATCAAGACGCCATAGCCGTAGAGGCCTTCGCTTAAAATTTCGGCAGCATATAAGGGCGTTATCACATTAAAATTCATGATAAAGGTGCCGACAATCAGCATGGCGGCAATTGCCGTGCGCAGAGATTTTGTTTGAAAGATATAGGACAGGCCGTCATGGATTTCAGTGCCCAGTGCCTGCGGCGGAGG
Source organism: Selenomonadaceae bacterium (assembly GCA_051653465.1). Taxonomy (GTDB): domain Bacteria; phylum Bacillota; class Negativicutes; order Selenomonadales; family Selenomonadaceae. Next base: position 1,455 of record JBOFWE010000099.1, on the reverse strand, counting down.
CAGCTGAGGCAGCGGCAGGGTCTTTATCTGGTAAATGCTCAACAATACCGGCAGAAAACTCAGAGCGTTGAGGAAAAAAAGCAGGGCAGCCCCATATTCTTCCATCAACAGGGCAGCAAGCGCCGGGCCGGCGATTCTGGCGAGGTTGACAATGGCTGAATTAAGGCCAATGGCATTTCGCAGATTGGGGCGGTTGACGAGTTCAGGCATGAAGGACTGGCGGGTCGGCTGATCAATTGTATTGATTATGCCGAGTATGCCGGCCAGCAGCAGGACATTCCAGTAGGTGACATGTCCCGACCAGACGAGCAGAGCCAGAACAAGTCCTTGCAGCATCAGGGCTGTCTGTGTCAGCAGCAGGATTTTCTTCTTGGGGTAGCGGTCAATAAATACCCCCGCTGGCAGTGAGAACAGCATCATAGGCAGGAACTGCGCCGCACCGAGCATGCCCAGCAAAAAGGCAGATTTTGTCATGGAATAGATCAGCCATTGTTGTCCGGTTGTCTGCATCCAGGTGCCGATAAGCGATATGCATTGCCCGGTCCAGTAGTAACGGAAGTTTCGCTGCCATAAAGCTGGATACATCTGCTGCAGTGAATGTAGCATAAAAAATCCTCCCTGTCGTGGTCTGGCTATTTTTATAAGCTTATATAAAATAAAGTATATTTCCCCCTGAATGCAACAAGCGATGTTCTGCAATGTGGCAGGAACGAATTTCAATTGATACTAAATATTATAGCGGTTGAACCGGGTTTTTTAAAGCTATAAAATAAAGCATTAGCGGTAAGAATGACATTGAATAATAAGATGAAGAATCAGAATATTGTGATATAATAAAATATAATAAAAGCTATTTAAGGAAAAATTTTACGCAAGCAGCCGGATTTTTCGGGAGGTGTTCAACGTGGAAAAGGAAAAAATAGAACAGCTGTCCGCACTGGCCGCTGAAGACGTTTTTATTGCTCTTGAGGCTTCCCCGGGCGGATTGAGCGCAGCGGAGGCGGAGGCACGACAGCAGCGTTACGGACTCAATAAGTTGCCGCGGGCAGCCTCACTTTCGCTGGGAAAACTGTTTTTGCAGCAGTTTACCCATATGATGGCGTTGTTGCTGTGGACAGCCGGATCGCTTGCCTTTTTGGTTGAAATGCCGGAGCTCGGCTGGGCTACCTGGTCTGTGATTTTGATCAATGCCCTGTTTAGCTTCTGGCAGGAATATAGGGCCGATCAGGCGATGAGCGCTTTGGCGGCAATGCTGCCACATAATGTCAAGGCATATCGGGGCGGGCAGCTGTGCGTGCTTGCGGCCGAACAAATTGTAAGGGGCGATCTGCTCGTGGTTGAGGCCGGCGATCATATTCCGGCAGATTGCCGTTTGGTGGCAGCAAGTGATTTGATGCTGGACCTTTCCCTGCTGACCGGTGAGTCGCTGCCGGTTAATTTCAGTGAAGCAGCGGC